>JBGVAK010000108.1:0-19690 GCA_045224495.1 Christensenellales bacterium
GCGGGCGGCATGGGGCTGGAAAGCCTCAGGCAGATGGCGGAGGACGGGGGCAGCTATCAGATCGTCGCACTGGACCTGGACAATGAACGCTGCCGGGAATGCTTGAAGCCCTATGTTGGAAACACAAGGGTACAGACCCTTTTCGGGGATTTGACAGACCCTGCCTTTGCGGAAAAAGCGGTTCAGGGCTGCGACCTCGTACTGCATATCGCGGCCTTCGTTTCTCCCGCCGCGGACTACTACCCGAAGAAGGCCATGGAGGTCAATTTCGGCGGCACCCGGAACCTGATCGAAGCGGTGAAAAGGCTGGGGCAGAACGACAGCACCCGCTTCGTTTACATCGGCACCGTGGCGGAGACCGGGGACAGGATGCCGCCCATCCACTGGGGGCGGGTGGGGGACCCCATCAAGCCCAGCATATTCGACTACTACGCCGTCAGCAAGGTGGCCGCCGAGCGGTACGTCATCGAAAGCGGCCTTACCTACTGGGTGAGCCTTCGGCAGACGGGCATCATCGGCCCCGCCATGGCCAGGATACGGGACCCCATCCAGTTCCACAACTGCCTGGACAACGTCCTCGAATACGTGTCCGACCGGGACAGCGGCCGCCTTATGCGGAACCTATGCGCCTACGAGGCCGAGGGCGCCTTGGACCCCTCCTTCTGGGGCCACATCTACAACATCGGCGGCGGCGAAAGCTGCCGGGTGGACACCTACACCATGTATAAGAACACCTTCGGGGAGATCGGCATCCAGAACATCGACTGCGTCATCGACCCCAAGGTCAACGCTATCCGAAACTTCCACGGCCAATACTATCTGGATTCCGACAAGCTGGAGAACTATCTCCACTTTCGCTCGGACTCCATGCAGTATTTCTACGACGCCTATCTGAAGGAGCTGGGCTTAGCCAGGCCCTTCGGCCGGGTGATCTGCAAGCTCCCCGGAGGCCAGAGGCTTATGGGGGCTATCATCAAGAGCACCTTCAACAAGCTCCTGGACGGGGAACACGGGCCCCGTCGCTGGCTGAAAGAGGATATGGAGGACCATATCGACGCCTACTGGGGCAGCCGCCAGGCCTGGGAAGCCCTGCCCGAAAAGGCCAGCGAAATGGACCACTTCACCGATTGGGACAAAGTCGTCCACATCGATCACGGCTACGACGAAACCAAGCCCGAAAGCCAGCTCACCCATGCCGACGTGGCCGGGGCAGCTGCCTTCCGGGGCGGCGAACTCCTTTCCAAGGAAATGATCACCGGTGACTGGAAAACCAAGCTCACCTTCCGCTGCGCCTTCGGCCACACCTTTGAGGCCAGCCCCCGCCTTATCCTGGAGGGCGGCCACTGGTGCCCCGAATGCGAGCGCCGGAGCTGGAACTACGGCCGCCGGGCCCAGGTGGACCCCTTCTTTGCCCAGGTCTGGACCCCCCTCCACGGGCCGGAGGAGCTTCGGGAGTACCCCAAGGCCGTTACCGAGCTGGACGTATAAAAAAGGACCGGGAACGCTCCCGGCCCACGGTTGCCTGCACCATCACAGATACACCTCCGCCTCCAAAAAGAGGCGGTCTTTTTTGGATCGGCCGCCCAGGGCCTTGAGGTGGCCCTTGCCCCGGCCCCGCAGGGAGATCACGTCCCCTGCCTTCACGGGCGCGTCGGTCCTGTCGCAGACGGAGTAATTTAGGGACACCATGCCCAATTTGATCTGCTCCGCCGCCGCCGTGCGGCTAAGGCCGAACATGGCCCCCGTCACCGCGTCCAGGCGCAGGCTCTTGACCGTGAAGGACAGGGCCTTCACCCGGACCACCGCCGCGGGCACCTCCCCCAGGGCGCAGGCGGAGACGGTGACCCCGCAGCGGCCCACCATACGAAGCTCATCCAGGAGCAACGGCGCCACCGTGTTCAGGCAGAACAGGTGGGCCGTGCTGTCCTCGATGCGGATGTCCCCCAGGGACTCCCGGCCGATGCCCAGTCCCAGGGCCGCCCCCAAATAGTCCCGATGGCCGGGAGCGCCGAAGTGGGCTTCGATCTTCATGGCCTCTATATGCTCCGCCGGATCGAGATCCTCTTTCTCCACATATTCAGGCAAAAAGAAGGCTACCTGCCGCTCGCACCCCGGCTGACCGCCGGTGAGCACCAGGTCGTCCCCATGATAGTATTGTTTCAGCGCGTACTGCTCCGCCGGGGTCAGGAACCCTGTGCGGGTGACGATCCCCCGCCGCTGGGCGCGGGCGGCAAGATCGTCGATGCGCCGGTATAATTCGCTGCTTTCCATACCAACTGTTTGTTTTGCCGGATCGCCTCGGCGATCTTCTCCAGGACCTGGTCCACCTCTTTTTCAAAGGCCGACGACGACGTACGCAGCACCCCGGCCCGCAGGGCCCCCAGGCGCACCAGGGAATCGGATGTCACCACTCGCACGGTCTCGTTCTTGCCGATCTCATCCACCAACCGCTCGATGTACATGTCCGCGGTCTCGTTTTCCTTGGTGTACACCACGTGGAGGTCCGCCTCCGTATACTTGGCCCCCGCGCCGGCGGGTACCTTATAGGCGTCGAAGACCAGTACCACCTCGGATTTCGTGTAGCTCTGATAGTTGATGAGCATCTCCGTGAGCTTGGAGCGAGCCAGGTCCAAACTCTTGCCCGCCAGGGCCTTCAGTTCCGCCCAGGCGAAGATCACGTTGTAGCCGTCCACGATGATCCGTTCCGGGGCCTTGGGCGCCGGGGGCGGCGGCTCCGGAGCGCTGACGGTCCGGGCCGGCACGTAGAGGTTTTGACGCACGGGCCCGAACTCCCGGGCCATGATGGCCTCCAGCTCCTTTTCGTCCAGATCGAGGTTTCGGCGCCGGACCTTCACCTGCACTTCCGACGAAGGGGCCGCCTTGCCGAAGCCGGTGTCGAGGTGCATGTACTCCGGTACGTCCCGCCACTTCACCACGGTCCCCGCCCCGTGGGCACAGAACACGCTGTCGGGGGTGTTGTCGAGGTCCGCCTCCGGGTCGTACCCCCGCTGGGCGATGACGGCCTCGGCGTTCTTACAGGGGCGATACCCCGCCACGCGGCAGGCGAACCGGCCCCGGCCCCGGGTGTAGGCCGCCACCTCGGTCATATAGTCGGCCATGGCGGACACGGGGGCGTCGCCGGTCAGGACCATGCGTCCCCCGCTCTCCTCCGGGGCGTCGTGGGTGCCTCCCATGGCCTGGATGTCGCTGATGGCCCGGCCTACGTCCGTAAAGGGCACCTCCAGCCGGAAGCGGTAGTAGGGCTCCAGCAACACGCTCTCTGCCTGCATGAGCCCCTGCCGCACGGCCCGATAGGTTGCCTGGCGAAAGTCCCCGCCCTCCGTGTGCTTCAAATGGGCCCGGCCGGCGATCAGGGTGATCTTCACGTCCGTAAGCGGCGAGCCCGTGAGGACGCCCAGGTGCTCCTTCTCCGCCAGGTGGGTCAAAATGAGCCGCTGCCAGTTGAGATCGAGATCGTCCTCGCTGACGGCGGAGGCGAAGGAAAGGCCGCTGCCCGGCTCCCCGGGCTCCAGCAGCAGGTGGACCTCGGCGTAGTGGCGCAATGGCTCGAAGTGGCCCACGCCCTCCACGGGCGCGGCGATAGTCTCTCGATAGAGGATGCGGCCCGCGCCCACGGTCACGTCTAGGTTGAACCGCTCCCGGATCAGGGACACCAGCACGTCCGTCTGCAGGGGGCCCATGAGCTGGGCCTGGATCTCCCCCAGATTGGGTTGCCACGCGATGTGGAGCAGGGGCTCCTCCTCCTCGAGCTGCCTGAGCTTCGGCAGCACCGTCCTTGGGTCCGTGCCGAGGGGCAGGTTTATCCGATACCCTAAGGCCGGGGTCAAGAGCGGCGTGTCGCTGTCGGGCTCCGCCCCCAGGCCCTGACCAGGCCGGGTCTCGGAAAGGCCCGTCACCGCCACCACGTCCCCGGCGGTGACCCATTGGACCGATTCGAACTTAGGGCCGGAGTACAGCCTGAGCTGAGCCGCCTTCTCCTCCATGATCTCGCCGCTGATCCCCCGGTAGCGGAGGGTGTCCCGGACCCGAAGGGTGCCGCCGGTGAGCTTCATATAGGTGAGCCGCCCCGCCTGAGCGTCGCGGCCGATCTTGTATACCTTAGCCCCGAAGAGGACGGGCCGTGGCGGCTCCGGGGCGTATTTCGTCAGCAGGGATAAAAACTCGTCCACCCCCTCCAGCCGAAGGCCGGAGCCGAAGCAGACGGGAAAGAGCTTTCGGCTGCCGATAAGGCGCGTGATCTGCTGGTCGGACACGCGGCCCGTCTGCATATACCCTTCCAACGCCTCGTCGTCCAGCATGGCCAAGGCCTCCTCGTCCTCTACGGGAAAGGGCACGCAGCCCTCGCCCAGGCAGGTCTGCAGGTCCTTCAGCAGGTCCTCCCGGCTGAGCTTGGCGGCGTCCATCTTGGTGACGAAGATAAAGGTGGGCACCCGGGCCCGCAGGAGCAGGGACCAGAGGGTCTCCGTGTGGGCCTGGACCCCGTCGGTGCCGCTGACGACCAGAATGGCCACGTCCATGGCCGCCACAGCCCGCTCGGTCTCTCCGGACAGGTCCGCGTGACCCGGGGTGTCCAGCAGAGTCAGTTCCAGATCCTGGGTCGTGATGCGGGCCTGCTTGGAGAAGATGGTGATGCCCCGCTCCCGTTCCAGAGCGTGGGTATCCAAGAAGGTGTCCCGATGGTCCACCCGGCCCAGCTTGCGCAGCACCCCGGCCCGAAAGAGCAGCGCTTCCGACAGGGTGGTCTTCCCCGCGTCCACGTGGGCCAGGATGCCCGCCGTCAATTTCTTTTTTGTCCTTGGTTCGTCCATGGGAGCTTGGCCGCTTCGCCTGCCCGCCGTTTACCGGGTGGGCAGCACTTCCAGCCAGTAGCCGTCGGGATCCTGGATGAAATAGATGCCCATGGCGGGGTTCTCGAAGCAGATGCAGCCCATCCGTTCGTGGAGGGCGTGGGCAGCCTCGAAGTCGTCCGCGCGGAACGCCAGATGGAACTCCTCCTCGCCGATGTTGTAGGGCTGGGGATGGTCCCGGAGCCAGGTGAGCTCCAACTCGAAGTCGCTGGCCTCGTTCCCCACGAAGACGATGACATAGGACCCGTCCTTGGCCGTCTTGCGGCGCTTCTCCGTCAGGCCCAAGGCCTCCTCATAGAAGCGCAATGACCGGTCCAGATCGGTGACGTTGTAGTTTTCGTGGATCATTTTGAACTGCATGACGATTGCCTCCTTACTTGTTGTCCGTCTTTTTACCTTGGGAGAGAAACACCTTGAGGGAATCCCGCAGCCGCTGATGCCGGATGCCGGTGGCGTCGAAGTGCACCGTCCGAAACGCCAGCTGCATGATGGGCCCCGCCGCGAAGGCGCAGATCAGGGTCCCCACGCCTACGGGCCCGCCCAACAGCCAGCCCACGAAGGTGGCGGAGCTTAACAGCGCGATGCTGACGGCGCCGATGGGGATGCGGCGGACCCGCTTAGCAAGGCCCACCAACAGCGTATCCCGGGGCCCGCAGCCCAGGGCGGCGGCCATGTAGGTGAACTGGGTGTAGGCCAGGATCACCAGGCCAAGGAGCATGACGGGGATGCCCACCAGGGGAGAGGAGCACTTGGGCACGGGATGGAGCCAGTTGAAGAAGTCCACGGACTTGCCCACCACCGTGGCGTCGATGAACATGGCGATGCCAACGGGCTCCCCCATGAGCACGTCGATGGCCAGGATGGTCAAGGACACGGCCACGGAGGCGTTCCCATAGAGGATGCCCAAGCTCCTGGACATGCCCAGATTCAGCACGTCCCAGGGGGCCGCCCCCAGGTTGGCCTGGATGGTGAGGTAGATGCCGAAGCCGTTGACGAACAGGCTCCCCGCCGCCAGCAGCATATTGAGGAGTATGGCCCCCGGTGTTTCGTTTTTGCGGAGCTGTGCCCACATGATTCTGTCCCGTCGTCCCTCCAGGGTCTAAAACCCCTTGTACACGTGTTTGAACTTCCCGCTGATCAGGTCAGCTTGGGGCGGTTCGTCCGAGGGCCGGACGCTCACCCGCAGCCCCTTGCTCTCGAAGAACGCCTGTAAAGCCCCTTGCGCTGCCTGAAATGCCCCCTGGGGGTCGTCGGCCACCAACCGCAGCTCCAGGGCGTCCGGCGCCGTTTGCACCAGCTGGAACCGGCGCACCTCAGGCACCTCCTCCAGCACCTTGTAGAGGGACATGGGCGCCACGGAAACGCCGCCTGCAAAGATCAGGATATCGTCGGTCCGACCCTCGATCTCAAGCCACCTGGTGGTCCGGCCGCAGGGGCAGGGCTCCTGGTGGAGGATCACCCGATCCGTAAGCTCGTAGCGGATAAAGGGCTGGATCCGGTTCGACAGGTTGGTGATCAGCACCCGGTCGGAACGGACGCCGGGGGCAACGGGCCGCCCGTCCTTGTCTACGGCCTCCAAAATGACCCAGTCCTCGTTGATATGCAGATGCCCTTCGCTGCACTCGCAGGCGAGCTCCCCGCCCTCCGTGCAGGAGTAGTGGGTCTGGACGTAGCAGCCGAAGCGGCCCGAAAGCTTTTGGCGTATCCGGTCCGTCAGCAGCTCCCCGCCGGTGATCACCACATCCGGGCGGATGTCCAGCCCTTCGCAGTCCGCGAGCAAGGCCAGATCGGTGGGATAGCCGCTGAGCATGGCGGGCTGGAACTCGTTCAGGGCCTTCACGATCTCCCCTTCCGGTCCGTTCACGTCCACGGTGATCTTGGTCTGCTTTCCCGGCATTTTCAGCTGCAGATATCGGGACATGCCGCAGGCCAGGTAGAACCCGTGATCGGCGAAGACCCCGGCGGTCTTCTTGCCGTGGGCCATAAACTTCTTGAAATCCTCTTGACGGGCAAAGGTCCGAAAGGCGGCCACGGCGGAGGCCACGTCCACGGCCCCCTGATCGTAGAGCACCACGGCCGGGTGCCCCGTGGACCCGGAGGTCTTGAAGACGAGATACTTCCCGTCCAGCATCCGGCCTACGTTGTCGAGATCCTTCGTGAACGCCTCCACCCGGGCCATGGTCACCGCCCGGTCCGTGACCACGTCGTCGAACCGGGCCATGAGCTCCGGCTTCGTCACCGGCGGCAGGTCCGAAAGCTCGAAGTCCTCCCCCACGCCCCGGTACAGCTCCCTATAGAAGGGGCTGTTCTCCTTCGCGTACCGGACCAGGGCCCGCAGCCGCCTTTGCTGCAGGCGCTCCAGCCGTTCCCGGCGCACCCGATCCTTCCCATAGGTTTTCAGCATGGCGCTCGCGAGGCTCATCCTCTTCCCTCCGCTTCGGTTTGAAAGCCGTTGAACCAGGCCCGCTCCCTAAAGGGCTTCTTTTTAGGCGGTGTGGGGGCGGAGACGGCGACGCCCACAGGCAGGACGCATACCAGCTCGTACTTGTCCGGGACGCCCAAAACGTCCGCCATCTTCCGGCCGATCCGGTCCGTGTCCGTGATGTGGCCCTCGTACCAACAGCTTTCATACCCCAGGGCTGTGACGGCGAGGAGCATGTTCTCGATGGCAGCCCCGTAGTCCTGGACGGAGAAGCACCTGTCCCGGTAGGCCACGATCCGCTCCGTCAGCACGCAGATCATAGCGGGGGCCGTCTCCCCCACCGGCGGGTCGATGACGACCCGGAGCTTTTGAAGCAGGGCCGGGTCGTCCACCGCGATGAGGCTCACAGTCTGCTTGTTGCACCCCGAAGGAGCGGCCAGGCCTGCCTTTAGGATGGTCATAAGGTCCTCCCGCGGTACGGGGTCGGGCCGGTACTTGCCGCGGTAGCTATGGCGGTTCAAAATGGCTTCGATGGCGTCCATAGTTCCCTCCTGTTATCGCCCCGCCTCGGGGAGGCAGTGCATGTGCGTCTGGCCCAGGACCCGAAAGCCCTCGGCCTGGCCCTTCAGGGAGCGAAGGCCGAAATCGGCGGCGCGGAGTTTCAGGTACAGGGCCACGCTCTTGAACGCCTCCGAATCCGCCGGGAACTGGGTCTTGTGACAGAGGATGGCTTGCAGCTGTTGTTGCAGCAGGCCCCGGGTGTCCACGAACCGTTTGGGCTTGGCCGTCATGTAGAAGGCCAGGGCCTGGACCGGGGCGGCTTTGGCGCCGTACCGGGCCATGACCTCCGGAAAGGGGGCGAAGAAAGCGAGGCGCTTCGACGCCTCCCCCACCCACCGGTGGTCCACATGGCACTCGCTGGCCACGTCCGGGTCCGGGGCCAGAAGGATCTGGGGCTGAAAGTCGCCCACCACCTGGGCCGCGGCCCTGACCAGGTCTTCAAACTCGTAGAAGCCGCCGTCGCTGAAGTTTAAAAAGCGCACGTCCGTGACGCCCAGGGCCTTTGCCGAAGCCATAGCCTCCGCCTTCCTGAGCTCTATGAGCTCTTCCGGCGTGGTGCCCTGGGGGGCATGTTCAAGGCCGAACCGGCCGTCGGTGCAGATGAGGAAACAGACCTGCTTCCCGGCGGCGGCCAGCTTCGCCGCCGTGGCCCCCGCCCCGATCTCGATGTCGTCCGGGTGGGGACCCAGAAACAGGTATCGCTGGAACCCCTCCACCTTCGGCGCCGGGGCGGCGAAGCGCAGGGCCAGGCGGGTCAGGCTCATGCCTTCTTCCCCTCTCGGCGGGCCTTCAGCTCGGCCAAGATGCGGTCGAACTCCGGCTCGTCCAGCTTATAGTGCCGCATGTAAAGCACGTAGGTGGTGATGAGCAGCGCCAGGGGCAGCACGATCATCACCAGCAGCAGGCCCAGGGACTGGCCGTGGGTCACGCCCTTTAGGAGCTCGTGGATCTCGGAAAGCTTCTCCGCCTCGGTGATGTGGCCGGCGGCGGTGGCGTTCTCCAGAGAGGAGATCTGGTTGGTGTACTTGGTGACGCCGGTGAGCATATAGGTGGCGGAGGCGATGACCACGGTCAGGGCGGAGGCAAGCTTCGTGAGGAAGGGCCGCATGGAGGTGATGATGCCCTCGTCCCGGGTGCCGTGGATGTACTCGTTATACTCCACCGTATTGATGACGGAGATCATGAGGATCAGATAGTAGCCGTACTGGCCGAAGTTGGCCAGCATGTAGCCGATGGTGATGAGCAGGAACTTGATATCCATGCCGAACACCTTCGTGACGCCGGACTTCAGGGCCACGCCGGGCACCAGCATGACGGTGTAGCCGGCGAGAGCCACCCACAGCAGGATCTTCATGAGCTTCTTACGGGGCACCTTCCGGGAGATGGCGGGATAGAAGATCATCAAAAGGGCCGTCACGGACATGCCGATGGTGGTGAAGAGGCTGTAGAGGCCGCCCTCGTAGCCGAACTCGAAGTAGATGTAAGTGGAGCCCACGCCGGAGAGGACGATGGCGTTGCTGATCTCGTGGATGAGGAAGATGAGGGCGATCCAGAGGAGCTGATCGTTGCCGGTGATGGTGGACCAGATCTTCTTGAAGCTGACCGGCGGCACGGGCTCGTCGTTGTAGGACCGATCCTCGTGGACGCCGAAGAGGACGAAGCACAGGAACAGGGGGCACAGGATGGCGATAGCCAGGGCGATCCGTCCGTAGGCCACGGTGGTGCTGCCGCCGATGGCGTTGGCGCCGGTGGTCAGCATGGGGATCAGGATCCCCGCCGTGGTGCCGCCGATGCCCGCAAAGAGGGTGGCCCGGGCGGTGAAGGTGTTGCGGGCGTCGCCGTCGGCGCTGAGGGAGGGGATCATGCCCCAGTAGGAGATGTCGCCCATGGTATAGGTGATGCTGAAGAGGAAGTAGATGAGGCCGAAGAACCATACGAAGGACCAGCCCTGCAGCTTCACGTTGAAGGCGGCGTAGATGACCAGGGAGGTGGAGATCATGCCCGCCACGATCCAGGGCTTGAACTTGCCGTGCTTGGTGCGGGTGCGCTCGATGATGTTGCCCATGATGGGGTCGTTCAGGGCGTCGAAGAGCCGGGCGCCCACCATAATGGCCGTGATGGCGGAGAGCTGACCCGCGGTGAGCTCCCGGGTGAAGAGCACGAAGGTCAGCAAAAAGTTGTTGACCAGATTGTAGACCATGTCCCTTCCCACGGTGCCCAGGGGGAACATGATCAGGTTCTGTTTGTTGCGCTTGGCTTGTTCCATAAGGTCCTCCAGTAGTATTCGATCGATGATAGTTTACAGGTACTCCACCCGAAAGCCGGCGGAGCGCAAAAGACGGTTCATGAAGGCGAGGCCCGTACCCTCGGTGCCGATGCCCTCAGCTAAGATCACGTCCGCCTCCTCGTCCAGCTCCCGCAGGAGGGCGAACAGACGGCTGCAGAGGGTGGTGGGGTCCTGCCGGGTGCCCAGCAGGGCGCAGCGCCGGTCGCCGTAGAAGGGCAGGGCCTCCGCTGTGGCGGCGATGCGGACCCGCTTATTTTGGGCGGCATACCGGTCGTAGAGGGCCGAGAGGCGCGCCGCAGCGGCCGCCGCCTCCCCTACCACCACCAGCACCTGGGCGTTGGGGGCGTAGTGCTTGTACTTCATGCCCGGGGACGCAGCCTTCTCCCCCGCAGCCAAGGGGGCCAGGACGCTGGGGGACAGGGCCACCTCGCCCAGGACGGCGGCCAGCATCTCCTTCGTCACGGCGCCGGGGCGCAGGATGGTGGGGGTGCCCACCAGGGACAGGACCGTGGATTCCACCCCGTAGCGGCAGGGGCCGCCGTCCAGAATGAGGGGAATGCGGCCGTCCATGTCCTGCAGCACGTGCACCGCCGTGGTGGGGCTGGGCTTGCCGGACAGATTGGCGCTGGGGGCGGCGATGGGCGTCCCGGCCGCGGCGATGAGGGCCCGGGCGGCGGTGCTGTCCGGCATGCGGACCGCCACGGTGTCGAGGCCGGCGGTCACTTCATCGGGGACTATATCCGAACGGTAATAGATCAACGTCAGGGGCCCG
This sequence comes from Christensenellales bacterium, assembly GCA_045224495.1. Lineage (GTDB taxonomy): Bacteria > Bacillota > Clostridia > Christensenellales > CAG-138 > RUG472. The sequence goes on from JBGVAK010000108.1 coordinate 10,911, forward strand.
GGCCAGAAGGTGTCCATGAGCTCACGGGCATGGGGCGGCTCTCCGGCCCACAGGCGGAAAGCGTCCGCCTTTTCGGCCACGTGCAGGATGAGCGGGTTGTCGTTGGGCCGGCCCTTGGCCTCGAATATCCGATTGACCGCCGCCCCGTCGAGGCCGTTGGCCCCCAAGCCGTAGACCGTCTCCGTGGGAAAGGCCACCAGCCCCCCGGCGCGGATGACGGCAGCGCCCTGGGCTGCGGCTTGCGTTGGATCAGTTGTTTTGATAACAGAGGTAATCATTATAGCTCACACCTTTTCTTGAAAGAAAAGGTGTCCAAAAGAACTTAAGAAGATAAGTGGGACAGGATATAATAGTCTATCTGTTTCTTACGTTTCTCTTTTTCCGCCGCTTTTTCTCTTTGTCTAAAGAGAAAAAGCGGCAAAAGAAAAGCTTACGCATCCTCCCCCGACAGCTGCCGGGTCCGTTCGGCCAATATCAGGGCATCGATGAGCTCGTCCATATCCCCGTCCATAAACTGCTCCAGCTTGTAGAGGGTTAGATTGATTCGATGGTCCGTGACCCGGTTCTGGGGGAAGTTGTAGGTCCGGATGCGCTCGCTCCGATCCCCGGACCCCACCATGCTCTTTCTCGCGCTGGACACGGCGGCGTCCTGCTTGGACTGGTACAGGTCGTAGATGCGGGACCTTAGGACCTGCATGGCCTTGTCCTTGTTTTTATACTGGCTCCGCTCGTCCTGGCAGGCCACCACGATGCCCGTGGGAATGTGGGTGATGCGGATGGCAGAGGAGGTCTTGTTCACGTGCTGGCCGCCGGCGCCGCTGCTTCGATAGGTGTCGATCTGGATGTCCGAATCCTTGATCTCCACCTGCACCTCGTCCACCTGGGGCATGACCGCCACCGTGGCGGCGCTGGTGTGGATGCGGCCCTGGCTCTCGGTCTCGGGCACCCGCTGGACCCGGTGCACGCCGCTCTCGAACTTCAAGCGGGAGTAGGCCCCCTTGCCGGAGACGGTAAGGACCACCTCCTTGACGCCGCCCATCTCGGTCCGGTTGTCCTCCACGAACTCCACGGCGTACCGGTGCCGCTCAGCGTACCGCTGGTACATGCGCAAGAGGTCCCCGCCGAACAGGGAAGCCTCCTCGCCGCCGGTGCCGGCCCGGATCTCCAATATCACGTCCTTCTCATCGTTGGGGTCCTTGGGCAGGAGCAGGAGCTTCAGCTCCTCCGTCAGCTGCTCCTCGGCAACCTTAAGCTCGTCCAGCTCGCTTTGGGTCAGCTCCTTCATGTCCGCATCCAGGTGCTCCTCCAGCATCTCCCGGCAGTCGGCCTGCTCCTGGAGGTTCCGCTCGTACCGGTCGATGACCGACACGATCTCCTCCAGCTGCACCCGCTCCCGGTTCATCTCTTTCCAGGCCGCCATGTCGTTCATGGCGTCGGGGGACGACAGGAGCCTGCCCAGCTCCTCGTACCGGGCCTTCAGTTTGTTCAGCTTCTCTCTCATATCCTCTCCACATATGCGACCCGATCGAGGCCGCAGATGTCCTTCATGATCCTCGCGCCGGGGAACAGCCCCCGCACCGCCTGGGCCTGGGTATGACCGATCTCCAGCAGCAGCAGTCCCCCGGACCTCACGTGTTCCGCCCATTCCACCGCCAGCCGCCGGTAGAAATCGAGGCCGTCCTCCCCGCCATACAGGGCTAACGCTGGCTCGTAGGTCAGCTCCCGCTGACAGCCTGCCATCTCCGCCGCCGTCAGGTAGGGCGGGTTGCAGGCCATCAGATCGTAGGTCCCGGGCACGTCCGTCAGCAGGTCGCTCTCATAGAACGCCCCGTCCACGCCGTTTTTTTCGGCGTTCCGCCGCGCCAGAGCCAGGGCGTCAGGGGAAATATCCGCGAACGATACCTGGGCCCCGCCCAGCTTCGCCAAGCTCACGCCGATGCAGCCCGTGCCGCAGCACAGATCCAGGACCTTGGCCTGTGGACGCGATCTCAGCCAACCCAAGGCCGCCTCGCACAACGTCTCCGTGTCCTGCCGGGGGATCAGGGCCCCCGGTCCCACAAAGAAGGGCAGGCCCATAAACTCCCACTCGCCCAGGATGTACTGCAAGGGCTCGCCGGCGAGCCGCCGTTCCACAGCCTTGCGGAGCCACCCTTCGTCCCGAGACGCCTCCAGCAGGAACCGGGCTTCGATCTCGGCCTCCTCCCCCGCCGCCGGGCGCAGGGCGTCTATGAGCTCACGCCGGGTCATCTTCACACTCGACCCGGGCGGAGGGCGTCTCTCCCCTTTCCCCCTCGACGGAGCGTTCAACAACGCCTTCCCCTTGAGGGGCCGCAGCGCCCGGAAAACGCCCCTGTGGGTCGTTTTCAGCAAGGCCGGGCGTTAGCCCCTGGGATGAAGGTGTCACCGCAGGTGACGGATGAGGTGTCGTCCCCTCTGCCCGTACGGAGGGCGTCACCGCCTTTACATCGTGATCCGGTGGGTCCATAGCCAGGTTGAACGCCGCCAGGGCTACCTCCACCATGTCCGCCGTGGGCTCCGCGGTGGTGATCTGCTGCAAGGCCAGGCCCGGCGCCCGGACCGCCCGGGCGAGCCAGCTTTCGGAGGCCGCGGCCGCCTTGAGCACCTCGTACCCAAGGCCCGCCACCACGGGGATGAACAGGAGCCTGGTCAGCACCCGGGGCAAAAAGGCGCGGACCGGGATGCAGGCGAAAAACAGGATGGACACCATCATGACCAGGAACAGGTAATTGGTGCCGCAGCGGGGGTGGAACCGGGTGTAGCGCAAAATGTTCTCCGGGGTCATCTCCCCCTCCGCCTCGTAGCAGGCGATGGTCTTGTGCTCCGCTCCGTGGTACATGAACACCCGGTGGATGTCCTTGATCCGGGAGATGGCCAGCATATACCCCAGAAAGATCAGCAGCCGCACCACGCCCTCCAGCAGGCTCACCAAAAAGGTGCTCTCGATCTTGAAAAAGCTCACCGCCAGGGAGGGCAGGATCACGAACAGGCCCACGGCCAGGGCCGCTGCCAGGACCACCGCCACGGTCATGGCCATGTCGCTGGCGCTCTTGCCCAGCTTCTTCGACAGCCACTTCTCGAACTTGGTGGGCTCCTCGTCCAGGGCGTCCCCCAGGAGTTCCGCGCTGCGGGTGGTGATCTTCATGCCGCCCGTCAGGGCCTCCACGAAGGCGTAGACCCCCCGGACCACGGGCCAGGTGGGGAAGGTCCCCTTTTTATACTTGCGCTTGTTTTGATAGTATTCGGTAACGATGGCGCCGTCGCTTTGGCGCACGGCCAGGGCGGTGCCGTTCTCGGGGTTCTTCATCATGACCCCTTCCATGACGGCCTGCCCGCCCACGGAGCATCGCTTCATAGTGCCTCCTTCTCCCGTCGAATGATCGGCGGGGCATGCTCATTTGGATATATCATAGCATAGGAGGGGCACGACCGCAAGGAGATTCCTGCCTGAAGGGCAAATCCGGCGCGTCCCCATAGAAAAAAGCGCCCCGTTCATACGGAGCGCATGGATCGCGGTTTCACAGGCGGCACATCAGGTTCAGGCAGTCGGGCACGTTCGGGTCCACATAGCCGGTGTCCACGAAACCCGCCCCCGCAAACAGAGCTAAGGCGGCCGCATTCTCCCGGTGGACGCAGACCTCCACATCCTCGTACTTTTTCTCCTGCCGCAGCAGCTCCAGCAACAGCCCCAGGGCCTCCGCCCCATAGCCCCGGCCCTGATAGCGACCGTCGATCAGGAACTGCTGCAGATCGTAGCAGACGGGCGCCTCGTCCATGTCCTTCACCAGCAGCAAGCCAACGACCGATCCGTCGTTTTCCACGGCCAGGACCCGGGCCCGCTGCGCCCGGTACACGTACCCCCGGGCCAGGATGCCCAGAGGGCTGTCCAAAAAGCGGCGCTGATCCGGCCCCACGTCCAGCCGCCGGACTGCGTCGAAGTTGCTCTCGTCCACGTCTGCTAAACGGATCATATGTCTCTTGCCTCCTTTTGAGTAGGAAAAGCGCCCCGTTCTCACGAGGCGCCTGTATGGACCGTGGCTTAGGAAAGCCGAATGAAGAAGATGGTCTGATCCCCGCGGCTGCCCACCACCAGCATGTTGCCGAAGAGGGCCGGGGACGCCTCGAAGTTGCTGCCGTTCTTGGTGGGGCTGATCTTGTCCAGGACGCTGCCCGTGCGGCCGTCCACCAGGAAGATGGTGCCGCCGCTGTCCGCCTGGACGAGATACCCGTCGCCCTTGCTGTTGTAGAAGATGGCCGGGGACGACCAGGCGTACTTTTCCATGGGCATGGTCCAGGCCACCTCCATGGTGTCCTTGTAGAGGGCCACCAGCACGCCCTTGTCCTTGCCGTTATACCGGGCGAAGGGGACGAAGACCAGGTCGTCCAGGTTGTTCTGCCCCACGGCCGCCGTGGCCTGGATGCCGCCGGACACGCCGGAGACCGTCTCCACCGTCAGCTGATACTGGCCCACGATCTCGCCGGTCATGGCGTCGATCTTGAAGAAGGGGGTCACGCCCTTATGGCCGGAATCCTGCGTGAAGTGAAGGGAGGTGCCCACGTACAGGTACGCTTCGGTCTCCGAGATCACCTCCAGCACCGGGGAGGCGTTGGTGTCGTCCTTGGTGTCGGCGATCCACTTGATCTGCATGGTGTTCAGGTCCACGCACTGGAAGAGACCATCGTTGGAGGCCAGGTAGATGAACCCGTTCCATACGGCGGCGCTGCCCTCGTAGCCCAGCCACTTATGGGAGGAGTCCGCCTTGTCGATCTTGTCGTAGGAGTTGTTGCTGTCGTAGCGGAGCTTGACGATGTGGGACGGGTTCACGCTGATGGTGCCGCCCCGGGCATCGAATACCGTGTTGAGCTTCATGGTATAGAGGATGCCCGTTTCCGCCGGCCAGATCAGGGTGTCGGTGGTCTCGTCCACCAGCGGCGCGCTGTCGTAGGCGTTCCACTGGCGCACAGCGAAGGGCTCCTTGCCCTGGATGCCGAACTCATAGAGCTTGCGGCCGTCGATGAGGGAGATGATCATGGCCCGGGACTTCTGGTCCTCGGCCTCGTACTCGTCGCCGGAGCCCACGTAGAGCAGGGGCAAGCCCCTGGGGTCGATGGAGCCGGTGCCCTTGAAGGGCATCTTGAAATTGAGATCGTCCCGGGTCTTCTTCCCCGTCTCCAGATCCAGGAAGTAGATGTGGCCGTCCTCCGTGGGGTAGATGACCTCCACCAGATTGGCCTTCTGCTTGGCCCAATCGTAGAGGTTCATGGCCGCGCGGACCTCGTCGGACCACTGGACGATCAGGGGCTGACCCGTCCAGCCGCAGCCGGACCAGCTGCCTTTGCCGCTGCGGTTGCCCTTGGCGAGGGAGCCGATGGACACCTTGCTGGCCACCGTCATCTTGTACTCGGTCAGGTTCAGTTCGCTGGCGGCGGACAGATTCCGGTAATTGTTGCCGCGGAAGGTCAACACGCCGTTGACCTGGTTGTAGGCGCTGCCGTCACCGAATTCGATCTTCTCGGTCCGAACGTACTTGGAAGGATCGGCGTCCTGGCCGTCCACCTGCAGATGAGGGGTGTAGCCGTATCGCTCCGGGTTGCTGTTGCCCACAAAATGGGGCGTGGGCTTGGGCGTTGGCGTGGGAGTCGGCGTGGGTGTGGGGGTCGGGGTGGGCGTCGGTACGGGGGTGGGCGTCTCCTTGGCGAATATCTGGAAGATGCTTCCCTTCTTTTTCTGTTCCTCAGTGGTCTGGATGGGGGCGGTGGTGCCAGGGGTGGAGCTGCCGCCGGAGAAGATGGAAACGAGGAGCAAGACCAACACGCCGATAGCCAGTATGAGCAACGCCACCACCAGGAAGAACCGGGGATGGATTATGAGCTTCCTGCGTTTTTTGTGTTTTTTCTTCTTGGTCGCCATATAGGGCCCTCCTTGTTGTTTCCCGGATATGCACCGCGTTTCGGTCCCCTTCGCCGGGAAATGCGCTATGTTTGGGGCGGAAAAATTTTCCTGATTCTTTGCGGGTATCGCTTCCGAACAGGGGCTGTTGAAACCGCATCTTGCGGCTTTTTTGGCTCCGATGGTCTACATGTTGGGACAATAAACGAATGTTTATACTGCCGCAGATTGACCGTTGTATGCATTGTAACAGCTTGTTTTGAACGTGGTTTTATGGAATTGTAAACATCCTACGTACAAAATGTGCATATTCTATGACCGCATAATTATAACATTTTTCGCCATAAATATACATCCCAAAAGAAAAAAACAGGGGTGAAGATGACCCTTCGCCCCTCGGTTTCTCGTCCCTTTGGTTATACGTTGAACCGGAACACCACCACGTCCCCGTCCCGCATGACGTAGTCCTTGCCCTCGGAACGGATGAGGCCCTTGTCCTTGCAGGCCTGCATGGTACCGTTTTCGACCAGGTCGTCGAAGGAGACCACCTCGGCCCGGATGAAGCCCCGCTCGAAGTCCGTGTGGATCTTGCCGGCGGCCTGGGGGGCCTTGGTGCCCTTCTGGATGGTCCAGGCCCTGACCTCCTTAGGCCCGGCGGTGAGGAAGCTCATGAGGCCCAAGAGGTCGTAGCAGGTGGCGATGAGCTTGTCGAGGCCGCTTTCCTCGATGCCCAGCTCCTGCAGGTACTCCTGCTTCTCGGCAGGCTCCAGCTCCGCGATCTCCTCCTCGATGCGGGCGCAGACGGTGAGGCAGCCGGCCCCCTCCTTCTGGGCCACGCCGTAGAGGGCCTTCACGAAGGGATTGTCCTCGTTCCCGATATCGTCCTCGGCGATGTTGGCCACGTAGATGACTGGCTTGTCGGTCAGCAGGAAACAGGAGCGGATGACCTCCTTTTCCTCCTTGTTCGCCTCGAAGGTCCGGGCGGGCTGGCCGCTCTCGAGATGCTCGTAGAGGCGCTTTAAGAGCTCTCCCTCCGCCGCCAGCTTCTTGTCGGCCTTGGCGAGGCGGGCGTTCTTGTCGATGCGCTTTTGCAGGGTGTCCATATCCGCGAAGATCAGCTCCAGGTTCACGGTCTCCGCATCCCGGACCGGGTCGATGCTGCCGTCCACGTGGACCACGTTCCCGTCCTCGAAGCAGCGGACCACGTGGACCACCGCGTCCACCTCCCGGATGTGGGAGAGGAACTTGTTGCCCAGGCCCTCGCCCCGGCTGGCCCCGCGCACGAGACCCGCGATGTCCACGAACTCGATGGTAGTGGGGGTGTACTTCTCCGGATGGTACATGTCCGCCAGCACGTCCAGGCGCTTATCCGGCACCGCCACCACGCCCACGTTGGGCTCGATGGTGCAGAAGGGATAGTTGGCGGCCTGGGCCCCGGCCTGGGTGATGGCGTTGAAAAGGGTGCTCTTCCCCACGTTGGGGAGGCCGATCACGCCCAGCTTCATGCTAACTTCTCCCTTCCGGCCTTCAGGCGCCTGAGGCTCTCCTCACGGCCCAGCAGCAGCGCGATCTCGATGGCGCCGCCGGGGGTCACCTGCTTGCCTGCGAGAGCGATCCGCACGGGCCAGAGGAGGGTGCCGTTCTTGAGGCCCTTCTCCGCCGCCAGGTTCATGAGGGCGTCATGGACCGTAGCCTCCTGCCATTCGGGCAGGGATTCCAGCAGCGGTATGACCATATCCAAGACCTCCCGGGCCACGTCCGGGTTGGTCTTGCTCTTCTTGTTGGTGAAGAGCTCCACGTCGTAGTCGGGGAGTTTTGCCAGGAAGTCCACGATCTCCGGGATCTGAGCGAAGGTCTCCACCCGGGGCTGCAGGATCCGGCAGAGTACGTCCATCCTACTGGTGTCGATGCCCGCTTTCTCGTAGTAGGGCATGGCCTGGGCGGTGAACGCCTCCGGGCTCAGGCGGCGGATATACTCCGCGTTCATCCAGGTGAGCTTGTTCACGTCGAAGATGGCGGGGGACTTGCTCATGCCGTCCACGGAGAAGGCGCCGATGAGCTCGTCCATGGTGAAGAACTCCCGATCGTCCCCGGGGTTCCAGCCCAGGAGCGCCACGTAGTTCACGATGGCTTCCTTCAGATATCCCTTGTTGATGTAATCCTCGAAATAGGCGTCCCCGTCCCGCTTGCTGAGCTTATGGGAAGCGTCCCGCATGATGGGGGTCATGTGGATGTAGGTGGGCTTCTCCCAGCCGAAGGCGTCGTAGAGGAGGTTGTACTTGGGGGTGCTGGCCAAATATTCGTTGCCCCGCATGACGTGGGTGATGCCCATGGTGTGGTCGTCGATGACGTTGGCGAAGTTGTAGGTGGGCATGCCGTCGGCCTTGATGAGGATCATGTCGTCCAGGTCCGAGCAGTCCACGGCGATATGGCCGTAGATGGCGTCGTCGAAGGAGGCTTCGCCGGACTCGGGCACGTTCTGCCGGATCACGTAGGGCTCCCCGGCGTCCAGCCGCCGCTGGACCTCCTCGGGAGAAAGGTGCAGGCAGTGCTTGTCGTATTTGAAGGTCTCGCCCCGCTTGGCGGCTTCCTCCCGGCGGGCGGAGAGCTCCTCCTCGGTGCAGAAGCAGTAGTAGGCCTTGCCCTTCTTCACCAGTTCCTGGGCGTAGGGCAGGTACAGGCTCTTGCGCTCGCTCTGGACGTAGGGGCCGTAGTCGCCGCCGATGTCCGGGCCCTCGTCCCACTGCATGCCGATGCTCTTGAGGGTGCGGTAGATCACGTCCACCGCCCCGGGCACGTACCGGGACTGGTCCGTGTCCTCGATGCGCAGGATGAACTTGCCGCCGTTGGCCTTGGCGTACAGGTAGGTATA
>JBGVAK010000109.1:0-5803 GCA_045224495.1 Christensenellales bacterium
TACACCTGCACCTACGGCTGCCCGGTGAACCGGGACGGGTACGGCATCTGCTCCAAGACCATGATGATGCTCTATCCCCTCATGGAGGCCGTGCGCAGCGGCGGCGATCTTGAAAACGTGGGCGGTGACGGGAGGTATTCAAAAACCATCGTTTGCCCGGACGGCTGCGTCATCTTCCGCCTGACGGCCAAGCCCCTAGGCAACCCCAATTTTCACCGGGGCGGATTCTGGAAGGAGCCATAGCATGGAGTATAGAGAGATCATCGTTTTGAAGGACGGGCGGACCTGCGTCCTCCGCCAGGGCACCGCTCAGGACGCGGAGGGCGTGCTCCATAACTTCGTACTGAACCACGCCCAGACGGACTACCTCACCACCTACCCGGACGAGGTCACCTTCACCGTAGAGCAGGAGGAAAAGTACCTGCAGGGGAAGGCCGACAGCCCCGACGAGGTGGAGCTGGTGGCGGAGGTGGACGGGCTCATCGTGGGCCAGGCGGGCATCGCTCGGGTGGGCCGGGCGGACAAGGTGAAGCACCGGGCCACCTTCGGCATCAGCATCGATCGGGACTGGTGGCATCTGGGCATCGGCAAGGCCCTGACCCGGGCCTGCATCGAGCTGGCGAAGCAGGCGGGCTATGGGCAGCTGGAGCTGGAGGCCGTGGCGGACAACGGACGAGCCCTGGCCCTCTACGAAAGGGAGGGCTTCATGGAATACGGCCGGAACCCCAAGGGCTTTTGCTCCCGGCTGACGGGCTGGCAGGAGCTGGTGCTCATGCGCCGGGAGCTGGACGACTGAACCGGAAAGGAGACAAACATGAAGATATTGGTATTCAACGGCAGTCCCAAGAGGGAAAAGAGCGACACCCTGTGCATCACCCGGGCTTTTCTGGCGGGGATGGGGGAGGCGGGGGAGCAGCAGGTGAAGGTGATCACTGCCGTGGATCAGTACGTGGAGTACTGCACGGGCTGCTTCGCCTGCATGCATAACGGCGGCACCTGCATCCACGACGATGATATGAAGGGCATCCTGGAGGAGATCCTCCAAAGCGATCTGATTCTCTTCAGCTTTCCCCTCTACTGCTATGGCATGCCCGCGCCCCTGAAGGCCATCATCGACCGCATTTTGCCCCTCTCCCAAATGACCATGGAGAAGGTGGGGGATAGGTACGAGCACGTGGGCCAGGCGGACTATTCCCACCTCAGGTATGTGATGATCTGCGGCTGCGGCTTCCCCAACAGCCGCCAGAACTTCGAGCCCGCCGTGGCGCAGTTCAAGCTCCTGTTCCCGGAGGGCCACACCATTATCACCGTCCCCGAGAGCCCCATGTTCAACGTGCCCCAGGCGGCGGTGGTGACCGTGCCCCGGCTGCAGCAGGTGCAGGCAGCGGGCCGCCAGTACGCCGCCTCCGGTGCCATCGATCCGGAGCTTATGGCCGCCATTTGCTCCCCCATGATCCCCGAGGAGCAGTACGCCGCCATCGTCAACGGCCAGGCATAAAGGACAAAACCGGGCAGGAAATGACAGGACAGGAGCCTGTCCGTCTGATATGCTTAGTTTAGTCAAAGGAAAGGAAAAAGACCATGGAATGGCTCACCTCGATCCGCGGCGCGGTAGCGTATATGGAGGATCATCTGACGGATGACGTCAGCCTGGACGACGTAGCCCGAGAGGTGCACCTCTCCCCGTTCTTCCTGCAGCGGGGCTTTTCCCTCATGACCGGCTATGGCGTCGGGGAGTACCTTCGGAATCGGCGGCTCTGCCAGGCGGCTCTGGACCTGCAGGGGACGGGGGAGAAGGTCATCGACATCGCATTCCGATACGGCTACGAGACGCCGGAGAGCTTCACCAAGGCCTTCACCCGCTTCCACGGCGCCACGCCCACCCAGGTGCGGGAGGGGGCGGCCCTGCGGACGTTTTTGCCCTTGACCATCCAAATCTCGATCCAAGGAGGCAGCAAAATGGAACCTAAGATCACCCCTCTATTCCCCTTTAAGCTCATCGGCTTTCAGAAGGTGTTCACCTATGAGGAGGCCTATAGCGAGATCCCCAAATTCTGGAACGAGACCTGCGAGCGATACGCCAACAACGTCTACGCCGGGAACCCGCCCGCCAACCCTTACGAGCAGGCCCTCATGGACAACTGCATCGGCGAGTACGGCGTCTGCATCGACGATCTGGGCGGCGGCCAATTCCGCTACCTGATCGCCGGCAAGTACACCGGCGGTCCCGTGCCCGAGGGCATGGTGCTCTACGAGTTCCCCCGGGGGTCGTGGGCCGTGTTTGACTGCATCGGTCCCAATCCCCAGACCCTGCAGAGCGTCAACACCCGGATCTTCCAGGAGTGGCTGCCGGGGAACCCGGACTATGAGCTCTCGGGCAACGCCACGGTGGAGTGGTACGATTGCATCAACGGGAAGATGACGGACCCCGACTACCACAGCGCCATTTGGGTGCCGGTAAAGCGGAAGGCATGAAAACGCAACGGGTCTTTCGCGCCCTGTTGTAGGGAGCGATTCATAAGCCTTCCCCTGCAGCGCTTGCGCTGCAAGGAGGGGAAGGTGGGGCTTGCGTTTGCTTCGCAAGCGCTTGGGGGATGAGGTGTTTTCGCCCGCCCAACTATGAAAAAGAACAGAACGGAGGCAAGAATGAAAGAGGAGATCACCATCCGCCGGGAGCGGCCGGAGGAATACTTCCAGGTGGAAAACCTGGTGCGGGAGTCCTTCTGGAACGTGTACCGGCCCGGGTGTTTGGAGCATTTCGTGCTCCACCGGCTGCGGGAGGACCCGGCTTTCGTGCCGGAGCTGGACTTCGTCATGGAGAAGGATGGGCGAATCATCGGCCAGAATATGTTCATGCGGGCCCATATCGAGGCCGACGACGGGCGGCAGGTGCCCATCATGACCATGGGGCCCATCTGCATCGCCAACGACCTGAAGCGCCAGGGGTACGGCAAGCGATTGCTGGACTACTCCCTGGAACGGGCGGCGGCCCTGGGTTGCGGGGCCCTGTGCTTTGAGGGGAACATCCTCTTTTATGGTAAGTCCGGCTTCACCTATGCCCGGGATTTCTCTATCCGCTACCACGGCCTGCCCGCCGGGGCGGACGACTCCTTCTTCCTCTGCGAGGAGCTGGTCCCCGGCTATCTTGCCGGCGTCACCGGCGTCTACGCCCCGCCGGGGGGCTATTTTGCGGCCGACCGGGAGCCCGCGGCCTTCGCCGCTTTCGACGCCCTGTTCCCCCAAAAAGTGAAGCTGAAGCTCCCGGGGCAACTTTTTTAAAGGAAAAGAATAAAAGCACGCACCCTTTCTTGTAAGAAAGGGTGCATCCCAAAGAACTTTATTCGGGAAGTATGGCTTGAGCTATACTTTCCCTTATTTTTCTTAAGTTTCTCTTTTTTCCGCCGCTTTTTTCTCTTTTTCTAAAGAGAAAAAAGCGGCAAAGATCACGCTTTATACTTCTTATAGATCCGGTTGTACCCCAGCACCAGCACGGGTATCCCGCCCAGGCACCATACCGCCACCAGCACGCCCGCGGCGGGCACGTTCAAAAGGCTCAACGCCGCCGCGGCCCAGAAGCCCAGGGAGTACAGTATCCACATCCAGCCGTTGGCCCGGTTGTAGGCGGGGATGTCCCGGATCTCGTAGGGCTTCACCTCGGACCCGGACCAAAACCACATAGGCTTTTTCCGCCGCATGGCGAAAACGCCGAGGCCCGTAAACGCGGCAGCGCAGGGGATCATGATGATCAGAAACACCAGGTTTTCCATAGCTCAATACTCGAACCCGCTGTGCTCGCCCAGGGGCTTTTCCAGCATCTCGGGGTGGGCGAAGATGTGCTTGATGAGCTTCAGGCTCTTGGCGAAGTAGAACCCGTCGGCGATCCGCTCGTCCAGCGTGGCGCCCACGTCCACCACGTCCCGCACCGCCTTGGTCCCGTCGGGCATGAGCATCTCCTGCTTGTGGAGGGTGCCGATGGTGATCATGATGCTGTTGGTGCCGTAGTTGCTCAGATGGTGGTGCACCGAGGGGCACTGGATGCTGCCCAGGTTGCTGGTGAGGATGGTGGTGTAGTTGGGGTCCCCCTCGGTGAGGAACTTGGGATTCACGCCCCAGAAATCCAGCCAGCGGATGATCCGCACGATGGGGATCAGCAGGAACCTGGGCAGGGAGGCGAACTTATCGAGGAGCTCGTCCACGCCGCCGGTGGCGTGCTCGCTCTTTCGCGTCTCCTGCACGTTCCCCACGATGCGCCGGCTGATGGAATCTAAGGTGTCCTCGTCCTTGGGCTTTAGGACCATGAGGCTCTCCTCCGCCCCGTCGGCAAAGCGGCGCTTCACCACGAAGCTGATGGTGATCTCGTCCCGCTCGTACATGCGGTAGCCCTGGATGAACCGGTTCATGAGGGGCCGCTCCTTCACCATACGGGCCATGCCCGTGACGGCGGCGTGGAAGAGGGTGGTCTTGTAGTCCGGGTGCTCGGCGTTGCGCTTCTCCAGGTATTGGAGCAGCTCCGTGGCGTCGATCACGTCGTTGAGATACACCTCGCAGTCGGTCCGGTAGGGCCAGAGGTAGCACATGACGGTCTGCAGCCCCGGGGCCTTCACCCGACGGCCGTCCCGCCGGTCCCCCCAGCTGCGTTCTTTCTTGGGTTCGTTGCTCATAAGATCGCTCCTTATAGGTCCATGATCGTGTTGGGTTCGAGGGCCCGGCAGGGGATGCCGCGGGCCGTCAGCAGGCCTTGAAAAGGTTTCGTGTCGATGGCAGCGGTCAGGGGCGGGAAGCTGTCGTCGTAGTGATCGAGATACACCGCCTTGGGCGCCAATCGCTCTACCAGCGGCCAGGCGTATTCCGTTAGGTCGCTCCGTCCCTGGTAGGGCAGGATCAGGGCGTCGGCCCCCGTAGGATAGTCCGCATCGGGGCAAAGGCCCAGGCTCCCCATGACCTGGATGCGGCGTCTGCCCGCAAGTACCTCGTAGAACAGGGTCTCGCCCCGTTCCGGGTATTCCGCCACGTACAGCAACAGCCGTGCAGCCCGCAGGGGGTGGCGGTAGAGCCGGGGCACCGTCTGGCGGATCAAAGGCCCGTCGAAGCGGCAGTGCCGTCCCGGGTACGCCTGTACCTGAAAGGGCCCCACGGTCACGGCCGCACCGGGCTGTATCCTGCGCAGCCGGTCCCCCGGGACGCCGTGCTTCTGAAGGGTCCGGCAGGGGGTGGCTGTGGCGTAGACGGGGGCCGTGGACCCCGCGCACAGGGCCGGCAGCTCCAGGATATGGTCCACGTGCCCGTGGGTCACGAACACGGCGGTCGCGTCCTGAAAGGCCGCCCCGCTAAGGTCGGGCCACCGCTTCTTTAGGGGCAGGCCCAGAAAGGGGTCGAAGGCGACGGTGGTATCCCCCTCGGTCAAGGTGAAGGCGGCGGTGGTGAACCATCGAAGCTTCATGCGCTCTTGCGCTCCTCTTCCTCCTCCAGGAGACGATAGGCCACCTTACCCACCAGCGTCTTGGGCAGCTCCGGCCGAAACTCGATCTCTCGGGGCAGGGCGTATCGAGCGATATGGAGCCGCAGCCGTTCCATGATCTTCTCCTGCAGGGCCTCGCCGGGGGTCTCCCCCTCCCGGGGCACGATGAAGGCTTTCACCCGCTGCATACGCCGGGGGTCCTTGACGCCGATGACACAGCTGTAGGCCACCTCCGGGCAGCTGTCGATGATGTTCTCCAGCTGGCCGGGGTAGATGTTGTAGCCGTTGGTGATGATGAGGCGCTTGAGCCGCTGGCGGAAGTACACGTACCCGTCCTCGTCCATG
>JBGVAK010000110.1:0-36805 GCA_045224495.1 Christensenellales bacterium
AGACGTATCGAAGTGGTCATAACGGGGCTGACTCGAAATCAGTTGAACAGCGATGTTCCGTGGGTTCGAATCCCACCGTCTCCGCCACCATAAAAGCCACCCATTTCGGGTGGTTTTTTTGACTTGTAGATAGGCCGCCTTCTCCCTATCGGATCCATTGTATCATAGGCTTCTTTTCACATAAGACGCCTTGTCAAAAGAGGGGTTTTTCGGTATGATGAGAAAAAAGCTCAGGAGGCTCAGTATATGGACCTGTACGGCATCTGCATCCCCATGACCAACCATCCCAAACTCGATCCCGGGTTCATTCCCATGGGGCTGTTCAATCGTGCCTTCCTCCAAACGGCGACAAAGCTCATGGGCATCGCCGTGGAGCGGGCGGACGGGCAGATCGCCCGGGTGGACACCCGTATCCATGGGACGCCGGAATATGCATCGGCAGACAAATACTATTTGGACCGTCTGGTCAAGACCCTGCTGTGGATGAAGGGCGGCTTTAAGGTCTACGTGTCCGGGGATCGGGCCATGTACGACCATCTGAAAGCCGTCTTCGCCGACGGCGGCAGCCGGGATTTCGATTTTCACTTCATGTCCAACGTCTACGAGCGCCCCTTCGAGGTGGTCTACGCGGACGAGCTGCCTGAGGAAAAGGACGCGCCTCAGGCCATCGGCGGGCATCTGGAGGGCTGCCGGATCGGCTTCGACGCCGGCGGCAGCGATCGGAAGGTCAGCGCCGTGATCGATGGGGAGAGCGTCTACGACGAGGAAGTGGTCTGGTTCCCCAAGACCAATCCCGATCCCCAGTACCACTACGACGGCATCGTGGCCGCTTTGAAGAGCGCTGCCGCGCATCTACCCCGGGTGGACGCCGTGGGCGTCTCCTCCGCCGGCATCTACATCAACAATAGGACCATGAACGCCTCCCTGTTCCTGCAGATCCCCAAGGATCTCTTCGACGCCAAGGTGAAGGACATCTACATCCGCGCCATCCATGACACCTTCGGGGATATCCCTTTCGAGGTGGCCAACGACGGCGACGTGTCCGCCCTCGCGGGCATGCTGAGCCTGGGCGAAGCGAATGTGCTGGGCATCGCCATGGGCACCAGCGAGGCCGTGGGCTTCGTGGATAAAGAGGGCCGCATCACCGGCTGGCTCAACGAGCTGGCCTTTGTGCCCGTGGACGCCGCCCCCGACGCCATGGTGGACGAGTGGAGCGGCGATATCGGCTGCGGCGTCAAGTATTTTTCCCAGGACGCCGTCATCAAGCTGGCGCCCCGGGCAGGCATCGACCTGGACGAGACGCTGTCTCCCGCCGAGAAACTGAAAGTGGTCCAAAAGCGCATGGAGGCGGACGATCCCGCGGCTGCCGCGGTCTACGACAGCATCGGCGTGTATCTTGGGCACACCTTGGCCTACTACTACGAGCTGTATGGTATGCGCCATGTGCTGCTGCTGGGCCGGGTCATGTCCGGCAAGGGCGGCGATCGGATCCTGGCTGAGGCAAAACGGGTGCTGCGAGAGGAGTACCCCGCCGTGGCGGACGCCATTTTCCCCTCCCTGCCGGACGAGCGGTTCCGCCGGGTGGGACAGTCCGCGGCGGCGGCCAGCCTGCCTGCACTGAGGGGATAAACCTATGAAGCTTTCCAATGCCAACATATTTATTGACGGCCGGTTCGTGCCCGGCGGCATCGAGTTTTCCAACGTCGCCGAAGCCGTCGGCCCCGAGATAAGAGGCGGTACGAACCTTAAGGGCTGCTATGTGATCCCCGGCCTCATCGATATCCACACCCACGGGGCCATGAACGAAGACGCCAGCGACGGCAAGGGCGACGGACTTTTGAAGATGGCCCGCTACTACGCCGCAGGCGGCGTTACCTCCTGGTGCCCCACCACCATGACGCTGAAGGAGCCGGAGCTCACGAAGGCTATGGCAGCCATCCGGAAATACCAGCGTCCTTGTGACGGTGCCAAGGTGGCCGGTGTGCACCTCGAAGGCCCCTTCCTGAGTCTCAAAAAGTGCGGCGCCCAGAACCCGGACAACCTCCACGCTCCCGATGCGGACATGTTTCACCGGCTGGACGAAGCCTCCGGCCGCCAGGTGCGGCTGGTGACCGTGGCTCCTGAGGAGCCCGGCGCCCTGCCCTTCATCCGGGAGGTCAGCAAGATCTGCACCGTGTCCCTGGGCCACACCACAGCGGACTTTGACACCGCTATGGTCGCCTACGAAGCGGGTGCTTCCCACGCCACCCACCTTTTCAACGCCATGCCGCCCCTCAACCATCGTGAGCCAGGCGTGGTGGCCGCAGCCATGGACGCCGGGGCCACGGTGGAGCTCATTACCGATGGATTCCACATCCACCCCTCCGTCGTCCGCCTGGTCCATCGGCTCTTCGGGGAGAAGCTGGTGCTCATCTCCGACTCCCTGCGCTGCGCGGGCATGCCCGACGGGGACTACGAGCTGGGCGGCCTCCCCATCACGCTGACGGAAGGCGTCGCCCGGCTCCGTGGCAGCAGCACCTTGGCGGGCAGCTCCATCCACCTGATGGAGGGCCTCCGCCGTGCCGTAGGCTTCGGGGTACCCTTAGAAGCAGCTGTATTGGCCGCCACCGCCATCCCGGCCAAGGTCATCCGCCGGGATGACCAGATCGGCTCCCTTGCCCCGGGCTACGCCGCAGACCTTCTTGTGCTGGATAAGGCCTTGCAGCTCAAAGCCGTTTACATCGACGGCGTCCGCATCAAGTAACGTCCTTGGCCTCATGCCTGTTCCCTGCTGGCACGGGGTTTTTCCTGGTCTGACATACGACCGCACAAAAAGTCGGGCAATTCCCGGCGGCTTCTGCTACCATGCTCCTTGACAGGAGGGAAGGTCATGGACTGGATCACCGGCATCCAAAATGCACTGGACTATATCGAAGCTCACATCGACGACGATCTCGATTACGATCGTATCGCCAAAGAGAGCTTTTCTTCCCCGTTCCATTTCCAACGTATTTTCAGCATCCTGTGCGGATACACGTTGGGGGAATACATTCGGAACCGTCGATTGTCCATCGCCGGGACGAGGCTGGCTACCAGCAAGGAAAAGGTCATCGATATCGCCCTTCGATACGGGTACGACAGTCCGGACAGCTTTGCCAAGGCCTTTCAAAAGTTTCACGGTATCACACCGTCCGAAGCGCGCAAAGGTGGCGCAAAGCTCAAATCCTTCTCCCCTCTGTTCATCAAAGTCACTTTAGAAGGAGGCAACATCATGAACTATCGTATCGAAGAAAAGCCTGCTATGTTGCTGACCGGCTTTAAGCGCCGTTTCACCGGAGACCCCTGCGACAAGGGGGATCAGGACCATTACTTCGCCTGCGAGACACGGGTAGAGCAGTATGTACTGGAAGGGATGAGCCGGGAGCATGAACTCGTCTACACGGTCATGACCGACTTTACGCCCGAGGGCTACGACTTCTACTTCGCCTATGAGCTGCCCCATTGGGCGCTGAAGGATTTCGACGAGTGTTTGGGTGAGTTCGCCAATCGGTACGAACACCTGCCCATTCCCGCCGGCACCTATCTCGTATGCGAGACGGAGCGCTGCAAGTTCCCCATGGGACTGGTAGATGATCTTCGTAGGCAGGCTGTCACCCAATGGCTGCCCTCCTCGGGCTATATGCTGCGGGAAGCCCCGGAGATCGGCGTGATCCACTGGCCATTCGAGGATGGGAACGAGGCGGTCAACAATTCACACTACTGCGAGATCTGGCTCCCCATAGTCAAGAAGGACTGATTCGCTCCATGCGGGAGACGGCATCGATCCGTCTCCTGCATTTGTATTGACTTTTCCCCCATATGCCGATATACTGTACGCATCAACTACAGGAGCAATTCAACCAAGGCATGCGCAACTGATCGATTTTGAACGCAACATCATTCCCAGCGGCACGAAAGTGCCGATTCATGTGTGCGCTCAAAGATCACGACCGCAGGCTTTTTCTATTCTGCCGGCTGTGTTTTTGAGCGCGGAATCAGGAGGCAGATATGCTGCAAATCAGAAATGTGACCATACGCTCCCGCAAGGACGACCGGCTGCTCGTAGACGATCTGTCCTTTGCGTTGCACAAGGGGGAGCGGGCCGCCCTCATCGGCGAGGAGGGCAACGGCAAATCCACTCTGCTCAAATGGATATACGACCCCGGCATGGTGGAGAGCTACGCCGAGGTCCGGGGCCAGCGCGTGATGGACGGCAAGATGGGGTATCTTCCCCAGGAACTGCCCGCTGAGGAGAAAGCCCTGCCCGTATGCGCCTATATGGAGGGCGCCTGCGGATTCTATGCTCTGTCGCCTCGGGAGATCCATGAAGCGGCGGATCGGCTGGGCCTCTCCCCCGCCCTGTTCGAGGAGGCGCGGCCCATGGGCACCCTGTCCGGCGGTGAGCGGGTGAAGGTCCAATTGGCTGGGCTCCTTCTCAGCCGGTGTGATATCCTGCTGCTGGACGAGCCATCAAACGACCTGGACATCGAGACCCTGGAATGGCTCTCCGGCTTTATGAACGCCTTCCCCGGGGCTGTGCTCTACATCTCCCACGACGAGGTCCTTTTGGAGGAGACGGCGGACGTGATCATCCACCTGGAGCAGGTGCGCCGGAAGACCATCTGCCGCTCCACCGTGTCTCGGGAAGGGTATCGGGCCTATATGGACCAGCGGGCGCGGCAGTTCGCTCACCAGGAACAGGTGGCCCGGTTCGAAAAGGCGGATTTTCAGAAGAAGAAGGACAGATACCTCTCCATATACAACGCCGTGGAGCACGCTCAGGATTCCATTAGCCGGGGCAACCCCTCCGGCGGCCGGCTGCTGAAGAAGAAGATGCACGCCGTCAAGTCCATGGGCCGGCGGCTCGACAAGGAGGAGGAAAACCTGACCCAGCTTCCCGAGGCGGAGTGGGCCATCCTGCCCAAGTGGGAGCCGGGCATCGAGCTCAGCCGGGGCAAGGTGGTGCTGGACTATATTCTGGACGAATTGCGCGTGGGGGAAAAGCTGCTGTCACGGGATATCCGGCTCAAGATCATAGGCCCGGAGAAGGTGTGCATCCTGGGGCCTAACGGCTGCGGCAAGAGCACACTGATGGACCGGATCGCCCAGGAGCTTCTACTCCGCAAGGATATCCGATGCACCTATATGCCCCAGCATTACGGCGAGGGCGTCGACTACGGCATGCGGCCCGAGGAGTTCCTGGCCCCCGACGGCGACAAGGAGAGCGTCACGAAGGCCCGGATCTATCTCGGCAGTATGAAGTACACCACGGATGAGATGAGCCACGCGGTCAGCGACCTTTCCGGGGGCCAGCGGGCCAAGCTCCTGCTGCTGAAAGCTATCCTGGATAAGAGCAACGTGCTCCTCTTGGACGAGCCCACGCGAAACTTCAGCCCCCTCTCCTGCCCCGCTGTCCGCAAGCTCCTCAGCGAATTCCCCGGCTGCATCCTCTCCGTCTCCCACGACAGGAAGTTTATCGAGGAGGTCACGCCCGTGCTGTATGCGCTGACGGAAAACGGGCTGCAGCGCATATACCGATAAGAAAAAGGAGGCACCTTAGGGATGCCTCCTTCGTTTTTGTGTGCTTCCTTACTTTGCCATGCGGTAGATATTGGCCATATCCGTTTCGTTGAGGACCATGGCGCTGCCTATCTTGCCGCCAGTAGCCAGGGCGCAGTTGCGGGCCAGGCGCCGGACCTCCTCCTCCGTGATCTCCCTGTCAAGCAGCTGCCGTATGGTCACAGGCATGCCGATGGAGCGGAAATAGTCCTCCATGGCGGCGATGCCCAGCAGGGCCGTCTCCTCGTCGGTGGCAGCGGGGGCCACGCCCATGACGTTCACGGCGAACTTGACGAAGCGGGGCAGGCAATTCTGATAGACGTACCGCGCCCAGCTGGGCCACACGGCGGTAAGGCCGGCCCCGTGAGTCACGCCGTAAATGGCGCCCAGCTCATGCTCCAGCCGGTGGGAAGCAAAGTCGTTGGCGTCGTTTCCGCAGCCTGTGAGGCCGTTGTGGGAGATGCTGCCGGCCCACATGACCTCGGCCCGGGCTTCGTAGTTGAAGGGGTCCTTATGAAGGATGGCCGCGTACTTCATGACCGTGCGCAGCAGCCCCTCGGCCAGAGCGTCCGTGATCTCCAGTTTGCTGCCGTTCGTAAAATACCGCTCCAGGGTGTGCATGAGGATGTCGGAGCAGCCCGCGCAGGTCTGATAATCCGGCAGCGTCATGGTGAGTTCCGGGTCCATGATGGCGAACCTGGGCCGGCATAGATCGCTGTTGTAGCCCCGCTTCTTGTCCTCGTAGGAGATGACGCTGCTGTCGCTCATCTCGCTCCCGGAGGCGGCGATGGTCAAGATGGCGCCGACGGGGAAGCAGGCCGAAGCCTTGCGGGTATGTTCGTAAAGGTCCTTCACGTCGAACTCCGGCTCCGCCAAGGCGTAGGCGATGGCCTTGGCCGAGTCGATGACCGACCCACCGCCCACGGCCAAGAGGAAGTCCACGCCGTTGGCTTTCGCCAATTCGATGCCTTCGTATACCTTGCTGAGCTGGGGATTGGGCACCACGCCGCCAAGCTCCACGTGGAAAACACCTGCCTGGTCCAGGGACGATTTCACCCGGTCCAACAGCCCCGAGCGCACCACGCTGCCCCCGCCGTAATGGATCAGCACCCGGCTGCCGCCGAAGGCGCGTACCAGCACCCCTGCCTGCTCCTCCGCCTTATGCCCAAAGACTACCTTGGTGGGTGTGTACAGTGTAAAATCTCCGTTCATACAAAGCCTCCCTATGATTGTTCGTTCTCAGTATACAATATGTCTGTTCCTTTTTAAAGAAGTTTTTGACAAAAGAAATCCATTTTCATCGCCGCGCCTTTTGATCGCATACTATTTTTGCATGAGCAAAAAACATGGCTGTACAAATCGATTTTTTTCTGTTACTATATTGTTGAGAATTTGTTTTGGGATTTATTTGTTGCCCATACTGTTCCGGATGGATTGTAAGACCGCCTTCGGTCTCGCAATAAACAAAAATACAGGAGGAAGAAACTAAATGAAACGCTTTTTGGCTGTTGTGATGTGCCTGCTCATGGTCTTCGCTCTGGTCGGCTACAGCAAGGTCACCAAGGCGGATGACGTCAAGATCGGCATCATCCTGGTGGGCGATGAGAACGAGGGCTACACCTATGCGCATATCGAGGGCATTAAGGAAGCCCTGAAGAATTGTGGCATCGATGAGTCCCAGGCCATTTGGAAGTACGTCATTCCTGAGGACGCCACCTGCTACGACACCGCCGTGGATCTGGCGGAGGATGGTTGCAAGATCATCTTCTCCAACAGCTACGGTCATCAGTCCTTCATGGTACAGGCTGCCGAGGAGTATCCCGATGTTATCTTCGTTCCCTGCACGGGCGATACCGCCAATGTCTGCGGCTTGGAGAACGTGGTCAACATGTTCCCCCAGACCTATCAGTCCCGCTACGTCTCCGGTGTGGTCGCCGGTCTCAAGCTGAAGGAGCTCATGGATGAGGGCAAAGTCACTGATCCCTATGTGGGCTATGTCGGCGCTTACCCCTATGCCGAGGTGGTCTCAGGCTACACCGCTTTCTTCCTGGGCATTCGTTCCATCGTTCCCGAGGCGCACATGGACGTGCAGTATACCGCTTCCTGGTTCGATCTGAACAAGGAGAACGAAACTGCCAAGGCCCTCATGGCCAAGGGCTGCGTCATCATCGGTCAGCATGCTGACTCCACCGGTGCCCCCACCGCCGTCCAGGCTGCTCTGGAGAACGGTGAGATCCACTACAGCGTCGGCTACAACGTGGACATGCTCTCCGTTGCCCCCGATGCCGCGCTTACCAGCGCTCAGAACAACTGGTCCGTCCTGTATACCCAGGTGCTTCAGGACTTCCTCGCTGGCAACAAGGTCGCCCATGACTACACCGCTGGCTATGAGGCCGACGGCGTCATGATCTCCGAGCTGGGCAAGTCCTGCGCCCCTGGCACCGCTGAGAAGGTCGAAGAAGTGATCAAGGGCATCAAGGACGGCACCCTCCATGTGTTCGACACCGCCACCTTCACCGTGGGCGGCAAGGCCATGGATTCCTACGTCTTTGACTTCTCCACCATGAACTCCGACTACACCGCTGTGCAGTACGTGGGCGAGAAGATCGAGGTCATCACCGATGGATTCTTCCATGAGTCCCTCTATCGCAGCGCGCCCTACTTCGATCTGCGTATCGATGGCATCACTGAGTTGAACAACTGATCTATTAGCGGATCGGGAGTGGCTGTCTTCTACAGCCACTCCTTTTCTTTTGCCCGAGATTTGTCCATAAAACCATATACAAACTTTTCCGTATCGCGCAAAAATGATCTAAATCGGTTTACAATCGATTTGGTTTCTGATAAAATATCCAAAGAATGGGAATGTGTTTGCATTATTCTCCGTTCAAATCCTCAATAGAAAGGATTGACGCTTCTTGGAATATGCCATTGAAATGAAGAATATCACCAAGCATTTCGGCAAAGTCGTGGCAAACAACCATATCGACCTCTGTCTGAAAAAAGGTGAAATTCTGTCGTTGCTGGGGGAAAACGGCAGCGGCAAGACCACGCTGATGAACATGCTTTCAGGTATCTATTATCCGGATGAAGGCGAGATATTCGTGGAAGGAAAGCGCGTGGAGATCCAGTCTCCCAAGGACGCTTTCGATTTGCATATCGGCATGATCCACCAGCATTTCAAGCTAGTCGATGTGCTGACTGCCGCGGAAAACATCATCCTCGGCCTGAACGAAAGCTCTCTGGTGGACCTCAAGGGCGTTCGCAAAGCCGTCCGGGATATCTGCGATAAGTATGGTTTTGTCGTGGAGCCTGATAAGAAGGTCTACGATATGTCCGTTTCCGAGAAGCAAACTCTGGAGATCGTGAAGGTCCTTTACCGCGGTGCCAACTTCCTCATCTTGGACGAACCCACCGCGGTGCTGACGCCCCAGGAAACGAGGAAGCTCTTTCAGGTCATGCGCAACATGCGGGCCGACGGCAAGTCCATCGTCATCATCACCCATAAGCTCCATGAAGTCATGGAGATATCCGACCGGGTAGCCGTGCTTCGCAAGGGCGAGTATATCGGAGACATCATGACGGCCGACACCAATCCCCAGCAGCTGACGGACATGATGGTAGGCCGGGCGGTCCGGCTGAACATCGACCGTCCTCAAGCGGAGACCATCGCTGAGCGCCTTCGCGTGGAGCATTTGACCGTGACCGATATTGAGGGTGTCAAGAAGCTGGATGACGTCTCCTTTACCGCCTATGGCGGCGAGATCCTGGGCATCGCCGGCATCTCCGGCAGCGGCCAGAAGGAGCTTCTGGAGGCTATCGCAGGTCTGCAAAACGAACACTGCCAGGGCAAAGTCACCTACGTTGACAAGGGTACAGAAACAGTCATGACCGGCATGGACCCCCTGGACATCATCAAAAAAGGCGTGCTTCTCTCCTTTGTGCCTGAGGACCGCTTCGGCATGGGATTGGTAGGTAGCATGACCGTGACGGAAAATGTGATGCTCCGCAGCTTTCGCCAGGGCAAGAGCCCTATGCTGGACCAGAAATTCCCTAAGAAGCTGGCCCAAAAGATCGTGAAGGACTTGGAGGTCGTCACCCCGGATATCGATAAGATCCCCCTGCGCCGTCTCTCCGGCGGCAACGTGCAGAAGGTCCTGGTGGGCCGGGAGATCGAACAGAGCCCCACCGTGCTCATGACGGCCTACGCCGTCCGCGGTCTTGATATCAACACCTCCTATACCATCTACAATCTGCTCACCGCGGAGAAGATGAAGGGCGTGGCCGTGATCTACGTTGGTGAGGATTTGGACGTACTGCTGGAGCTCTGTGACCGCATATTGGTCCTCTGTGCCGGCAAGGTGTCCGGCATCGTGGACGGACGGGCCACCACCAAGGAAGAAGTCGGTCTGATGATGACGCATTTAGGAAAACCCACAGCGGCGGAGGTGCAGGCATGAGCATTAAAAACGAACCGCTTCTTCGTATCAGTAAGCGTGACGAAATGGCCAAATGGAAGGCCTGGGGCGTTCGGCTCCTGGCAATCCTGCTGGCATTGGTCATCGACGGTATCATCATCTACTTCATCTCCGGCAAGGAGCTGAACCCCCTGGCCGTATATAAGGCCATGTTCGAGGGAGTTTTCGGGAAAGACCCGTCCAAGTATCTGACCAGCCGCCGGACCTGGGCATGGATCCGGGATATGATGATGCTACTTTGCATCGCGGTAGGTCTTGCCCCCGCCTTTAAGATGCGATTCTGGAACATCGGCGCTGAGGGACAGATCCTGGTGGGCGGCATCGCTGCCGCGGCCTGCATGATCTACCTGGGCAGCGCCAACATCCCCAACGGGCTCCTGCTTGTGATCATGGCCGTCGCCTCCCTCCTGGCAGGCGCCGTTTGGGGCATGATTCCTTCCATCTTTAAGGCGAAGTGGAACACCAACGAGACGCTGTTCACCCTGATGATGAACTACATCGCCATCCAGTTCACCTCCTTCTTCATCCCCTTCTGGGAGCACCCAGCCGGCAGCAACACGGTGGGCACCATCAACTCCGCCTCCAAGATGGGCTGGTTCCCCTCCCTGTTCGGGCAGATGTACGGTCTTAACGTGCTGATCGTCATGACCATCACTATCGCCATGTTCATCTACCTCAAGTACAGCAAGCAGGGCTATGAGATCGGCGTGGTGGGTGAAAGCGAAAACACAGCCAGGTATGCCGGCATCAATGTGAAGACCGTGGTGATCCGGTCCATGACCATATCCGGCGCTATCTGCGGCCTGGCTGGGTTCCTTTCCGTGGCAGGTGCGGACCACTCCATATCGGTCAACACCTCCGGCGGCAAGGGATTCATCGCCATCATCGTGGCGTGGCTCGCCAAGTTCAACACCCTGGTGATGATCCTGATTGCTGCCATGATCGTGTTTCTGGAGAAGGGCGCTATCGCCATCGCCTCACAGTTCCGGCTCAGCAACGACGTATCGGATATCTTGACCGGCGTCATCCTGTTTTTCATCCTGGGCAGCGAGTTCTTCATCAACTACGAGCTCAGATTCAGTTTTGCGCATAGGGAGGAAATCAAGAAATGACACAATTCATCTCCCTCTTTACGACGGCTGTTCGCTTCGGAACAGTGATCATGTTCGGGGCCATGGGTGAGGTGCTGACGGAGAAATCCGGTCAGCTGAACCTGGGCGTTCCCGGCATCATGTATTTGGGCGGCATTTGCGGCCTCATCGGTGCATTCATGTATGAGCTTAGCACCCCGGATCCCAACGGCGCCGTGGGCATGCTGATCGCTCTCGTGTGCGCACTGCTGGCCTCCGCCCTGGGCGGCCTCATTTATAGCTTTATCACCATCACCCTTCGGGCGAACCAAAACGTGACCGGCTTGACGTTGACCATCTTCGGCTCCGGCATCGCCAACTTCTTCGGCGGCAGCCTCAACAAGATGGCAGGCGGCGTTGGTCAGATCTCCGTAGCCGTCACCAGCCGGGCTTTCCGCTGGACTCAGCCCTTGACGGACGGCCTTGGGGTCGTGGATAAGCTCCTCTTCAACTTCGGCTTCATGGCTTATTTTGCCATCCTCATGGCCATCTTTCTGGGTTGGCTGCTAAACCGTACCAGCGTGGGCTTGAACCTGCGGGCCGTTGGCGAGAACCCGGCCACGGCCGACGCTGCCGGCATCAACGTGACCAAGTATAAGTACGTGGCTACCTGCGCAGGCGCGGCCATCTCCGGTCTCGGCGGTCTCTATTACGTCATGGACTATATCAACGGCACCTGGGCCAACGACGGGAACATCGAAGCTTTAGGCTGGCTCGCTGTAGCCCTGGTCATCTTCGCTACCTGGAAGCCGGTCCGCTCCATCTGGGGCGCCTACCTCTTCGGCGCGCTGTACTGGCTGTATAACTTCATTCCCGGCCTGAACCGCAGCTCCCAGGAGATCTTCAAGATGCTGCCCTACGCGGTCACCATCGTGGTGCTGGTCTCCGTCTCCCTGCGCCATAAGCGGGAGGATCAACCCCCCATGTCCCTGGGTCTCCCCTACTTCCGCGAGGAGCGGTAAACCTATACGAATGACGAAGCAGCAGGTGATGAACCTGCTGCTTTTCTTTTCTATTCACTGTCCTGGATATGGAACCCGTTCTCCCACAGGAACCGGACGACCAGCTCCGGCCAGTCTTTGACCCCATCGCTGAGAGGCGGCAGGTCGTCCCACCGATAGACGAGATCGTCCGCCGTGGCAAGGCCGTGGCGTCCTTCGGCGAATACGTGAAGCGTGAAGGGCACGTCCTTTTCCGCCAGAGCTGAGGCCAGCTTCAGCGTCCCGTCCACAGGCACGGAAGCGTCGTTACGGGTGTGCCACAGGAAAACCGGCATCATGTCCCGTCGGACCAGTTTGTCCAAAGACAATCGTTCCACCAGAGCGCTGTCGTTACCACACAGGTTCGAAAAGCTCTCGGCATGGGTCCTGCCGCTGGATACGGACACAGGGTAGCAAAGGACAAGCGCGTCCGGCCGGATAATGGCCGCCGGTGCGATGTCCGACACATCCTCCGCATCGAACAAGGTGCCCAGCGTACCGCACAGGTGCCCACCGGCGGAGAAGCCCAGGGCCGCCACATGGTTGGGGTCGACGTGGAGCCGGTCCGCCTGGCTGCGGATATAGTTCATGGCCATGGCTGCCTCTCGGAGCGCTACGGGAAAGCGGGCCGGCGCACAGGAGTAGTTCATAAGAAAGCAAGAGAAGCCCCGACTGAGAAAGCGCATGGCCACGGGCTCCGCCTCCCGTGGCGAGACCCAGGAATAGGCGCCGCCGGGAAGGATGAGCACAGCCGGGAACCGCCTATCTGGATCCACCTTCACAATGGGCTCCAGGGCATAGACCGTCAGCTGTCCCCCCTCTCCTCGCGTCTGCTGCGGGTACAGCTTATAGAGATCGACCGTTTCGATGTAGATCATCCTTCTCGCCTCCCAAGGTGTTTCACTGTCCTTAAGTGTACCCGTTTGGAAAGTCTCTGTCAAACAAAAAAGCGGACAGGACGTCCGCCTGATGTCATTCCAGCCAGCCGATGCTCTTGGGCGGCCAGATCCTTGCCACCACCTGACCCATGACCTGACTCGTCTGTACGCAGCCGATCAGGCTGCTGCGGCTGTCGATGCTGGTCTCCCGATGGTCTCCCAGGACGAACAGGCTGTTTTCCGGCACCGTGTAGGGAAAGGACAGATCACAGGTGCCCAGCGCCTTTTGGGTAACATAGGGCTCCTGCAACTCGACCTGATTTACATACACATTTCCTGCCTCGTCCATGTCCACCACATCCCCAGGCAGGGCGATGACCCGCTTGAGGATCAGACGCCCTTGGGCATACATGCCGCACATATCCCCCGCCTGGATGGTCCCGGGCTTATAGAGGACCAAGATGTCCCCATCCCGCAAGGTGGGCTCCATGCTGCTCCCAGACACTTCCAACACCGGTAAAAACAGCAGCAGGATCATGGCTCCGCCCATGAACGTGATGGAGAAGGACAACAGCATGGTGAAGATGGCGTGTCGGCACCTGAGCCGCCGATCCAGCTTCCGCTTCTCCGCCTCTACCTGTACGAGGGTGGGAATGGCCTGTCCCCGTTTGGTCTCGTAGATCATGACGCCTTCCCCTCCGCCTCTCGGGATCGCTCAGCCTGCCGCTGTACGCCGGCCAGATATAAAGAAGCGGTCTCGTCCGCTGCGTCGAAGAGCCCCGCCATGACCGCTGCGACCTCTGCCAAGGATCCGGCCTGTTCTACGCGCATGGTCCTATCCTTCAGCTTTTCCCTGGCCTTTTCCAACTTACGCTCCAGCCGCTGTTCCCGCCGCTCCAGCTCATAGATGATCTCGATCAATTCCCGTCTCGAATAGTGGCGACAGTCCTTGCTCCTCATGAAATACCTCCCTTTCTCGGATTTGGCATACCCACTATAGCAACCCGTTCCACGTTCTTAAACGGTGTACTTTTCGTGATCCCTGCTGCAACCTGTCGCAAAAGGCGGCTCTGTCCACCTATCGACAGCATCTAAAGGAAAGACCCATAGTATGAACAGAGGGAAAGATTTCGGCTGACGGCTTGCAAATTGAAGGATATATGATACTATAGATATAGAAGAAAGGAGGCGGTATCATGCGATTGCAGGAATCCGGAGAGATGTATTTGGAAACCATCCTGATCTTGTCCGAAAAACTGGAACATGTGCGTTCGCTGGATGTGGCGGAGCATATGGGGTTCAGCAAGCCCAGCATCTCTCGCGCCGTGGGCCTCCTGAAAAATGCCGGATATCTGCTCATGGACCCTACGGGGTATCTGACCTTGACCGATTCGGGTCGTGCCATCGCCGAAAAGATCTATGAGCGGCACAACACCCTCTCCAAGTTCTTCATAACCCTGGGCGTAGATGAAAAGACCGCTCAGGAGGATGCCTGCAAGGTGGAGCATTACATCAGCGACACCACCTTTGAACGGATCAAAGCCTTCACACAGCAGGGCCAAATCTGAACCATGACCATGGCAGCCCTTGGGCTGCTTTTTGAAAACAAGGAGCCCTATGGATCGCATCATCGATTACGTCCGCTGGTATTCGGATATTCCTTTGACCGTCCTCCCCTTCAACGAGGTGGACAATCTGGTGCTATGCGGCCTGTCCTATTGGAAATTCCCCAATTTAAACTGGCGCCGCGGCAAGCACACCTTGCGGGAATGTTTTGAGCAGCCTCATGGGGAACCTGTGGAAATGATGACCACGGACACGGACGAGTCTATGCCCGAATTCGTTCGGTACGCTGCCCTGTCCCGGCGTTTCGGGGATCTGTACGTCAGCGACTATGTAGACGAATTCTTCCCCGAGATCCCCATCCAGTTCTCCGCCGTCACCTTCCATCTGGACAGGGAGACCCGTTATATCGCTTTTCGCGGCACGGACAGCTCCATCGCCGGCTGGAAGGAGGATTTTATGATCAGCTTTGCCCAAACCAAGGCGCAGGAGCTGAGTTTAGAGTACCTGATGAAGCATATCCGTCCCGGCAAGTCCTACTATGTCGGCGGACATAGCAAGGGGGCCAACGAGGTCCTCTATTCCGCCGCTTTGCTGCCGGAGAAGAAAAAGCGTCATTTGAAACGGCTGTTCATCAATGATGGTCCTGGTTTTTGCAAGGAGGTCCTGGACCCTGATCTTATCAAAACCATTGAACCCATCTGTACCGCCATCCGTCCGGAATACTGTGTCATCGGCAAGATCTTCGAGCCAAATATCAGCGATTGCCGCATCGTCAAGAGCACCCAAAAGGCGGCTATGCAGCATTCCATCTTCTCCTGGGGCATCCAATGCGGCGCCCTGGCCCTGGCCGAAGGATACGATCCACAAAGTTTGGTCGTGGATACGATCCTGAAAAAATGGCTGGAGGACGTGTCCACCGAGGAACGCAAGGTGTTCACCAACAGCATCTTCGACGCCCTGGAGAAGGACGGCTCCAAGACCCTGTTTGACGTACTCAATAAAGGTCCCGTTTCCTTTGAGAACGTGATCGTATCCATGCTGGACGCGGACCCGATGGCCAAGGAGGCCCTAAAAAAACTGCCGGAGGCTGCCATCCACGAGGAGCGAAAAGCCGCCGACAAGGTGACCGTTATGGTCAAAAACGAGATCGCCCACCAGCCCTATCTGTTGGATGCGGCCATAGCCCTGGTGGGCGTATTGCTACTGCTGCTGCCAGTGAACTTCTTTGATATGGTCATGGCCGCCGTCCTGTTCCTGGTGTTTGCTGCAGAAACCACCTACACCGTCCGCCGCCTCATGCGGATACACTGGAACACCAAGGAGGAGCGGACCCGGATCACCCTCTGCATCATCCTTTTGGTCATCTTTTTGCTGATCCTGGTGAAGGAGCAGGCCCTGTTCGTGCTGAGTTCCGCCTTGTTTGGGGGCGCACTGCTGTACTACGCTTACTATACCGCCGCCAAACTGAAGCAGGATCGGCGGTACGGCACTTTCTTCTGGCTCCACCTGGCGGAGGCCGTGATTTTTGCCCTGTGCGGCCTGTTTATATTGATCGCGCCTCAATTTGCGATCCGCTGGTACGCCATCTGCGTGGGCGTCATCCTGATCCTGGATGCGGGCACCCATGCGCTGATCCGTTTGCTGAAAATCAAGAACGAGAAATGATCCAACGATTCGGAGGTAAGTTTCATGAAGATCACGTTTATCGGCGCCACCCATGAAGTGACCGGCAGCTGCACCCTGCTGGAAAACGCAGGAAAGCTGTATCTGGTGGACAAGGGCATGGAGCAGGGCGTAGATATGTTTGAAAACATCCCTCTGCCCGTAGACCCCGACCGGATCAGCGCCGTGTTCATCACTCATGCCCATATCGACCACACGGGCATGCTCCCTAAGCTCTACAAGGACGGCTATCGAGGCCCCATCTACGCCACGGAGGCCACCTGCAGTCTGTGCAACATCATGCTTCTGGATTCAGCCCACATCCAAGAGTCTGAGGCGGAATGGAAAAACCGGAAGGCCACCCGCGCCGGCGACGAAACGATGGAGCCGCTGTATACCGCTGAGGACGTACACGGTCTCATCCCCCTGTTCCGGCCCTGCGATTACAACGAGATCGTCCGCATCGACGAAGGCGTCAACATCCGCTTCACGGACATCGGTCACCTGCTGGGCTCCGCCTGCATCGAGATATGGCTGAAGGAGGGCGACACCGCCAAGAAGATCGTCTTCAGCGGCGATGTGGGAAACACGGATCAACCCATCATCAAGGATCCCCAGACCGTGGCGGAGGCGGATTATTTGGTCATTGAATCCACCTACGGTGACCGGCTCCACGAACCCACCGAGGGCGTGGACCCCGTGGCCGATTTTGCGTCCTATATGCAGTGTACATTGGATCGGGGCGGCAACCTGGTCATCCCTGCCTTTGCCGTAGGCAGGACCCAGGAGCTTCTCTACGGCATCCGGGAGATCAAGGCCCGGGGCTTGGTCCACGGGCACGACGACGCACCGGTGTTCCTGGACAGTCCTCTGGCTCAGGAGGCTACGGCCATCTTCCGGGACGTGGACGAATCCTATCTGGACGAGGAGGCGTTGGAGATCCTACACCGGGGCGAGAACCCCGTTTGGTTCGACGGGCTGGAACTGTCCGTGACCACGGAGGACTCCATCGCCATCAACAACGATCCCCGGCCTAAGGTCATCATCTCAGCCAGCGGCATGTGCGACGCAGGCCGCATCCGGCACCATTTGAAGCACAACCTGTGGGACCCCAAGAACATGATCCTGTTCGTAGGATATCAGACTGTGGGCACCCCAGGCCATGCCCTCCTGCACGGGGCCAAGCAGCTGAAGCTCTTTGGGGAGAGCATCGCCGTCAACGCAGAGATCCGCTCCCTCCACGGTACCAGCGGCCATGCGGACCAGCAGGGGCTGTTGAACTGGGTCAAGGGATTCACCGCCTGCCCGGGCACCATCTTCGTGAACCACGGTGACGAGAACGCCTGCGAGACCTTCGCAGAGCTCCTTCGGACCACCTTCCCGGGCACCGAGGTCATTGCCCCCTTCTCCGGCACGGAGTACGATCTGGCGAAGGGCCAGCTGCTGGTGGCTGCGGAAGGCAAGCGTATCGCAAAGCCTAAGCAAACCAAGCTGAACCCGCTGTACGAATCCTTGAAGACCGTGGCGCGCAAGCTCATGGAGCTCATCGACAGCATGGGAGGACGCAGTAACAGCGAGCTCAAGGAGACCGCTCAGGAGATCGCCGACATCATCGAAAACCACGAGATATAATACCTATGGCAACTGAAAACGGCGGAGCCTTCTGTGGCTCCGCCGCTTTACTTCTTGACTTTATTCGTTTCGATACAAGAGGCGATATTCCTCGTCACCTGTGATCTCGTATACCCCCTCCACGTCCTCGTCCATCTGATCGAGGCAAGGCCCCTCTGCGACAAAAACCACGCAGGTGCCGCAGGAGGAGCTGAGCTTGCGGAACACGGGCATCATGCGGGCTTCGATACCCGCGCCTTTTAAGTTCCTATCCGTCATCAGCGCCGACAGATGGGTATGAAAGGTGGCAACGTATTCCCTCATTTCTTCAGTTCCATCCGGTAAGCGTCGCCGTCCCGGGAGACGGTGACCTTGTAGCCGGAAGCGTTGGCGAAGCGGGTCACGTTCTCCACGCACACCTGCTCATCCACCAACACCGTCAATGTATCCGGGTTATCCGCCTTCACGGCCCGCTGCACCATGACCACCGGGATAGGGCAGGAATATCCACGTGCGTCTACCATAGTTTATATCCTCCTTCAGGCGTTCTGTTTTGCTTTGGGCAGGTTCACCAGGGAAATGGCCAACAGGATCACGAAGGCGCACAGGACGAACACCTTGCCCGTCAGGGAGATGCCGCCCACCACGCCGTTGGCGTCGGGGTTGCCGGCCATGCCGAAATTGTGGGAGATGGCAGCGCCCGCGATCATGCCGAAGACGGTCACGGCGGAGTCGCCGTTGCCCTCTCCGGCCAGAATCAGCTGACGGAGGGGACAGCCGCCCAGGAGCACGGAGCCCCAGCCGGCCAGGACCATGCCCAGGAAGTTCCACAGGTGGCTGCTGTGAGCTACGGGCTGGTTCTCGAACCCCAGTTTGAAGGCGGTGAGCTTGCCCCAGCCCATGCCGCCTAAAGCCAACTTGCCGACGACAGTGACGATCAGGATGGCCAGGAATCCATACAGGAGCTTGAAATCCTTGAACAGCATGGCGTCACGGATGCCGCCCACCATGCACAGACGGGACCGCTGAGCAAGGGCGCCCACCGCCATGGCGATGATCAGGGCGATGAAGAAGGGAGCCCGCATGGAGCCGGGGCCTTCGGTGCTGGTTTTGAACAGGGTCGGGACCGTCAGGAACAGAACGCCCACGACGATCAGGAACGCCGACAGTGCCACGCCCTCGGTGGTACCCATGGTGTAGGTCCGTTTCAAGGAGAAGCCACGCTTGACGAACTGGGCCCCGATGAAGATGCCCAGGGTGAAGCCGATCAAAGCGACGAGGGCGTTGAGATCGCCGCCGCCCAGACGCAGGACCATCCGCAGGGGGCAGCCCAGGAACACCAGCGCGCCGATCATCACCAAAGCGCCCAGCAGGAAGCGGGTCGCGGGCGAGGAACCGCCTTTAGCGCGGAATTCGCCCTTGAAGAGGGCCATGATCATGGCGCCCAAAACGAGGCCGATGATCTCCGGCCGGATATACTGCACCTTGGCTGCCCCGTGGAGCCCCAGACCGCCGGCGATATCACGCTCGAAGCAGGCGATGCAAAAGCCCATGTTGGCAGGATTGCCCAAACCGCTTAAGGCCAGGGCGGCGACACCTACCGCCACACCGGCCAACACGACCATCCAATTTACTTTCTTCATATGTACCTCCAAATACCGACACCATCGGTTTTCTGCCCTCCATTATAGGAGCTGGTCCGACAAAAATCGAATGGAAAAAATCTATGGAATACCTAAAAAATCGGTTATTCCGATAAAAGAATATCGCTTGTGCGAATCTTCACGTGCTGGATGAACTTGAGCTCAGTCGCCGTGAGCAGAGCTTCCCGCGGCCAGACGATATAGAGCTTTCGTTCCTCCGATTGGGGCGTGAAGGGAAAGGCCAGGAGCTTCCCCGTCTTCACCTCGGCCGACACGGCCAGATCGGAGATCAGCGACACGCCCATGCCCTCGGCCACGCTCATCTTGATGGTCTCCGGATTGTCCATCCGCGCCACGATATGAGGCGCCTCCCCTCCCAACCGCTGCAGGAAGGCGTCGGCGGCATGCTGGGTGCCGGAGCTCTCCTCCCGGGCGATCATGGGAAAAGTCAGCAGGTCCTTCCCCGTCTTCCCTGCTGCCTGCAAGGCGCGGAACGATTCGCTGTTCTCCGTGATGAGCACCAGATGATCCCGGGCGATCTCCTGAAAGATCAAGGACCTGTCGCCGCTTTTATACCCAGTGAGTCCAATGCGTACCTCCCCCTTTTGGAGGCAGTCCAACACCTGTTCGCTGTCGCCTCGCCGCAGGATATACTTGACCTGGGGATGCTTCTTCAAGAAGCCGGACAGGAGCTTGGGCAACAAAAACTGGGCGGGCACGGTGGAGGTGCCGATCCGCAGCAGCTCCTCCTCCCCCGACCTCCGGCGCTCCTGCAGGGATTCCATGCGGGAGAGGATATCCTTGGCGATGGAATAGACCCGCTTCCCCTCCTCCGTCAGGATGACCTTCTTGCGGGCACCCCGCTCGATGAGGCAGGCGCCCAGCATCTCCTCCAGGGTGCGGATGTGCATGCTGACTGT
Organism: Christensenellales bacterium; assembly: GCA_045224495.1. Taxonomy (GTDB): domain Bacteria; phylum Bacillota; class Clostridia; order Christensenellales; family CAG-138; genus RUG472. The sequence goes on from JBGVAK010000110.1 coordinate 20,446, forward strand.
GGACTGGGTCAAATGCAGGTCCTCTGCCGCCTTGGTAAAGCTGCAGTATTCCGCCGTGGCCACGAAGACCTCCAGCTGTCGTATGCTGATATCGAGCATGTCCTCTCCTTCCTATGGGAAAAATCTATGTGACAATTCTCCCCGGCTGTGCTATCCTAAAGCTATGAAAACGATCTATCTTGACAACGCCGCCACGTCCTTCCCGAAGCCGGAAACCGTAGCAAAGGCCATGGTCAGCTATATGAACGAGGTGGGCGCGCCCCTGAACCGTTCCGTCTACCAAAACGCTCAGGCGGCGGAGCTGGTGACCCTGTCGTTGCGGGAGCAGCTCAAGCGATTCTTTCATTTCCCGGGAAAACCGACCCATGTGATCCTGACCCCGGGAAACACCTACGGGCTCAACCTCCTTATCAAGGGGTACCTGCGCCCGGGCGACCACGTGATCGTCAGCAGCATGGAGCACAACGCTGTCATGCGCCCTTTGCTGCAGCTGTCGGACGTCACCTTCGACCGGGTCCAGGCGGACCGGGACGGTTGCATCGATCCCGATGACATCCCCGCCCTGATCCGACCCAATACCAAACTGATCCTCATGGCCCACGGCTCCAACGTATCCGGTGCCGTGCAGGACGCCAAGGCCATCGGCCAGATCGCCGCCCAATACGGCATACCCTTTGCTCTGGACGGAGCCCAGACCGCCGGTCATTATCCCGTGGACTTCCAGCAGTTCCAGCTCAGCGCCTTGTCTGTGCCGGGACATAAGGGGCTTTTGGGCCCCTCGGGTATCGGCGCGCTGCTGATCACCGACGAAATGGCAGGCAAGTTGACCCCTTTGGTGGCGGGCGGCACGGGCAGCGCCTCCCACAGCGAATATCTGCCCGACTTCCTGCCGGATCGATTCGAGTCCGGCACCATGAACCTGCCCGGCATCTATGGCTGGGAGGCGGCCATGGCATACATCACAGGTCGCGGCATCGAATCCCTCCGCGCCCATGAAGTCCAACTGACCCAGCGATTCATCGACGGCATCCGGGAGATCCCCGGCGTGCGCCTGTGCGGTCCCACGACCCTCGAAAACCGGGTGGGCGTCCTGTCGGTGGAATTCCTGAAGAAGGACAACGCCGCCATGGCCTATGAACTGGAGCAGCGATTCGGCATCCTGACCCGATGCGGGCTCCACTGCGCCCCTTCGGCTCACAAAAGCCTCGGCACCTTCCCCCAGGGGACGGTACGCTTCTCTTTGGGCTACGTCAACACGGCAGCAGACGTGGACGCAGCCGTCGACGCCCTCCGCGCCCTGGCCTGATCAGCGCAGGAAGATGCGCTTTCCTCCCTCATACGCCTGGACCGTTCCGATGCGCTGTGCGCTGGGGACGGTCTTCTTCAATGCCTCGAACATCCGATCCGCATCCTTCGCCGCACAGGCGATCAGCAGCCCGCCGGAGGTCTGGGGATCGAAGAGCATATCCTGAACGCTGAGCTCGATATTCTCCAGGTCCACCGCCTTCTCCGCGAAGGTCCTGTTGCGGTAGGCGCCAGCGGGGATCAGACCGAACCTGGCCAGCTCCCTGGCCTCCGGGATCAGATCCAAGGCGCCTGTGTCGACGACGGCCTGGGTGCCGCTGCCCTCCATCATCTCAAACATATGGCCCATGAGGCCGAAGCCCGTCACGTCCGTGCAGGCGTGGACGTCGTACTGGACCATCACGTCCCGGGCAGATCGGTTCAAGGTGGTCATGAGCTCTAACATGCGCTGCCTGCTTTCTTCACTGACCATGTCCGCCTTGGCCGCCGTACTGAGGATACCTATACCCAAGGGCTTGGTGAGGAATAGTACATCCCCCGGCTTCGCTCCGGCATTGGTCAGCACCCGATCCGGATGGACGAAGCCGGTAACGGCCAGACCGTACTTCGGTTCGTCGTCGTGGATGCTGTGACCGCCGGTGATCAGGGCGCCCGCCTCATAGACCTTATCGTAACCGCCCCGGAGTATATCGTGGACCGCTTCCATGGGCATCTTCTCCGGCACCGCCATGATGTTGAGACACAGCTTGGGTTCCCCGCCCATGGCGTACACATCGGACAGGGCGTTGGTAGCAGCGATCTGGCCGAACAGGTACGGATCGTCGGCGATGGGGGGAAAGAAATCCACGGTCTGTACCAGGGCCAGGTCATCGGAAATCTTGTACACAGAAGCGTCGTCGCTGTGGTCGAACCCCACCAGCAGATTGGGGTCTGAATGGACCTTGATGTCCTGCAACAGCTGCGCCAGCACCCCGGCGCCCACCTTGGCGCCGCAGCCCGCGCATTTGCTGAGCTTCGTCAATTTTACCGTTTCCTTATCCATGTTTCACCCTTCTTTTATCGGTATTACCAATAATATAATACAGTCCTCATCATATGTAAACCTGCTAATACCTATTATTTTCCGTTCGTTATTTTTTGAATAAATGTGCAACCATGTTTGAGCAGAAAATTCTACGTCACATTCTTTTTGCAAAGTTCACAAGAATCGACAGGCGTATTTTAGGTTAACTTAATCTTTGCCCGGTATAGTTGGCCTATCAAAACGAGGAGTTGATCGTACATGGAAACCACGTATATCTTCAAGCGCGTCGAACGCAAATACCTCCTGGACGAGGTCACCAAGAAGCGGCTGCTGCATCGTATGAAGGAAAAGCTGATCCTTGACGAATACGGCAAAAGCACCATCTGCAGTCTGTATCTGGATACGCCGGACCATCGGATCATCCGCAATTCCATCGACGCCGGCGCATATAAGGAAAAGCTGCGGCTTCGGAGCTACGGGACGCCGCGCCTGGATTCCACGGTCTATTTGGAGCTGAAGAAAAAGTTCGAAGGCGTGGTCTACAAGCGTCGGGTGAGCCTTTCCCTCGCTGACGCTAAATCGTACCTAGTTGACGGCAAGCGTCCGGAGGATACACAGATCTGGCGGGAGATCGACTACGCCATGGAATTCTACGGCTGGCCCAAACCCGCTATGCTGATCGCCTACGAACGGGAGGCTTACGCCTGGACGGAGGATCCCAGCTTCCGCGTCACTTTCGATAGCACCCCTCGGGCACGGGACACGGCCCTGCTTCTGGAGCGCGGGTCCGGGGGCTTCCCCCTGCTGGCCACGGGACTGGAACTCATGGAGGTGAAGACCGCCGGCGCCATGCCCTTGCCCTTCGCCGAAGCCTTGAACGAGCTGGGCATCCATCCCACCTCCTTCTCGAAATACGGCACGGCCTATCTCCATTCCCTGGAGGAAAATACAGTTCTATCTCTACCCGCACAGAAAGGAGCGATGCAATATGTCAGCAATCTTTGATTCCATCCTGTCCGAAGGCTTTTCCATGGGTATATATCTGGCGTGCCTGGCCGCAGCCGGGCTCAGCGGCCTGATCGCCTCCGTCATTATGGGCAAATCGGGCGAGACCAGCAAAGGCCTTTTGATCTCCCTGGTGGTGCTGCCCATGGTGGTGTGCACCGTTATCCTCATGGTCAACGACAGCGTTGGCACGGGCATCGCCGTGGCTGGTGCCTTCTCCCTGGTCCGCTTTAGGTCCGTTGCCGGAAAGGCCAAGGACATCTCCGCCATCTTCCTGGTGATGACGGCTGGCCTCGCCTGTGCGGCAGGCTATGTGATCATCGCCCTGTTATTCACCCTTTTGGTCGGTCTGGTGATCCTGATCCTCTCCCACCTGGACTTCGGGCAGAAGCAGGTCTATGAACTCCACATCACCGTGCCGGAAACACTGCAGTACGCAGGCGCTTTCGACGATCTGTTCGCCAAGTACACGAACAGCCACAAGCTCATCAAGACCCGCACCTCCAACATGGGCAGCCTCTATAAGCTGACCTTCGATATGGAGCTGAAGGACCCCGGCGCTTCCCAATCGTTCCTGGACGAGCTTCGGTGCCGCAATGGGAATCTGGAGATCCTCATCAGCGAAAAGATGGAAGGAGCGGACGCACTATGACGGTCAAGAGCAAGAAGATCATCAGCCTCCTATGGGCCCTGCTGCTGTTCACATTCACAATATACGCAGCATTGGACACCTTCGTCATCGAACATTCGTATGCCGTGGTCGAAGCGGAGACGGCTGTCGCGGCGACCGTTCCACCAACGGAAACGACGATTTCAGCCACAACCGATGTGGCCACAGTGCAGACGGCAACGATCAGCGCCACCACTGAGACCGTCTCTACGCCCAACGTCGATACAGTTATCTCCACGGAGAACAGCTATTCCGACGGGAACGTATCCATCACCATCCAGGAGATCCGAGCCTACGATTCCACCATCTATGTGGCGGACGTGGTCCTCTCCTCTCCCGAATATCTGCAGACGGCCTTCGCCAACAGCGCCTACGGGCGGAACGTGACCGCCAAGACCAGCCGTATCGCCCAAAACGCCAACGCCGTCTTGGCCGTCAACGGGGACTATTATGGAGCACGCACGTCGGGATACGTCATCCGCAACGGGGTCCTATATCGCAGCAAAGCCAACCGGAACACGGAGGATCTGGTGATCTATCAGGACGGCAGCTTCGGCATTATCAACGAGTCGGAGATCAGCGCCCAAGATCTTCTGGACAGCGGCGCCTGGAACGTGCTCTCTTTCGGACCCGCCCTGTTGGTGGACGGCGAGATCGCTGTAGATTCCGGTGACGAGGTAGGCCGGGCCATGGCCAGCAATCCCCGGACCGCCATCGGCATAGTAGACGATCTCCACTACCTGTTCGTCGTATCCGATGGACGTACCAGCGCCAGCGAAGGCTTATCCCTCAAAGAGTTGGCACAAGTCCTGCAAGAACTGGGGGCTAAGACTGCCTACAACCTGGACGGCGGCGGATCTTCCACCATGGTGTTCCAGGGGCAGGTGGTCAATAATCCTACCTCCAACGGAAAAAGGATCACGGAAAGGAGCGTGAGCGACATTGTTTGCATCACCTGTTGAGCATGATCAAAACACCTGTACACGGATCGCCTTTCGGTATCTGGTGATCACCATCCTTACGGCACTCTTCGGGGCGGTGTACGAGGTCTTCAGCCACGGCGTATACGCCTATGGTATGCTGTACGCCTTTGCCTTTCCTCTGCTGGGGGGTGCCCTTCCCGCTCTCCTGTGGCAAAGAGTAGGCCGCTCTATGCCCTCTTATTCTACCCTGCAGCTATGGCACTTCGGCATATCCGCCCTGACCGTGGGCAGCCTCTTTTCCGGGGCGCTGGAAATATACGGCACTTCCAGTAGTTTGACCCTGGCGTACTGGCTGGCGGGCGGAGCGTGTCTGTTGTTGTCGGTGTTGACGATCCTGTTCATACCAGCCAAAACAAACGAAAAAAAGATTGCCAATACATAGTCCATTCTGTATACTGAAAAAAACGTACAGGAGATGGCCAGCAAATGCACCATATCGGCACACAGCGAATCGAAACAGAGCGCCTCGTCCTCCGGCCTTTTGTCCTGGAGGATGCGGCGCCTATGTACAGAAACTGGGCCAGCGACCCTGAGGTGACAAAGTATCTCACCTGGCAAACCCATCAAAATCCATCCGTAACCCACATGGTGATAGATAGCTGGCTGAAAAGATATAACGAGCTCAACTACTACCATTGGACTGTGGAGCTCAGGTCCTTAGGCGAGCCCATTGGCAGCATCAGCGGTGTAAGAATAGACGAGAGCACCGGCACCGTGGAGATCGGATATTGCATCGGTCGCCCTTGGTGGGGCCAGGGCCTGGTAGCGGAGGCAGTACGGACGCTGATGGCATTTTTCTTTGAACAGGTCGGCGTAGAACAAGTCGTCGCCTGCCACCATCCCGACAATCCCAATTCCGGTCGCGTCATGCAGAAATGCGGTATGGTCTTTACCTGCATGAAACACAACGAAGAAAAAGGTGTAAATTTATGTTGGTACGCGCTCTCCCGTAAAGCCTATTTTTTGAAGCGATAGGATACAGGACCGTCCTGAAAAGGGCGGCCTTTTCCATAATCTGGTTGCCGGTGGCGGGACTCTGCCCTTGCCGCTAAAAACACCGCACTGCGGTGTTTTCTTAACGCGGCTTCGAGTCCCGCCTCGATAACAGTAACGGGGCCCCGTTCGGGGCCCCGTTGGTGCCGGTGGCGGGACTCGAACCCGCACGCCTTACAGCAAGGGATTTTAAGTCCCCATCGTCTGCCATTCCGACACACCGGCAAAAGCAGCTGAAAAGCCGCGCTACGCAGAGTATTGTACAATCAACGACCCGGCTTTGTCAATGATCAAAGGCTCAATAGAGCGCCTATCAGGCCGCCGGCAGCCAGGAACAGCACGGGATGTATCTTCTTTAGCTTGGGCAGGAACATGAGCGCCACGATAGCTGCATACAGGATCAGCGAGGTCACGTCCACGTGGAAAGGCGTGAAGCTAAGGCTGAGAGAGGAACGAATGACTGACCAGCCCGCCGCCGCTACCAGACCAGCCGCCGCGGGGCGCAAGGCGCCGAAGGCGTCGTTCACCAGCTTGGAGCTGCGGTACTTTTCGAGGCCCCGGGCCACCAGCACGATGACAGCGATCTGGGGGGATATCAGGGATAAAGTGGCGATGACCCCGCCCAGCAGGGCCCAGAAGGTGCCGTACTGGGACAGGACGCTATAGCCAACGTAGGTGGCCGCGTTGACACCGATGGGACCGGGGGTGGACTCCGCTACGGCGATGATGTTCGCCAGCTCCTCGCCCGTAAGCCAGCCGTATTTGGCGATCATATCCTGCAGGAAGCGGATACAGGCCATGCCGCCGCCCACGGCCATGAGCCCTGTCTTCATAAACTCGAAGACGAGCAGAAGGATGGTCTTGATCATTTTTTCCACCTCCCCACCAGTATGCCGAACACTGCGGCGATCAGCACCAGCCAGACGGAATCGAGTCCAATCACAGTCAGCAGCAGGAACGCCGCGATGACGATGGCCCAGCTGATCCAGTCCTTAGCCGCCTTTTTGATGAGACGAACGATGGTCACGGTCATAAGGGCTGCCACAGCCACCCGAACGCCGGCGAAGATGTGCTGCACCAGGGCATATTCCATCAGGTTTTGGAGCACGGCGGCGATGATGGTGATAGTGATCAGCGGCACCGTCACCACGCCCAGGGAGGCTACGATCCCGCCCAGGACCTTACCCCGCTTATAGCCCACGAAGGTGGCGGAATTGATCGCTATGACCCCGGGGGTGCACTGGGCCAGGGAGAAGTAATCCAGGACCTCCTCCTCCGTGCACCATTTCTTGTTGTCCACCAGCTCCCGCATGAGCAGGGGGAGCATGGAGTAACCCCCGCCGAACATGACGGCGCCGATCTTCATAAACGTTACATACAACTCCAGCATAGACTTACACCACAGGCCAACCGGCCACATACATCCCCAAATAGACTATAGACCCCGCGATACACAGCAGGGACAGCAACAAATCGACGAGACGGTTCTTTGTGAGCCGCATCATAGCGATGATGACCGGGAAGCAGCAGAACAGTTGCCGCGGCGCATCCATGACGCCGGTCTGACTCAGGATCACCGCAAAGAAAACGATAATATACGCCAGGTAGCTGGCGCGCAGATCCTTCCCTTTCGCCAGCATCAAAGCAAGGCTGCCTACGGAGCATAGGAGGCTGGGCAAATACAGTCCGAAGGCTAAAGAGGGCTCGAAGGTGCGGTAGGCATCGATCAGCCGCTCCGTCTGAACGCCGCATACCCGATAAAAAAGAGCGAATTCGCTGTCGTATAGCTCCTCCAGATACTCGACATACGCGAAGAAACTCCCGCCCACCATACGGTTGATGATGAGATAGGTGATGAATCCCAAAGGCACCAGAATGAACGTGGAGCCGATCAGCGCCTTCTTCAGATAGAACCGCCAGGTGATCTCCTTCAAGGAGCGATACTCCCGCGTCATGGCGTTGAAAAACTCCAGGAGCAGAGGCACTACCAAAACGATGCCCACCCGATCCGTCAAGGCGGCCATGGCGCCAAAGAGGGAGCTGACGATGAAATACCGCCGCCTAGCGCAGTAAACGCTGAGCAGGGACAGCAGCAGGAAGGTGCTTGCCGGAATGGTGCAGGTGAGCAAAAAGCTGGGCGGTAGGATGCAGTAATACCAAAGGGCACGCACGGCGGAACGACGGTCGGAGTCGTGCATGACCAGCAGATACAGCACGATGCCGCTTAGGATCGCATTGATGTTGGAAACAAAGAATCCGGCCCGGATGCTGCTCAAATACATCGGACTGATCATACGGACGATCAGAGGATAGAACGGCGGATACAGCAGGTTTACATATCTGCCGACAAGTTCAGCCGTCTCCACCGCATACCCTTTGTTGGCGATAGAGATGATGCGGCCTGCCAGCAGATGATCCGCCCAGATATGCTGGATCTCAAAGACGGTCTCTGTGTACCCGTGCAAATACAGGCTCCACAGAAAGGCCCCCAGCATATAGATGCCCCGGCAAATAGCCAGCATGAGGATCAGACGCAGGAGCTCCCGCACACCGATGGTGCTCGTCCGCTGCACAGTCGATAGTTGCATCTCCTGATCTGCGCCCATGAGAAAGTCGAATGTGCGGGGCACGAACCGGATGAACAGCAAAGCGAACAGCAGCAGGACCGCGCCGCCGACGAGCATGGATTCCACATAAACGGGTGTATCCATGACGAGCCAAAGGCCGTAGAGCATGCACAGTACGGCCAATGGTACGACAATGAATACACCCTTAACTACATCGTTACGCTGCATTTAGTCCCTTTGAAGCGCTTTTGGCTTCCCCAGGATCTCCGAAAACAGAACGCCCTGCAGCACACTGTTGGCTTGAAAGTCCAATAGACCTCCGGCTGCAGCGACTGACGTCCTCTCCACCTCATGCTGTTCTTTTCCAGCCTGAGGCGGCGGACAGGCCTCCTCCCCCGTCATGCTGGATTCCGTATGGGTATGCCCCCCCTCCAGGGTGCTGGTGACCACATGGGTGTACCTCGGCGTACCGCCATAGGCAGGAGCGTTCGGCTTGGCTTGTGTCTTCTGTGCCGCCACCGGCTGACGCTTGTTCGCAACCGGCGGGAACTTGGACGGTCCGGCAGGCGGGAACTTGGAGGGAGCTGCAGGAGATTTGGAGGAAGACGTTTTGCTTTGGGTGCTCTGCGAGGCCGCAGGTTTAGAGCCAGCCGCTTCCCTCTGTCGAGCCGCCTGACGCTGCCTTTGGGCTTCCGCCATTTTCTTTTTGTTCGCGACAGATGTGGCAATGCCGATGATCGCGATCAATATTATCAGAACATCCACAGTATGTCCTCACCCTTCGCTTATTTCTTGGCTGTGTTGGGGTCAGCGGCGTGAGAGATAGCGTTGCGCATATCCGTATCGGAGATCACGTTCTTCATGTTGTAGTAGTCCATGACGCCCAGTTTGCCCTCTTTGAAGGCGTGAGCGATGGCGATGGGGATCTCGGCTTCCGCTTCGATGACCTTGGCCCGCATGCCGGCCACAGCAGCCACGTTCTCCTGCTCCTGGGCCACGGCCATGGCGCGGCGCTCCTCGGCCTTCGCCTGAGCGATGCGCTTATCGGCTTCTGCCTGGTCGATCTGCAGCTGGGCGCCTACGTTGCGGCCCACGTCCACATCGGCGATATCGATGGAAAGGATCTCAAAAGCGGTACCCGCATCGAGACCCTTATCCAAAACGGTACGGGAGATGGAGTCAGGATTCTCCAGAACTTCCTTATGGCTCCGGGAGGAACCGACGGTGGTGACGATGCCTTCGCCGACACGGGCGATGATGGTCTCCTCGCCGGCGCCGCCCACCAGACGGTCGATGTTGGCACGGACGGTGACCTTGGCCTTGGCCTTCAGCTCGATACCATCCATAGCCACGGCGGCGATGACGGGGGTCTCGATGACCCGGGGATTGACGCTCATCTGCACGGCCTCCAGCACGTTACGACCAGCGAGGTCGATGGCGCAGGCCTGCTCGAAGTCCAGAGGAATGCCGGCGCGCATGGCGGCGATCAGGGCGTTGACCACCCGGTCCACGTTGCCGCCCGCCATGTAGTGGGCCTCCAGCTTGTTGAGGGGCAGCTGGATGCCGGCTTTGGTAGCCTTGATCAGGGGATTGACGATCCTGGCGGGGATGACTTTCCTCAAGCGCATACCGACCAGAGTGCTGATGTTCAGCTTGACGCCGGAGGCGCTGGCGGAGATCAACAGGCCGATGGGCACGAAGCTGAAGAGCAGGGAAAGGAAGATGATGACGAGTACGACGATAATAATTGCGGGAAACATATAGGTAGTATCCTCCTGTGTAATAGATTCGTTTCGTTAACCGCGGGAATAGAGCATGTAGATCACGACATAGATGGCCATGATGAACAGAGGTATGCCCACGAGCAATCCGATCCACTGATGGACCAGCGTCTTCTTGTCAGGAGCCTGGGGCTCCGGTTGGTTCTCAGGCTCCTCGATGCCGCACTTGGGACAAACGTCGGTGGCATACAGGCAGCCGCACTTTTTGCAGTACTTCATTTCACGAACACATTCAGGCCTTCCACGGCAGCTACGGTGATCTCCTTGCCGGCGTCAATAAAATTGCCGTAGGTGGAGACGTTCATGCGCTCTCCGTCGATCTCCGCGATGCCCGCAGGCCGCAGGGCCGTCACCGCCGTGCCGGTCTTGCCCACCAGGTTCTTCTCTTTAGCCGCTGGGGAGGACTCCCCCTCCACCGCCGCAGCGTTCACGATCCTGGAACGGGACAGAGCTCCCTTCTGGAAGGAACGGATGAACAGCACGATGATGATGGCCAGCAGCAGCACCAGGACCGCCGTGACGATCAAAGCCGCGGTGACGGAGTTGGCCAGGAACTGCATGACGATGATGGCCGCAAAGGAAGCGATGCCCAAGCCGCCCGCCACGCCGAAGCCCGGCGTAAACATCTCCACGATGAACATGAGGATGCCAAACAGGAAACACAGGATACAGGGCACCGCCAGAGGACCGAGGGCTGAAAGCATAACCTACCTCCTTCTTGTTTCTTTTATTCCTTCTTTATTATGCCCCATTCTACAATAAATTGCAAGTGCTTTCCTTCATTGCATATTTTCATGAGTCGTGATATACTTTTTAAATACTCAACAGGAAAAGGAGAAAGCCTTATGATCGCATTGCTGTCCAGGCTTTTTTTGCGTAATACGAAAGATGAGGACTCCATCCGCCACGGCTACGGCATGATCTGCGGCGCCGTGGGCATCTTCCTCAACCTTATATTGAGTTGCTTCAAGATCGTCCTGGGCGTCCTGATCGGCTCTTTGGCCATCCAGGCCGATGGTTTCAACAACCTGGGCGACGTGGGGTCCTCCCTGGTCTCCTTAGGCGGTTTCATCCTGTCCAACAAAAAACCGGACACGGAGCATCCCTTCGGCCACGGACGGGCAGAGTATCTGTCCGCCCTCATCATCGCCTTTTTGATCCTGCTTATGGGCGTGGAGCTGATCAAGAGCTCCGTGCAGAGCCTCATTTCCCACGCTCCTGCGCCCGTGTTCACCGTGGCCGCCTTCGTAGTCCTGCTCTGCTCCATCGTGGTGAAGCTGTACATGGCTCTGTATAACACACGGTACGGAAAGAAATATGATTCCTCCGCCATGCTGGCCACAGCCAAGGACAGTCTTTTCGACTGCATCACCTCCGGCGCAGTGCTTCTCTCCATGGCGCTGAACCACTTTTGGCACCTCAATGCGGACCCCTGGTGCTCCCTGGCGGTGTCGATGCTGATCCTTTGGGGCGGCTTCGGCACAGCTAAGGAAACGGTGGATCTGCTGCTGGGCAAGAAGGCCGATCCGGAACTCCTCCAGTCCATCGCTGACACGGTCATGGGCCACGAGGGCGTCCTGGGCGTCCACGATCTGATCGTTCACGACTACGGTCCCGGACGGCTGATGATCACCCTCCATGCGGAGGTGGACGAGGATGCCGATATGCTCTCCACCCACGACATGATAGACAACATCGAGTGGGAGCTGAACAAGAAGTACAACTGCCTGTCCACCATCCACATGGACCCCATCGCCGTCAACAACCCGGAAACCGACCAGGCCAAGGCCCTGGTGAAGCAGGCTATGGGACGGATCGACGAACGAATCACAATCCACGATTTCCGCCTGGTCCGGGGACAAACCCATACCAACCTGGTATTCGACATATCCGCCCCCTATGAGATCAAGCTCACCGACGGAGAGCTGAAGGCCCGGGCCGTAGCGGAGATCACCGCCCTCAACGAAGCTTTCAACCCCGTGATCACCGTTGACAGACGCTGAAAGGAAAGACCATGCTGCCAGTCCTCTGCTATGGAGATATCTGTGCCGACCTGCTCATCCCCTACGGACAAGCTTTGTCGGCTCAGCAGAAAACCGTTGACCCCGACGCCCTGACCGTTCGCTTTTCCCATGGAGGGAGCGTAGCCAACACCGCCGTGACCCTGGCCCGTTTAGGTGCGCCTGCGCTGTTTTTGGGCACCGCCGGACAGGACGCTTTCGGTCGCGCTCTGAAAGCAGGCCTGGAGCAGGAGGGCGTGGACGCTTCGCTGCTGACCTTGAAGGAAAAGTCCATGACCACCATGGTCCTGTTGGTATTGGACGAGAAGGGAGAACGGGTTCCCTTTGCATTCCCTCGGGTGGGAGCCAGCCAGCACGACGTGACAGCAGATCAGATACCGATGGACATATTGTTCCGCATCTCCTGGATGCATTCCTCGGGCATGACGCTGCGGGAGGACCCGGCAGCGGTCAATCAGCTGGCCTTGATGCGTCGATGTCATGAAGCGGGCATCCCTGTCGCCCTGGATGTGAACGCGCGGCTGGAATCCCTGCAGGACAGGACCTTTGCCAACAACATGCAGGCGGCGCTCTCCTACTGCGATCTGCTGTTCGGCTCCGCTGTGGACGAGCTCTGTCCCCTGGTGAACGAAAGGGACCCTGATATCGCTGCAAGAAAGCTGTTAGAGCAGGTGCCTATGGTGGTGGCCCGGCGAGGCGAGCGGGGCGCGGTGGTTTACACCCGCAGCGAGGTGTTCTCCTCCCCCGCCTTCTCGGTGCCCATTCGGGATCGCGTCGGAGCGGGCGACGTATATGACGGCGCCTTCCTGGCCGCTTTGCTCTCCGGCTGCACTCCCAAAGAAGCGAACCGCAGGGCCTGCGCTGCCGGCGCTTGGTGTGTGTCACATTTTGGCGGTCGAAGCGGTCCCACCGTCTCGGAGCTGGAAGCCATATTGCGTCTCGACAACGAAATATAGTAAAAAGCACGTAATTACGTTCGATCCTGAATTTTGCTGACCGGCACGCCGGTTCGGTTAGGATAAGCTTATTTATTTTCTTTCAGGCAATACAAAAAATATTATGGGTCATTCTCGCCAAAATGACACAAAAAAGTCAGAATTTTATAGACAAATAGGCGTTTTTATGTATGGACAAGTGCAAACTAAGATGATATAATGGGCCAAACTTGAAAGGAGTTTTCCCATGAATAAAACTGAATTCATCAAGGCCATTGCTGAGAAGACCGGCCTGTCCAAGAAGGATGCCGCTGCAGCCGTCGCCGCCGCTTTAGAAACCATCACGGAAACCATCAAGGAAGACACCGTCTCTCTGTCCGGTTTCGGTACCTTCGGCTGCAAGCACCGTCTGGCACGGGAGGGCAAGAACCCCCGTACCGGCGAGCTGGTGAACATCTCCGCTGCCAATGTGCCCTTCTTCAAGGCCAGCAAGGCGCTGAAGGACGCTGTGAAATAAGCTTTGGCTCAAAAGCGAGGGTCGGGTCTTCCCCGGCCCTCTTTTTTGTGGTATACTTCCTTTGGGAGGTAGTCTATGGAACAGTATTCCCTCTTCGTGAAGGAGGTGCCTCAACCCCTGGCGGCCCGCCTTCGTCCCCAAACATTGGATGAATTCGTGGGTCAGACCCATCTGTTAGGGCCTGGCAAGGTCTTGCGTCGTCTCATCGAAAGCGACCAGGTCTGCTCCATGATCTTTTGGGGCCCGCCGGGTGTGGGCAAGACCACCCTGGCCCGCATCATCGCCAATCGGACCAAGTCCGCTTTCATCGACTTCTCCGCCGTCACCAGCGGTATCCGAGAGATCCGCACCGTCATGCAGCAGGCTGAGGAAAACCGCCGTTTCGGAGACAGGACCATCCTGTTCGTGGACGAGATCCATCGCTTCAACAAGGCCCAACAAGATGCCTTCCTTCCCTTCGTGGAGAAGGGCAGCATCATCCTGATCGGCGCCACCACGGAGAACCCCTCCTTCGAGATCAACGGCGCGCTTCTCTCCCGCTGCAAGGTCTTCGTTTTGCAGGCGTTGAAAACCGAGGAGCTGGCCGAGCTCCTGCGTCGGGCTGTCAACGACCCTCGCGGATTCGGTAAGGAGCAGGTGGATATCACAGACGAGATGCTGAACATGATCGCCGTCTTCTCCAACGGGGACGCCCGCAACGCCCTTTCCACCCTGGAGATGGTGGTGCTCAACGGGGATATGGACGAGGCAGGCCGCATCACCGTCACCCGAGAGACCCTTGAGCAGTGTGTCTCCAAGAAATCCCTGCTTTACGACAAAAACGGCGAGGAACACTACAATCTGATCTCCGCTCTCCATAAATCCATGCGCAACTCCGATCCCGATGCGGCGGTGTACTGGCTGGCCCGGATGCTGGAGGCCGGCGAGGACCCTCTGTACGTGGCGCGGCGGGTGGTCCGCTTCGCCAGCGAGGACGTGGGCCTGGCCGATCCCCACGCCATCGAGATCGCTGTGGCCGCCTACCAGGCCTGTCATTTCATCGGTATGCCGGAGTGCAGCGTCCATTTGACCGAGGCGGTGGTGTACATGTCCATGGCCCCCAAATCAAACGCCATGGACGTAGCGTACATGGAGGCCAAGCAGGACGCTCTGCAGCAGCTGGACGAGCCCGTACCCCTGAACATCCGCAACGCCCCCACGGGGCTTATGAAGGACCTGGGGTACGGCAAGGGGTACAAGTACGCTCACGACTACGAGGACAAGATCACCAGCATGCAGTGCCTGCCCGACTCCCTCTTGGGGCGGGAATACTTCCGGCCCACGGAGCAGGGTCTGGAAGCCAAGTACAAGAAGCGCTTGGAGGAGATCAAGGCCTGGAAGCAGGAACACTGACTCCTCCCCCATCCCCTACCAATATAGAAAAGCAGGAAGCCTTTGCAGGCTTCCTGCTTTTGCTATGCAGCTGTTCGGACCTTATTTGTAGAGGCCGCGGTTGGTGTAGGTGGTGTGCAGCAGCTCGTGAGCCTTGTGGCTGCAGGGCTCGCCCAGGTAGTCCTTGTACAGCTTCTGGACTTCCTTGTTCTCGTGGGACTTGCGGAGCGGCATATTGGCGTCCTCACCATAGAGGCCGGCCGCACGGATGGCCCGCACGTCGTGGAAGTTCTTGAAGTTGCTGGGCACGATGGGCTGACCGCCGCCGTTGACGCAGCCGCCGGGGCAGGCCATGACTTCGATGAAGTGGTAGTCCTTTTCACCGCGCTTGACCATGTCGAGGAGCTTGCTGGCGTTCTCGAGGCCGGAGGTGACCGCCACGCGGACCTTGAGGCCGTTGAGGTCGTACTCGGCTTCCTTGATGGCTTCGACGCCGCGGACGGCCTCGAACTCCACCTTCTCCAGAGTCTTGCCGGTGACCACTTCGTACACGGTACGCAGGGCCGCTTCCATAACGCCGCCGGTGGCGCCGAAGATGTGGCCGGCGCCGGAGGCTTCGCCCAGCAGATCGTCCGCAACTTCGTCGGGGAGCTTGTCGAAGATGATGCCGGCCTTCTTGATCATGCGGGCCAGCTCACGGGTGGTCAGGGACACGTCCACATCGGGCAGGCCGTTGTGGCCCAGCTCAGGACGGTTGCACTCGAACTTCTTGGCCGTGCAGGGCATGACGGACACGCAGATGATGTCCTTGGGGTCGATGCCCGCATGCTCGGCATAGTAGCTCTTCACCAGCGCGCCGTACATGCCCTGGGGGGACTTGCAGGTGGACAGGTTGGGGATGAACTCGGGGTAGTAGTGCTCGCAGAACTTGATCCAGCCAGGGCTGCAGGAAGTGATCTGGGGCAGGGGCCCGCCGTTCTGGATGCGGTGGATGAGCTCGGTGCCTTCCTCCATGATGGTCACGTCGGCGGCGTTGTCTACGTCGAACACCTTGTCGAAGCCCAAACGGCGGCAGGCCGCGATGAGCTTGCCTTCCACGTTGGTGCCCATGGGGATGCCGAAGCACTCGCCGATCTGAACACGGACGGAGGGCGCGGGGGCGATGACCACATGCTTGGTGGGATCGGA
>JBGVAK010000111.1:0-2155 GCA_045224495.1 Christensenellales bacterium
GAATGCGAGGCGATCCCCCATGTATGACATCATGATCATCGGCCAGATCACTCTGGATCACAACATCGACTTCGACGGTCGGGAGGAATTTCGGACCGGCGGCGCCGTCACCTTCTCCGGCTACGCGGCGGCGGCCATCGGCCACCGAGTGGCGGTGGTGCCCAAGGGCGATCCCCAGCGGGTGGACCCCTTCGCCACCTTCCGGGACAGCAAAGTGGAAAAGGTGTTCCCCGTGTTCTCCCCCACCTGCACCGAGATGGAGAACACCTACTTCACCGCGGACAGGGAGCGTCGGCGGAGCCTGAACACCCAGGGCATCGTCCCCTATGCCCCGGCGGATCTGCCGGCGGAACCGGCTCGCATCTATCACCTGGGCGGTCTCGTGAAGGGGGACATGGGCGGGGATCTCATCGAAGCCTGCGCCAAGCGCGGTGACACGGCCCTGGACGTGCAGGCGGTGCTCCGGTGCCGGAACGAGGACGGCACCTTGGAGCTGCGGGACTGGCCTGAAAAGAAACAATATCTGCCCCTGATCCGCTATCTCAAGACCGATGCCGCCGAAGCGGAGGTGCTCACCGGCACGGACGATCGGGAGAAGGCCGCCTTCCTGCTCTGTGAATGGGGCGCGAAGGAAGTGCTGATCACCCACAACACTGAAGCCATCGTTTGCGACGGACAGCGGATCTATCGCGCGCCTCTGAAGCCCCGGAATCTCTCGGGCCGGACCGGCCGGGGCGACACCACCTTCGCCGGGTATCTCACGGAGCGTCTCGATCACGACATCCCCGCTGCGCTGGAGTTCGCGGCGGCCCTGGTCTCCCTGAAGATGGAAACGCCGGGCCCCTTCATGGGAACCCGGCAGGACGTGCTGGACTACATCAAGCGGTTCTACCGCTGATCGCACGTAATAGAATAGCGGCCCGCAAGCGCGAGCCGTTTTTACTATCATTCTTTGTGCTGTCGTTGCATACACAGGCCATAGAAGACTATGGCTAGCAGCTGCGCCGTCGCGGAGACGGCCACCAGAAGGCGGGGGTCGAGATCATACAAGGCGCCCAGGAGCCAGCTTCCCAGGAACCACGCCGCACCGAAGCCCGTTTCAAAGATGCCGAAGCCGGTCCCCCGCCGGGCACGGGGCACGATCCGGCTGACGGCGGCCTTCATGATGCTCTCCTGCGCCCCCATGCCCACGCCCCAGAGCACGACGCCTACGCCGATCAGCCAGGGGGCCCTCGTCAGAAACACGAAGCAGGAGAAGAAGGCGCTCAGGGCCGTGGAAACGAGCAGGGCTTTTAGGCCGATCCGATCGAACAGCCAGCCGAAAAACAGCGCTGCGAAGGCGTCCACCGCCATAGCCGCCGCGTACAGCAGGCTCAGCGCGGCGTCCGGGAACGCCTGCGTCTTGGCTGCATGGAGGGTGATCAGCGGGAAATCCGCGAAACCGAAGGCGAACAGGCAGATAGCGACCATATAGAGCGCAAAGGATTTACGGAAGCGAAACTCGGCCGTTTCCGTCTGCTTCTCCTCGAAGGCCTCCGGGTCCGGGTACTTCCTCCGGGCGAACAGGACGAGGCCGATGGTGATGAGGGCCGGTATCCCCAGCACGGCGAAACTAAGGCGATAGGTGGAAAACAGATCTCCCTTCTCCCGAACGGCGGCGATGAGAAAGAGGAGGACCGGCCCGATAAAGGCCCCCAGCTGATCGAGAAACTCCTGAAAGGCAAAGCCCTTGCCCGTACCGACCTCGCCGGCGGCGAAGCTGACCAGGGTATTCTTGGCAGGCTTTTTGATGGCCTTTCCTATGCGCTCCAAAATGACCAGGCCGCAGGCAACGGCCCATCCGTTCTGCGGCACCAGGGCCAGCGCCGGGATGGCCAACACCTGCAGAACATAGCCTGCGATGACCAACGTCCAGTACTTTTTGGTTTTGTCCGCCAAATACCCGGACAGGATCCGCAGAGAATACCCGCATAGCTCTCCGAACCCCGACACAAAGCCAATGGTCGCCGCCGATGCCCCGGCAAGGTTCAGGTAGTTGCCCAGGATGCTTCGTGCCCCCTCGTGGGTCATGTCTGAAAACAGGCTGACCACGCCCATCAGGGCGATGAACCACAGCGCATCGCTGACCCTTCGTTTGTTGTCTTTCACATGCACC
>JBGVAK010000112.1:0-6903 GCA_045224495.1 Christensenellales bacterium
CGGCATCGCCTCCATCATCGCCATCTCCTCCACCATCATGGGCACCAACGAGCAGATCAAGCAGAACCTGGTGGGCGCGGGCAACAATACCGTGGAGGTGGCCCTCTACCAGGGGGATTACGTGCTGGACCCCAGCTATCAGCAGGTGCCGGAGTACGTGACGCCGCTGGATAGCTCGATCCTGCCGGAGATATTGAAGATCAAGGAGGTGGAGGACGCCAGCTTGTTCCTCCGCCGGGACGCCTATGGCATGATCTGGTACGGCACCGAGGGCTTGAACCAGGGGTCCGTCTACGGCGTGGACGAGCACTTCCTCAGCGTCAACGGGTACGTGATCCGCAGCGGCCGGAGCTTTTTGCCCGAGGATTTCACGGAGTTTAAGAAGGTGGCCCTCATCGACAGGACCGTGTCCGAGACGCTGTTCATGGGCAAGAACCCCATCAACAAGACCATCGAGATCAGCTCCGAGCCCTACGTGGTGGTGGGCGAGTTCACCCAGAACTCTGCCTTTACGCCCACCATCACCTCTATCGAGGATTACTTCACCTACACCGACCACTCCGGCGGCAAGGTGCTGATCCCCGCCACCACCTGGCCCACCCTGTTCGCCTACGACCAGCCCAGCTCCGTCGTCGTCCGCGCCGGCAGCACCGACGAGATGACCGAAGCCGGGAAGCAGACCGCCGCGATCCTAAACAAGACGCTCCTGGGGACCGGGGACGTGACCTACAAGAGCAAGGACCTTTTGGAGCAGGCTAAGAAGCTCCAGGAGCTGAGCAGCGCCACCAACCGGCAGCTCATCTGGATCGCCAGCATTTCGCTGCTGGTGGGCGGCATCGGCGTCATGAACATCATGTTGGTGTCGGTCACGGAGCGGACCCCGGAGATCGGGCTCAAGAAGGCCCTGGGGGCCCGGAAGCGGAAGATCTCCGGCCAGTTTTTGACGGAGGCGGGGGTGCTCACCTGCATCGGCGGCATCCTGGGCGTCCTCGTCGGCATCGGCCTTGCGTATATGGTGTCCCGGGTCTCCGGCGTGCCCATCTTCATCAGCTGGTACATCGTGGCCGCCACCGTCGTCTTCTCCTTCGTGGTGGGCCTCTTCTTCGGCGCCGTCCCCGCGGTTCAGGCGGCGCGGTTGAATCCCATAGATGCGTTGAGGAGGGAGTAAGAGTTTTCTTTTGCCGCTTTTTTCTCTTCGGTGAAGAGAAAAAAGCGGCGCAAAAAAGAGAAGCTTAAGAAAAAAGAGAGGGCTATGTGCGGTAACATAGCCCTCTTATTAAGTTCTTTTGGCTGCACCTTTTCTTTTCGAAGAAAAGGTGCGAAGCTTTCAATGATTCCTATGAATAAGCCTCCACACCGGCAACAGATACAGATAGCACGCCAGCAGCACGGCCGTGCCCGGCGCGCCCACAGCGGAAAGGGGGACCGCCCCGGCGATGGACCAGGGGACCAGGGGCGCGACTACCACCGCCGTGTCTTCGAGGTCGATGGCTGTGTCCGCGCTGTCTGTGTGCAGATTCCGGCAGAGCTGGTGCACGAGGAGGATGGTCAAGCTCTGGTTGCAGGCTACCATGCCAGCCAGGGCCGACGTAGAGAGCATGGCGAAGAAGGGGCTGGTCCGCCCCGCCAGCCGCCCAATGGCCTGCTTCACCCGGTCCAGGAGCCCCGTCTTCTGAAACAGCACCGAATAGGAGGAGGATAGACACACGATAGCCGCCACCCGAAGCATGGACACGATCCCGCCGCCGTCCAGCATGGCGCCCACCTCAGGGTCCGCGGCGGTGAAGCCCACCACGGCCATCTTCAGCAGCGCCAGGGGCTCGGAGCCCTGCAGCCACAGGCACACCGGCACGGCGGACAGGATGCTGGCGCTCATAGCGAGCTTCACGTTCACCCGGAACAGCGACAGGACCAGGATCACCGCCGCCGGGACCACGGCCCAGAGGCTCAAACGGAACTCCCGGGAAAAGAGGGCGGTCAGGTCCAGGGTCCCTTCGCCATGGGGGGTCAACAGCCCCAGGGCGGCGTAAACGGCGCAGGAGACGAAGAACGGCACCAGGGCCGTCTTCACCATGCGTTTAATATTGTCGAAGATGCTGGTTTCGGTCAGGGTCGCCACCAGCAGGGCGCTGGTGGACACGGGTGAGCACCGATCCCCAAAGAAGGCCCCGGCCAGCACCGCGCCGCCGGTCAGGATCACGGGTACGCCCATGACGCTGCCCATGGTGGCGCAGATGACGCCCATGGTGGCGGCAGTGCCGAAGGAGGTGCCCGTGAGCACGGACACGCCCGCATTCAGCAGGAAGGTCATGAGCAGGAACACCCCGGGCCGGATGAGCTGCGCCGCATAGCAGACGATGACGGAGATGGTCCCCGCCGCCCGCCACAGAGCCGTCAGCACGCCGATGAGCAGGAAGGTGATGAGGATGTTTCTCACCGTCTTCACCCCGTCGAACGCCATCCGGACCAGCTCGCCCCAATGAAAGCCCTGTCGCCGCCCGTAGGCCAAAAACAGCAGGAGACCCGCCAGGAGGGCGTACAGGATCGACGCGTCCAGCACCAGGCACAGAACGAGCCCGGCGCAGAACAAGCCTAATACCAACCACTCCATGGGGACCTCCTTGTTTTATAGGTATGTATTGAAAGCACGCACCCTTTCTTGGAAGAAAGGGTGCATACCCAAAGAACTTTAAGAAGAGATAAGGCTGCCGCATCCTATCCCATTATCTTCTTGAGTTTCTCTTTTTCCGCCGCTTTTCCTCTTTTTCGAAAGAGAAAAAGCGGCAAAAACAGGACTGCTTCTTTACAAAACCTCGGCTATCGCCTCGACCTCAACTAAAACGCCCTTGGGCAGGGTCTTCACTGCCACGCAGGAGCGGGCCGGGCAGTCGCCGGTGAAGTATTTGGCGTAGACGCCGTTGAAAGCGGCGAAGTTCCCCATGTCGCTGAGGAAGCAGGTGGTCTTGACGACGGTAGCGAGGCTGGCGCCGCCGGCCTCCAGCACGGCCTGCAGGTTCTTCAGCACCTGCTCGCTCTGCGCTTCGATGGTCTCGCCCACGATGGCGCCGGTGGCGGGGTCCAGGGGGATCTGGCCGGAGGTGAACACCAGCTTGCCGCTGGTCATGCCCTGGCTGTAGGGGCCAATAGCCCCGGGGGCCTTGGAAGTTTCGATCTTTTTCATGGAGTGGAGTCCTTTCTTTTATAGGTATTTATTGAAAGCTTCGTCCTTTTTCTTGTAAGAAAAAGGACCAAAAAGAACTTTGACTGGGATGTACGGCACGCGTGCCTGACCAATTATCCCGAATGAGTTTCTCTTTTTCCGCCGCTTTTTCTCTTTGTATAAAGAGAAAAAGCGGCAAAAGAAACACTAAACTACATTCCAATCGATCGCCGTCTGCCCGGACGCCTCCAAAATGGCGTTGGCCTTGGAGAAGTGGCGGCAGCCGAAGAACCCGTTGTAAGCGGACAGGGGACTGGGGTGCACGGTCTCCAACTTCACGTGGAGGGGGTTGGTGATGAGCGCCTTCTTGCTCCGGGCGTTAGCGCCCCAGAGGAGGAACACCACGGGCGTGGTCTTGTTGTTCAGCTCCGAGATGATCCGATCCGTCAGCGTCTCCCAGCCCTTCCCCTTATGGCTATTGGGCTCGTGCTCCCGGACGGTCAGCACCGTATTGAGGAGCAGCACCCCCTGCCTGGCCCAGCAGGTCAGCTCCCCGTGCTGCGGCCGGTCGATGCCCACGTCCGCCATGAGCTCCTTGAAGATGTTCTGCAGCGACGGCGGCGGCTCCACGCCCTTCTGCACCGAGAAGCAGAGCCCGTGGGCCTGGCCGGGGCCGTGGTAGGGGTCCTGGCCCAGGATGACCACCTTGGTGTCCGCGAAGGAGGTATATTTGAGGGCGTTGAAGATATCATGCATGTTCGGGTACACCACGTGATGGCGATACTCCTCGATCAAAAACTGCCTCAACTCCTGATAGTAGGGCTTGTCGAACTCGCCCGCCAGCCGCTCGTCCCAATCGTTGCCGATATGCACCATGGCCCTGCCCTCCTTGCCGGATATTGCCTATAAAACAGTATACCCGGTCCCGGGGCCGATGGCAAGCCCCCGTTAAAACGGCTTCAACACCCCGGCCTGCACCGCCGCCAACAGCAGGTCTGCCAGGATCATCTCCCGCCACTTGTAGAGGGTGGACGTGCTTACGTTCATATCCATCGACAATTTTATGATCTCGCTGCCCCGTCCCGGATGCCCGGACATCGGCTGGTCCAGATGATACAGTCGGGCGAAAAAACGCTCCTTCTCCGGCTCTTTCGCCTTTAGATCCGCCCGGACCCGCTCCACGGCCCAGACCCAGCCGGCCTTTTCTGCATATTTGGATGAAAGCGGCCGACCCGCCTCCGCCGCCGCCTCGTAGCCGCGCAGGAAGCTCACATTCTCCCTGTACCGTTTTGCGTTCAGTTCCGCCGCATGTCGTAAGTCGAGCTGCATCGCGCTCACCTCCTTTGCTTTGATCTGCCGCCAGTATAGCAACTTTGTCCGCCCCTGTCCTTCCGTTTATGGGACATATAACCGATTCGACAAAAATAGACCCTTGGCGGGGTCCCTTGATTTATACCCGAACAAATGATATGATGCACCCATGAGAGCGACGAAAGCCTTTGTGGAGCAGGCCCTGGCCCGGGAGGAGCTGCTGCCCAACAAGAACCTGGGCCAGAATTTCTGTGTGGACGAGGGGGTGCTGCAGCGTCTCGCCGCCGCGCTGCCCCTTGCGGGCCGGACGGTACTGGAGATCGGCCCCGGGTTGGGCGGATTGACGGAGCAACTGCTGGACGCGGGCGCTATCGTCTGCGCCGTGGAGAAGGACGGGCGGCTCTTTGACTATTTGCAGCGGGACCTGCAAAGCGATAGGCTCACCCTCATCCACGGGGACTGCCTGAAAGCGGACTACAGCTTCCTCCCTCAGCATTTTATCGCTGCGGGGAACCTGCCCTACTGCATCACGGCGGACATCGTCACCATGCTGCTGACCTTGCGGCCTGCGGGCATGCTCCTCATGGTCCAGAAGGAGGCGGCGGACCGTTTTTTCGCCAAACCCGCTCAAAAGAACTACGGCCCCGTGGCCATGGTCTCCCAACTATACTACACGCCCACCCTTCTCGGCGAGGTGCTCCCCGGCGCCTACGTGCCGCCGCCCACGGTGACCAGCGCCCTGGTGAAGCTGGAAGAACGGCCGGACGCTCCCCAGGAATCGCCCAAATCCCTCCTAAAATTTGCCTCTGCCTGCTTGCGTATGCGCCGCAAGACGCTGTATAATAATCTCACCGGATACCCGGCGCTGCGGAGCGTCCTGGGCGATATGGGCCTTGCTGAAAACCTTAGGGGCGAGGCACTGACGCCGGCGCAGCTTTTGGAGCTGTATCGGCGGTTGAATGGCAATTAAACAAAGGAGATAGCGAAACATGGAAAAGAAACTGAAGAGAGTTCAGCGGGGCGCCGCAGTGGGCTTCGTGGTGCTGAAGATCCTGCGCATCCTGCTCATCATCGCCGCCGTGCTGCTCGTGGGCGCCCTGGTGTTCCTGGCCCTGTATAACGAAAACAAGCTGGACCTGGAAAACGTGCAGAACGGCATGCTCACGCTGGATTTCGCTCAATTCGGTATAAGCGGCATCCCCCAGGTGGGTTCCCTCATCCAGGACGGCGTGCTGCAGGTGGAGCTCAAGGATCTCAAGCTGCTGCTCATCACGCTCCTGAGCGCGACCCTGCTGGCGCTCGCCGGGGTATATGTGCTGCTGCTGGTGATCGGGAACCTGTTCAAGCACATGAAGAGCGAAGACACCCCCTTCACCGCCGGGAACATCCGTCGGCTGCGGGTTTTGGGCGCTCTGTATCTGGTCTTCTGGGCCTGCAGCATCGTCCTGAGCTATTTCGTGGGGAGCGAATTCATCCGCCGTCTGGCCCTGCCTACGGAGAAAGTGACCCTGAGTCTGAACCTCTCCGCCATCCTGATCGCCCTGCTGTTCTTCTTCCTGGCCCGGCTGTTCAGCTTCGGCAAAGCCCAGGGCGAAGCGCTCCAGGCCGCCAAGGCCGCCCCGGTCCCCGGTCCCGTGCCGGAACCCGCGGTGGAGCCCATCTATGAGGCTCCCGCCGTTCCCGTGATCACGCCTGAACCGGTGGAGCCGGAGCCCGCGGCAGAGCCGGTCGCGGAGCCCGTTGCAGAGGAGATACCGGAGCCCGTGGCGGAAGCCGCGGAAGAGACCGTCGAGGAAGCGGCAGAGGATCTCCCGCCTGAAGCGTAAAGCAACCAAACAAAAAAGGACGCTGTCGCGTCCTTTTTTCGTTGTGATGATTTGCGGCTTTTCCGCAGCGCACGTCACTGCAGCCGCCGGATGGCGCGCTCCACCTCGTCCCGCTCCTCGCCGCTGACGATGCCCCAGTCCTCCCGCTGGATGCGCAGCACCTCTCGATATGCTTCGATGGCCCCGGCCTTGTCACCCCGGATCTCTGAGATATGGGCGATGCTCATAGCGCTGTCGGTGAACTTGGGCGCGGGCTGCATGTCCTGCCCCTTTCGGTACCACGCGATGGCCTTGTCGTACTCCTGCCGCTGGGTGTAGATATCTCCCAGGGTCAGCGCCCAACACCACTCCTGGTCCTGCATCCCTTCCAGCTCCCGGAGCCGCTGCTCGGTCTCCCCCTTCCCCTCGGCCTGAGCGATCAGGTACCGGTACATGGGCACGCGGAAGGTGTCGTCCAGGGCCGCCAGCTTTTCGAGCCACCCCTTCGCCTCGGCGAGCCGCCGATCGTCGATCAGGTTATCCAGGAGCCACATGAGCGGGCACCGATTCCTCGGGTTCCTCTCGCAGTAGTCGCTGAGCCAGGCGATGAGGGCGTGGTGGTTCCGC
>JBGVAK010000113.1:0-2039 GCA_045224495.1 Christensenellales bacterium
CGCCGAAGACCTCGTCGTTGGGGGAGATCATGATGAGGGCCTTGGGGTCGATGGAGTAGACCAGCTTCTTCACCCGGTACCCCTCGGCGTTGGAGCAGGCGCAGAGGAGCATCGTGTGCTCCATGCCGGAGTAGGCGCCGATCACCTTCATCATGGTCACGCCCCGATGCATCTGGGAGCCGATGGCGTCCGCCACCTCCTGCCCCTTGTCGGTGATGACGGTGATGCGCTTGCCGGAGCCGGTGCCGTAGAGGATCTTGTCGATCATGACAGTGCTGGCGCCGGTCATGACGATGCCCTGCAGGACCGCGTCCACCCGGCCGAAGACGAACCCGCCCGCCAGGATGATGGACCCGTCGATGAGCAGGGTGATAGAGCCCACGGACAGGTGAGGGAACTTCTTGCGGATGGCCATGATGAGGAAGTCGGAGCCGCCGGAGCAGTAGCCGCGCATATAGATGAGGGACAAACCCGTGCCGGAGATAAGTCCGGCGAACAGGGCGGCTAAAAGCGGATCGCCGTGGTAAGCGGGCACATGGGGGAAGACCACGTCCAGCATAAAGGCGACGACGCCCATGGCTATGATGGATTTGAGAAGATATTTCTTTCCCAAATACGCGTAGCACAGGATGATCACCGGGATGTTGAGCAGCACGGTCAGCGTTCCGATGGGCAGGGAGGGAAGGAAGTGGTGCGCCAGGATGGCGAGGCCCGTGATTCCGCCCGGGGCGAAGTCCGCATTTACGGCAAAGGAGTATACGCCCGCGCTGAACAGCGTTGCGCCCGCAACGTCCGCCAACAGATCCTTGCCCCACTCTATGCAAAGCGCTTTTTTCGATTTTTCCATGGTTTATTCCCCCTTCGGCCAAATGACAGCCTGTATAATACCATGGCTGTATTCATTTGGCAAGACACAATTTAAAAAGCCTTCCCGGAAGGGGGACCATGTATGGTGGATGAGGTGGTCAATACCCCAAAAACCGGTCCAAGACGCTGCCGTCCACGGCGTTGATGGTCAGGATGGACATGCTGTGGAAGAACCCCCGGGACACGGCCATATCCCCGGGGCTCATCTGCCAGTCGTGGATCATATAGCCCGTGAAGTCCCACACGGGCAGCAGGTAATAGTCGTCGCTGTCCTTGATCTGGACCCGCATATAGGAGAACTGGATGGCCGTGATCTTGTAGGTGATGGGGTGGCCCTGGTCGCAATAGACGCTCATGAACACCTGCCGCTTGAAGATCTCCATGATCCGCTCGAAGGAGAGCAGCGGCACATTCTCGTTCTCCACGGAGAGCACCGTGAAGGGGCTGTTCCATTGGAGGCTGATCACCTCCCCCTGGTACAGGGTGCCAAAGATCTCCTCCTGCTCCAGATTCCGGGTGAAGGGGACCCCCGCCGCCTGCCGCCCCGTGTCGGAGCCGTACATGGTGGTGTAGGGGTACACGGGGATGCCCTCGTAGACGGGCAGCAGGGTGAAGTGCTTGTAGCCGCTGTCATAGCCGGTCTCCACCTGGTTGCGCACCCGGGTGTCCTCGTCCGCGTCGTTGATGTACTGGGGGATCACCTGAGCGCAGCCCAAAGCGTTCGCAAAGTCTGCGGCGTTCTGCAAGTCCCGTTCCTCCTCTTCATCCCGAGGTCCCCGGGGGCAGTCCATCCAGCCGTAAAGGGAGGGGTGGCTGCCCGCACTGCAAGCAAAGTGGGTGTTGCCGGCAACCATGCCGAAGCTTCGCTCCCCGTTGCTGATGCTGATGCCGCCCTCGATGGCGTCGGAAAAGCTGCCGGTCCAGGGCTGGCTGGGCCGATCATACTTGGTGTCGGCGTTCCGGAACCCCTCGGCGTTGGCGTCAAAGTTCTGCTGCAGGTTCTCCCGCAACTGGTCGTAGTCCGCCGCCGGGCCGTAGGGCTTTTGGTCCAGGGCTTCGATCCACTTCTGATAGTATTCCATCATCAGCTGGTTATACGCCCGCTCGCTGTGGCCGGGGCGGAGATAGGGCCCGTCCCCCAACAGGACCTTGGCGATCCGCTCCGCCGCCTT
>JBGVAK010000114.1:0-2067 GCA_045224495.1 Christensenellales bacterium
TACACCCTGATCTACACCTCCTACAGCTACCGGATCGTGGCCCACCAGCCCTTCGTGGGCAGCAAGCGGGCCATCGCCGAGAACTTCGACATCGCCTCCTCCACCAACGTCTTCGAGCGGCTGGACGGGCGGCAGAAGATCGCCGAGACCGACACCGGAAGGGAGCTCCAACAGCAGATCGACGATCTCATGCTGCTCCTGGACGCCTACCACGACGGCGCCGTGGCCGAGGATCATAAAAGCAAATAAAGGATAGACGTATTCTTTTGCCGCTTTTTCTCTTTAGGCTAAAGAGAAAAAGCGGCAGAAAAAGAGAAATGCAAGAAGGAGTAAAACTTTCGCGGGGAAAGCAATACTCCTTCTTAAGTTCTTTTGGGTCCCTTTTCTTTCAAGAAAAGGGACAAATGCTTTCAATAAGTTCCTATAAAATACAAAATCAATCCATACACCACGCTGCTGCCGATGCCGTAGACCAGCACGGGCCCGGCGATCTGGAAGAGCTTGGCGGCGGTGCCGGTGACGAGGCCTTCGCTGCGGAACTCCATGGCCGGGGCCACGATGGAGTTGGCAAAGCCCGTGATAGGCACCACGGTCCCGGCGCCCGCGAAGGCGGCGATCCTGTCGAACACGCCCAGGGCCGTCAGCAGGCCAGCCAGAAAGATGAGGCTGAGGGAGCAGAGGGCCCCCGCCTGGTCCTTGTCGAGGTGCAGGTACAGCTTCCCAAGATCCGAGATAAGCTGCCCCAAGCAGCAGATGAGCCCACCCACCAGGAATGCCTTCAGGCACATGGGCCCGGTCTCGGACCGGGGGATCAGCTCGTTCACCCGCCGTTGATACTCCCGGGCGTTCATGAGCGCTCCTCCCGCCGGACGGTCTCCCGGCGCCGGATCTCCCGGTCCGCGGGGCACTGGCGGCCGATACCGGCTACGTCCACGGGGTAGAATCGGGTGCGGCAGGGGCCGTCCCCCGAGGGCGATGCAAAATAGTTGGTCCTGTTCACGCTGTAGAGGCCCTGGCCCGTGGGCGCCTTCTCCCGCCGGAAGAGGGGCAGCACCAGCGCCATGCCGATGGCGAGCAGCAGCAGCCCCAGCAACAAATAGAGATAGGTGGAACGGGTCAAGAGCCTTCGCCTCCTTTTCTTGTTTCCATAGGAACAGCATGGGCCGCTTTACCCGGAAATATACAGAAAAAATCAGCCAAAACCCGCAAAAAACGGCTTGACAAGCGGGGAGGGCTTTGTTAATATATGCAAGTGCCTATTGGGTGAAGTGCGGCACAAGCCCCGCCAGCGCTTGATCAAAAGGGCAGCAAGTATCAATATTTCATTGGAGGAATCGCCATGAAGACCTATATGGCAAAGGGCGAAACCGTTGAGCGTAAGTGGTACGTGGTGGACGCGACGGATATGGTGCTCGGCCGTCTCTCTTCTCAGGTTGCCGCCATTCTCAGAGGTAAGAACAAGCCCATCTTCACCCCCCACGTGGACACCGGCGACTGCGTCATCATCGTCAACGCCGCCAAGGTCCGCCTGACCGGGAACAAGCTGGCCGACAAGACCCACATCCATCACACCGGTTACCCCGGCGGCATCAAGGAGATCACCTACGGGGAGCTCCTCGCGAAGAAGCCCGAGTTCGCGGTGTACGAGTCCATCCGCCGCATGATGCCCAAGGGACCCCTGGGCCGCAAGATGCTCAAGAAGCTCCGCATCTACGCCGGACCCACCCACAATCACGAGGCCCAGCAGCCCGAAGTGCTTGTGCTCAAATAAGGAGGAGAAACGACTATGGCAAAAACCGCTTTCATCGCCACCGGGCGTCGTAAGAAGTCCGTTGCCCGCGTCCGTTTGGTCCCCGGCACCGGCACCGTCACCATCAACCGCCGCGATCTCGAGGAGTACTTCGGTCTCGAGACCCTGAAGATGATCGTCCGCGCCCCCATGACCCTCACGAACACCCTGGAGAAGTACGACGTGCTCGTGAACGTCTACGGCGGCGGCACCACCGGCCAGGCCGGCGCCATCCGTCACGGCATCGCCCGCGCCCTGTGCGTGGCCCAGCCGGACCT
>JBGVAK010000115.1:0-3403 GCA_045224495.1 Christensenellales bacterium
TTCCGTGGCCGGCGTCAAGGCCATGACCGCCACCTCCGGCCCGGGCTTCTCCCTGAAGCAGGAGCACATCGGCTACGCCGCCGAGGCTGAGATCCCCGTGGTGGTCGTGGACGTGCAGCGCGTGGGCCCCTCCACCGGTTTGCCCACCAGCCCCGCCCAGGGCGACCTCATGCAGGCCCGCTGGGGCACTCACGGCGACCATCCCGCCATCGTCATCTCCCCTGCCACGGTGAAGGAGACCTACCTCGAAGCCATTCGCTGCTTCAATCTGGCGGAGAAGTATCGCACCCCCGTCATCTTCCTCATGGACGAGATGGTGGGTCACCTCCGCGAGGGCATCGAGATCCCCGAGGCCGACGAGATCGAGGTCATCGACCGCACCGTCAACAAGGACCTGAAGGACGAGGAAGCCTACTCCATCCCCGAGGGCAAGTACGCCCCCGAGATGGCGCCCTTCGGCGAGGGCATGCACTACAACATCTCCGGCCTCTTCCACGATGAGACCGGCTTCCCCCGCGGCACCGCCCAGAGCTACGAGAAGTTCATGAACCGCCTGCTCGACAAGGTGGAGAAGAACCGGGCCGACATCGAGAAGTGGGAAGAGAAGTTCATGGACGACGCCGAGATCGCCGTGGTCAGCTTCGGCGGCGCCGCCCGTTCCGCTGAGGAAGCGGTCATCGAGGCCCGCAAGCTGGGCATCAAGGCCGGACTCTTCCGTCCCATCACCGTGTGGCCCTTCCCCGAGAAGGCTGTGGAAGAGCTGGCCAAGAAGGTCAAGCGCTTCCTGGTGGTGGAGAACAACGCCGGTCAGATGGTCATCGAAGTGAAGGCCCACGCCGGCAACGTGCCCGTGGACTTCCTGGGCCGGTTCAACGGCTCCGTGGTGGATCCCGACGAAGTGCTCGCGAAACTCAAGGAGGAGGCATAAGCTATGGCAAGCGAATTGATCAACAACACCATGCGGCTTAGGAACCTGCCGCACATCTGGTGCCCCGGCTGCGGCAACGGCATCCTCATGCGGGACGTGGCGCAGGCCATCACCAATCTGGGCCTTGACCGCGACAAGGTGGTCATCGTCTCCGGTATCGGCTGCTCCTCCCGGGCCGCCGGCTACATGAACTACAACACCCTGCACACCACCCATGGCCGGGCCATTGCCTTCGCCACGGGCATCAAGATGGCCAAGCCCGAGCTCACCGTCATCGTCATCACCGGCGACGGCGACAGCTCCGCCATCGGCGGCAACCATCTGATCCACGCCGCCCGCCGCAACATCGACCTCACCGTGGTCGTGTTCAACAACAACATCTACGGCATGACCGGCGGCCAGTTCTCGCCCACCACGCCCACCGGCTCCTTCGCCACCACGGCCCCCTACGGCAGCATCGACCGTACCTTCGATCTGCCCACCCTGGCCATGGGCGCCGGCGCCACCTATGCCGCCCGGGGTTCCGCCTATCACGTGCCCCAGACCACCAAGCTCATCCAGGACGGTATCGCCCACAAGGGCTTCGCCCTCATCGACTGCATGGCGGTCTGCCCCACCTATTACGGCCGCAAGAACAAGAAGGGCGACGCCGTGAAGATGATGACCTGGCAGAAGGAGAACGTGGTCATGAAGGCAAAGGCCGACACCATGACCCCGGAAGAGCTGGAAGGCAAAGCCGTCATCGGCTGCTTCCGCAACGAGCCTGAAGTGCCCGAGTACACCGCGGAGTACACCAAGCTCATCGAACGACTGAAGAAGGCATAAAGGAGAGAAAAACGTATGCGTAACAGAGAAGAGATCAGGCTCGTCGGCAGCGGCGGCCAGGGCGTCATTCTTGCTTCCGTCATTCTCGCTGAGGCGGCGATCCTCGCCGGCAAAAACGCGGCCCAGAGCCAGAGCTACGGCCCCGAGGCCCGCGGCGGCGCCTGCATGGCCCAGGCGGTCATCAGCAACGGTGATCTGGGCTTCCCCAAGGTCCGCGTCCCCAGCTTCCTCATGGCCCTCACGGAGCAGTCCCTGGAGAAGTACGGCAGGAACCTGCCCGAGGACACCATCATCCTGGTGGACAGCTCTCTGGAGATCCCCGATTGGCTGGCCGCCCGCAAGTACTATAAGGCCCCCATCCTGCAGGCAGCTATCGAGCAGGTGGGCAAGGCCCAGACCGCCAACATCGTGTCCGTGGCCGTGGTCAACAAGCTCCTGGACCTGGTTCCCCCCGAGGTGCTGAAGGAAGCCGTCGCGGCCCGCATCCCCAAGGGCACCGAGGCCGCCAACTTCAAGGCGCTGGAAGTGGGTTTCAACCTGCTGTAAGACATAGAACGAACTGCCGCCGGACCGGGTTTAGGAGGAGCACGCTATGGAACGAAAACTGAAAATGCGTGTCCTTATCGCCAAGCCCGGCCTGGGCGGCCATGACCGGCGCGCCAAGCAGATCGCCCAGGGTCTGAGAGATCAGGGGTTCGAGGTGATCTTCACCGGCCTTCGCCAGACGCCCAGCCAGATCGTGGACGCCGCCCTTCTCCAGGAGGTGGATGCGGTGGGTCTGAGCCTGCCCGACAGCTCCCCGGCGGACCTGCCGGCCCAGGTAAAGCAGCTCCTGGCGAGCCAGGGGATCCTGGACATGGTCCTCTTCGGCTTCGGCAGCATCCGGGAGGAGGATATCCCCACCCTCACTAAGGCGGGGCTGGAGACCGTATTCCCGGCGGGCGCGTCCGTGGACGATTTGGCGGATTTCCTGCGTCGGCGCTTGACGCTGACCGGGACCTATTGAATGAAGAAGGCGTGCGTTTTCGGGCGTGCGCCTTCCCGTATTTTAAAAACTGAAAGCAAACAGGAGGAAGAATTATGGAACTCAAACGCGTTGACCATGTGGGTATCGCCGTGAAGAATCTGGACGAGTCCGTGAAGTTTTATGAGAGCCTGGGTTTCAAGGCCACGGGCTATGAGGTGGTAGCCGAGCAGAAGGTGAAGGTCGCCTTCCTGCCCTGCGGTGACAGCGAGCTGGAGCTCCTGGAGAGCACCGAGCCCGACGGCCCCATCGCCCGCTTCATCGAGAAGAACGGCCCCGGCATCCAGCACATCGCCATCCGGGTGGACGACATCGACAAGGCTCTCGAGGAGCTGAAAGCGAAGGAAGTCCGCCTCATCGACCAGACCCCCCGCTACGGCGCGGGCAATGCGCGCATCGCCTTCGTCCATCCCAAGGCCACCGGCGGCGTGCTGCTGGAGCTCACCCAGCGGATGTAATGAGGTGAAAGCATGACCACTCAGGAAAAACTGTACGATTTTCAGCAGCGCTGTGAGAAGATCCTCGCCATGGGCGGGGAGAAGGCCGTAGAGAAGCAGCACGGCCGGGGCAAGTTCACCGCCCGGGAGCGTCTCGATATGCTCTTCGACGAGGGCACCTTCAAAGAG
>JBGVAK010000116.1:0-5643 GCA_045224495.1 Christensenellales bacterium
TGCCTGTTCATCGTCTGGTTCCGCCGGACCAAGCTGGGCCAGGATATGCGGGCCGTGGGCCAGGATATGAACGTGGCCCGTGACGCGGGCATCAACGTGGAGCGGACCAGGATCATCTCCATCGTCATCTCCACGGTGCTGGCGGGCTTCGGCATGGTGATCTACCTGCAGAACATGGGCAACATCGCCACCTACAGCTCCCACTCCCAGATCGGCATGTTCTGCATCGCGGCGCTCCTGGTGGGCGGCGCCTCCGTGGACAAGGCCTCCATCGGCAACGTGTTCCTGGGGGTCATCCTGTTCCACACCATGTTCATCGTGGCGCCCAAGGCCGGTGCCCAAATCACCGGCGACTCCATGATCGGCGAATACTTCCGGGTCTTCGTCTCCTACGGCGTCATCACCCTGTCGCTCATCATGTACGAGACCAAGAAGCGGCGGCAGAAGAGCCAGATGGGCCTGCAGCTCCAGCAGGATCAGTTGAAGGAGGAAGTCAAATGAACAAGACACGCAGGATCCTCTTTTGCACCGGCGCTGTGCTGCTGCTGGTGTTGATCGCCGGACTCATGTTCATCGTGGGCCGGGGCCATTCCGTCTACCTGGACAACAAGACCTTGGAGTATGACGGCCAGACCTACAACGCCTACCATAAGGTGGAGGTGGTGCAAAACGGCAAGACCCTGACCGAGCTCAACAAGCGGGAGCGGGGCGCAGCCACCAACATCGGCCAGAACTTCAAGATCACCCTGATCGTCACCAAGGAGAAGAAGGGGGCGGAGGAGACCCACGAGATCCAGCTCAAGCTTCCTTATTCCCTGGACGGCATCGTGATCAATATCCCGGGCTATTTGGAGGGACTCCCTCAGGAAGCCTGGATGAGCGAGTTCATCCCCGTGGCCACCCAGGAGGAGCAGAAGGAGGAGGCGCCTACCTCCGACGAGTTCGGCATGGACGACATTGGCGACTTCTAGGAGAACACCATAGAACCGCAGGAACGCTTTCCGGCAAACCACCGGAAGGCGTTCTTTTTCGTATGGGAAAAAGTATATTGTTCATCTTGCGTTGACACGGCCGAAGGGCCCTTGCTACTATAAAGACAACATAAGAATGGGAGGCAGAAAACAGTATGGAATATCCTTTGAACGTGCCGGCGCCCCGGTCCTTCGCCTATGTGAAGCGGAACATCCCTCAGGTCACCGTGGAGCAGCGGGAGCGGGCCCTAAAGAGCACCCACTACAACGAGTTCGCCTTCCCGGCGGGCATGCTGACCGTGGACATGCTCTCCGACTCCGGCACCACCGCCATGACGGACCTGCAGTGGAGCGCCCTCATGCTGGGCGACGAGAGCTACGGCAGGAACAAGGGCTACTACGTGCTGCTGGACGCCATGCGGGACGTGTTCGAGCGGGGCGATCAGCAAAAGCGCACCCTGGACCTTATCCGCACGGGCTGCGAGGACATCGAGAAACTCATGGACGAGCTGTACCTGGTGGAGTACGAGGGCGGCCTCTTCAACGGCGGCGCGGCGCAGATGGAGCGGCCCAACACCTTCCTGGTGCCCCAGGGCCGGTGCGCGGAGAGCCTGCTGTTCTCCATCGTCTCCAAGATCCTGAGCGACCGGCACCCGGGCAAGAGCTTCACCATCCCCAGCAACGGCCACTTCGACACCACCGAGGGCAACATCAAGCAGATGGGCTCCATCCCCCGGAACCTGTACGACAAGGCCCTGCTGTGGGAGGTTCCCGAAGGCGGCAAGTATGAGAAGAACCCCTTCAAGGGGAACATGGATCTTGTCAAGCTCCAGCAGATGATCGACGAGCTGGGGCCCGAGAACATCCCCATGGTCTACACCACCATCACCAACAACACCGTCTGCGGCCAGCCCGTGTCCATGGCCAACATCCGCGCCGTGGCCGAGATCGCCCACAAATACGAGATCCCCTATATGCTGGACGCGGCCCGGTGGGCGGAGAACTGCTACTTCATCAAGGTCAACGAGCCCGGGTACGAGGATAAATCCATCTTCGAGATCGCCCGGGAGCTGTTCTCCTACTGCGACGGCTTCACCGCCTCCCTCAAGAAGGACGGCCACGCCAACATGGGCGGCGTCTGCGCCTTCAGGGACAAGGGCTACTTCTGGAAAAAGTTCTCCGATTTCAACCCGGACGGCACCGTGAAGACCGACGTGGGCATTTTGCTCAAGGTGAAGCAGATCTCCTCCTACGGCAACGATTCCTACGGCGGTATGTCCGGCCGGGACATCATGGCCCTGGCTGCGGGACTCTACGAGTGCGGCCGGTTCGAATACCTGGACGAGCGGGTGAAGCAGTGCGAATACCTGGCCCAGGGCTTCTATAAGGCTGGCCTGCCCGTGGTGCTGCCCGCCGGCGGCCACGGGGTGTACCTCAACATGGACAAGTTCTTCGACGGCAAGCGGGGCCACGACAGCTTCGCGGGCGAGGGCTTCTCTTTGGAGCTCATCCGCCGATACGGCATCCGGGTCTCCGAGCTGGGCGACTACTCCATGGAGTACGACCTCAAGACCCCGGAGCAGCAGGCGGAGGTGTGCAACGTGGTCCGCTTCGCCGTGAACCGGAGCCAGCTGAGCCAGGAGCACCTGGACTACGTGATCGCCGCCGTCTCCGCCCTGTACCAAGATCGGGACTCCATCCCCAACATGCGGATCGTTATGGGCCACAGCTTGCCCATGCGTCACTTCCACGCCTTCCTGGAGCCTTATCCGGCAGAGTAAAGGCAGATATAACCGAAAACAGCCCAAACTTGCCGCTTTTCTTGACAGGGAAGCGGTAAGTTGATATTATAATATCTCCCTTATCCATTGTGAAAGCTTTGGGAACAGTGGGAAAACGGCATAGGCAGTTGCGCTCACGGATGGCGTATTCGACTATCGAGAAAAGGAGGCGTGCTATTTTGGAGGATAAGCAGACCTTTGAAACCATAGAGGAACAGAAGGAAGCCGTCGGGAAAGGATTTCTGGACCAGCAGATGGACGAGCTGTACGGCAGTTCGTTGCGGCCCGAAACGGCGTCTTTGAAGAAGCCCAAGAAAAAAAAGGGGAAGAAGGGAAAGAAGAAGAAAAAGACCAGCAAGCGGGGCGGGTTCATCCTGTCGGTGGTGCTGGGCCTTGTGCTGGCCCTGCTCATCGTAGGCACCGGTTATCTGCTTTGGATCATGAATCGCCCGGAGGACCTGTTCACGGAGGCCGTGGCCAACGTGACGGCGGCGCCGACGGCAGAACGCATGGAGGCGGCCTTCGATCTGAGCGACTTTGCCACCCCGGCGCCGGTGGAGAATGAGGTGCTGTCAACAGAACAGCCGGATGTGCCCGGACCCTCAGAGCCGGTCGAAACAGCGACACCGAGCCCCACTGCCGTGCCGGAGGTCCAGGACAATATCGTCAACATCATGCTCATGGGCCTGGACGCTTTTGAGGATGACAGCACCACCAGCGGCACCGATCCACACACGGACGTGATGATGGTGGTGGCGGTGAACTTCGACAAGGACAAGGTGGACCTCATCACCCTGCCTCGAGACATCTTCACCACGGCTCCCGGCCTTCACGGCTTCTATAAGCTCAACGGCGTGTTCAACGCCGGCGGCGGCATGAAAAACATGGAGGGCGGTTTCAACCTGACCTGCCGGGCGGCGGAGATCTGGCTGGGCGGCATCTCCATCCCCTACTACTACGCCGTGGATTTCAAGGCGGTGGTGGACGTGGTGGACGCCATCGGCGGCATCGACTACGACGTAGACCAACCCTTCACGGCCTATCGGCTCGTGGGCAACACCCTGGGTTCCGGCAAGCACTACGAAAAAGGCATGGCCCATCTGGATGGGAACGCCGTGCTCCAGTATATGCGCATCCGGCATGAGGCCGACGGTCTGGACAGCTCCCGCACCGCCCGGCAGCGGCGCATGATGGTGGCCATCTTCAAAAAGCTGAAGTCCGAGGGGAAGCTTTCCCAGATCCCGGAGCTGATCAACGCAGCTGCCAGCGGCATCTACACCAACACCACCTTGAGCCAAACCACGGCATTGGCCAACTTTGCCATGACCAAGATCGACCCGGACCAGATCCATACCCGGTCCATCTCCGGCGATCTCTGGTACCAGCACTACTTCAAGTACATTTTCGTGGACCAGCAGAACCGGATCAACATCATCAAGGAGGTCTACGGCATCGACGCCGAGCCCATCGGCGTGAACACGCCCCAGTTCGAAAACTGGCTCTACGACATCGGCTTCCTGGCCATGAAGTACGTTCGCCAGCCGGAGAAGGTTTTCCAGGTCATTCAGGACATGAAGGATAAGGGTCAAACCTTCACCGACGCCCAGATCGCCGATTACGCCGCCTGCTACCGGGCCTATACGGCCCTGGACGAGACCTTTACGGCCTGGTCGGAGCGGCTGCAGAAGGCTTATGTGGACCCGACCATGACCGAGGCGCAGATCAAGGCCCTGGAGAAGGAGTCGAAGACGGAGCTGGAGGCCCTCAACAAGACCGTGAAGGACACCACGCTGGCTCTCCGCGACGGCTGCGGCATCCATCTGAAGCTGGATTGGACGGTCACCGCGCGCTGGTTCGCGGATCAGGATATCAACGAGGTCCTGGTGGCCTTCGGCTGATGCCCCAGACGATCAGATTGCCATTATTTGCCGCTTTTCTTTCACGGAAAGCGGCACTTTTTTGTTTTGCAATCCTTTTCGACCCATGATATACTTGATTCGATAAGTCCACCTTAGGAGGTGTTTATGGAAAAAAACTATGACGTCATCATCGTGGGCGGCGGCCCGGGAGGCATCTATTCCGCCTACGAATTGAAGAAGCTGGCGCCGGAGAAGAAGGTGGCCGTGTTCGAGGCGGGCCACCCCCTGGAGAAGCGGCGCTGCCCCATCGACGGGGAGAAGATCAAGGCCTGCGTCAAGTGCAAGACCTGTTCCATCATGTCCGGCTTCGGCGGCGCGGGGGCCTTTTCCGACGGCAAATACAACATCACCAACGATTTCGGCGGCACCCTCTACGAGCATATCGGTAAGAAGGCGGCTCTGGAGCTCATGAAGTACGTGGATGCCGTCAACATGGCGTTCGGCGGCGAAGGGACCCGTCTCTATTCCACCGCCGGCACCCGCTTCAAGAAGCTGTGCATCGAGAACAAGCTCAATCTGCTGGACGCCTCCGTCCGGCACCTGGGCACGGATATCAACTACGTAGTGCTGGAGAATCTGTTCGCGTACCTCAAGGACACGGTGGACTTCTATTTTGACACGCCCGTGGAGGACGTGACCGTGGAGGAGGGCGGCTACGCCGTGCACACTGAACAGGGCGACTTTGGCTGCGCGCAATTGGTCGTCTCCGTAGGCCGCAGCGGCAGCAAATGGATGGAGACCATCTGCAAGCGCTTGGACATCCCCACCCGCAGCAACCGGGTGGACCTGGGCGTGCGGGTGGAGCTGCCGGCGGTGGTGTTCTCCCACCTGACGGACGAGCTCTACGAAAGCAAGATCGTCTACCGGACGGAGAAATTCGAGGATAACGTGCGCACCTTCTGCATGAACCCCAACGGCATCGTGGTCACGGAGAACACCAACGGCATCGTCACCGTCAACGGCCACAGCTAC
>JBGVAK010000117.1:0-2804 GCA_045224495.1 Christensenellales bacterium
TACGTTCAACATGTTTATTCCTCCTTCCCTCGATTGCGGAAGATGATCTTGATGGGCGTCCCGGCGAAGCCGAAGGTCTTCCTGAAGTAGTTCTCCATGTACCGCTTGTAGGAGAAGTGGACCAGGGCTTCGTCGTTGACGAAGATGACGAAGGTGGGCGGCTGGACGCTGACCTCCGTGGCGTAGTAGATCTTGAGGCGCTTGCCGGACATGGCCGGGGGCTCCGTCATGGAGACGGCCTCGTTGACGATGTCGTTGAGGGTGCCGGTGGTGATGCGGCGGACGGACTGGGCGTAGCTCTCCTTGGCGGCCGAGAGGAGCTTGTTCACCCGCTGGCCGGTCTTGGCGGAGATGAACAGGAAGGGCACATAGTCCATAAAGGCCAGGTCCACCTGCATGTCCTTCTTGAATTGGTTCATGGTGTTGGTGTCCTTTTCGATCAGGTCCCACTTGTTGACCACCAGCACCGAGGGCTTCCCCTCCTCGTGGACGTAGCCCGCGATCTTTACGTCCTGCTCGGAAAGGCCCTGCTCCGCATCCACCACGATGAGCACCACGTCCGCCCGCCGCACGGCGGCCAGGGAGCGGATGACGCTGTAGCGCTCGATGGTCTCGTCCTCCACGGCCCGCTTCCGACGGATGCCGGCGGTATCCACCAGCACGTACGGCTCCCCGTCCACGGTGAAGGGGGTGTCCACAGCGTCCCGGGTGGTACCGGGGATGTTGGACACGATGCAGCGCTCCTCGCCCAGGATGGCGTTGACCAGGCTGCTCTTGCCCACGTTGGGCTTGCCCACCACGGCGATGTTCAGGGGATGCTCCCCCTCCTCCGCCGCCTCCGGCGGGAAGTGGGCGCAGACCTCGTCCAGCATGTCCCCGAGGCCCAATCCCTGGCCGGCGGAGATGATGATGGGGTCTCCGAGACCCAGCGCATAAAACTCGTATATGGCGTCGTTGAACTTGGGCGCATCCAGCTTGTTCACCGCCAGGACCACGGGTTTGTTGGACTTTCTAAGCATGGTCGCCACCTCCTCGTCGGCGGCTGTCATGCCCTCCCGGCCGTCCACCAGGAAGATGATCACGTCCGCCGTCTCGATGGCCAGCTCTGCCTGCCGCCGCATCTGGATGGCGATGATGTCCTCGCTGGCGGGCTCGATGCCGCCGGTATCGATGAGGGTGAAGCTGTGGGTGAGCCACTCCGCGTCCGCATAGATGCGGTCCCGGGTGACGCCGGGGGTGTCCTCCACGATGGAGAGGCGCCGACCGATCAGCTTGTTGAAGAGGGTAGATTTGCCCACGTTGGGCCGCCCCACGATGGCTACCAAAGGTTTGCTCATAGCTCGTCTCCAAATACCAATTCGATATATTCACGTCCGCCGCCGAAGGGGAGGATCCGGCGGCCCATCTTCTCTTGCAGTTCCCCCAGCGTCACCCCGTCCAGGAACACGCTGTCCTTCTCCCGGAGCATGTTCCGGGGGATCAACAGTGGCTCGCCGCCCTTCTCCGGGAAGGTGCGCATCAGGTCCCCCGCCGTCACCAGCCCGGCTACGTGGACGTTGCCGCCGAAGAAGCGGTTCTCCACGGGGACCACGTCTGCATAAATATTATATTTATCTAAATATTCATACAGTTCCACAAAGAACGGGTTGGCCGCCACGCCTCCCGCCACGGTGATATGGCGCGGTTCGGGCAAAGGCGACTTCTCCGCCAGGGCCTCCCGGAAATCCAGCTCGAAGAGCCGCAGGAGCCCCACGCCGTTCTCGATCTGAGGAAAGTCCCCGTAGCTCTCGGCGGGCGGCAGAGGCAGCTCCGCCGTGAGATACCACTCGTCGGACAGGTAAAAGAAGGTGTCGTCCCAGGCGGTCCGATACTCCGCCTGCTTTTGCTCCCCATAGGCGATCAGGGCCCGGGCTTCCTCCGCCGTATAGCCCCGGAGGGGGTAGAGACCCTCCCGGTACTTGGTGAGGCCCACGGGCACCGCCGCGATGGAGGCACAATAGGGGTACAGGCTGGCAAGATCCGCCAATGTCCGATGGAGCTCGGCCCCGTCGTTGAGTCCGGGGCAGAGGACGATCTGGGTGTGGAAGGTGATGCCGGCCTCCTTCAGGGCGATCAAGCGCTCCATGATCCGGCCCGCCGTGGGATTGCTCATGAGCTTCACCCGAAGCTCCGGGTTCGTGGAGTGGACGCTCACATACAGGGGGCTCACCCGGCGCTTCAATATGCGCCCGAATTCCTCCTCGGACACGTTGGTCAAGGTCACGTAGTTACCCATGATGAAGGACAGCCGCCAGTCGTCGTCCTTCACGTTGAGGGAGCTGCGGATGCCCTTAGGCATCTGGTCCACGAAGCAGAAGAGGCACCGGTTCTTGCAGGTCTGCATCCGGTCCATGAGGGTGGTCTCAAAGCACAAGCCCAAAGGCTCCCCCACCTTCTTGCGGACCAGATAGCGAAGCTTCTCCCCCGCTCGCTCCACCTCCACGATGAGGCGGCCGCGGACGGAAAGGGCCTCGTAGTCGATGAGATCCTTCACCGGTTCACCGTTGACGAGCAACAGCCGATCCCCCGCCTGCAGCCCCTCCCGGGCCGCCGGGGAATCCGCCTCCACTCGGGTGATGACTTTTCCCTGCATATACCTATCCATTATACGCTAAGGATAGCACAAATCCTCCTGCTTTTCAACCGGGAAAGGACCGCAACAAAAAAAGCCCTTTCTCAAGAGCTTTCTTCGTTGCTTCAGTCGGTTGTAATCACGGATGTCAGGCTTCCTTCTTGTCCTTCTTATCCATGTCGATGACCTTTTC
>JBGVAK010000118.1:0-12680 GCA_045224495.1 Christensenellales bacterium
CTACATGGTCACCGATACCGACAAGATGGAAGCGGTTCTGGACGATCCCTACATCCTCATCACCGAGAAGAAGATCAGCAACATCCAGGACATCCTGCCCATTCTGGAGCCCATCGCCCAGAGCGGCAAGAAGCTCCTCATCATCGCCGAGGATGTGGAGGGCGATGCCCTGGCGAACCTGATCCTCAACAAGCTCCGCGGCGTGCTGAACTCCGTGGCCGTGAAGGCCCCCGGCTTCGGCGACCGCCGCAAGGCCATGCTGCAGGACATCGCCATCCTGACCGGCGGTCAGGTCATCTCCGATGAGCTGGGTATGGACCTCAAGGAGACCACCATCGACATGCTGGGCACGGCCCGTCAGGTCAAGGTCAACAAGGAGAACACCGTCATCGTGGGCGGCGCCGGGGATCCCCAGGAGATCAAGAACCGGGTGAAATCCATCAAGGCCCAGATCGAGGAGACCACCTCCGACTACGACAAGGAGAAGCTCCAGGAGCGCTTGGCCAAGCTGGCCGGCGGCGTGGCCCTCATCTCCGTGGGCGCGGCCACCGAGGTCGAGATGAAGGAAGCCAAGATGCGCATCGAGGACGCTCTCGCGGCCACCCGTGCGGCCGTGGAGGAGGGCATCGTGGCCGGCGGCGGCGTGGCGCTGCTGAATGTCACCAAGCAGGTGGAAGCCCTGAAGGCCCGCACCACCGGCGACGAGAAGACCGGCGTGGACATCGTGCTCCGCACCCTGGAGGCCCCCATGCGCCAGATCGCCAAGAACGCCGGCGAGGAGGGCTCCGTCATCGTGGAGAACATCAAGCGCAGCAAGAAGATCGGCTACGGCTTCGACGCCGCCGACAACACCTACGGCGACATGCTCCACAAGGGCATCATCGACCCCACCAAGGTCACCCGCTGCGCCCTGCAGAACGCCGCGTCCGTGGCGGCCATGGTGCTCACCACCGAGTCCCTGGTCTGCGACATCCCCAAGCCCGAGCCTGCGGCCCCCGCGGCCGGTATGGGCGGCGGCG
Source organism: Christensenellales bacterium (assembly GCA_045224495.1). Classification (GTDB taxonomy): domain Bacteria; phylum Bacillota; class Clostridia; order Christensenellales; family CAG-138; genus RUG472. Next base: position 1,020 of record JBGVAK010000118.1, read on the forward strand.
ACATGTATTGAGCGAAATAACACAAAGAAGGAGCCTTCGGGCTCCTTTTTTCGTGCCTGCGGCGTGATGTATGGCCGATGCGCGGCCAAATTGGGCGCACCTCATCCACCGCAAGCGGTCCCCCTTCCCCTCTCGCCGCGCAAGCGCGGCAGGGGAAGGCTTTTGGACTGTTGTCAAGCCTTCCCCTTGAGGGGAAGGGGGACCATTTATGGTGGATGAGGTGTTCACACCCACCAAAAGCGTCCCCTGTGCCGCAGGCATGGGGGAGTGTGCCTTGCGATTGCTTCGCAAGCGCTTGAAGGGGCGGAAGAGGTATCCCTTTGCGGCCATGCCGCAAAACATCATTCTCGTTTCCCTCTTCCCAAATCCCTTTTTCTATGATATATTATATTTGTATGAATATACTCAGGAGGTGCCCCATGCTTTCCTTCCTTCAACCCAAGCGCAACCGGCGGGCCCTGGCTCTGCTGCTGGCGGCGGTGCTGGTCCTGTCGCCCCTGTCCGCCCTGGCGGGGACCTACGAGATCGAGAACGGCAGTATCACTGTTTCCAACGATGGCAGCGGCCAGACAGTCACACAGGCGGGAAAATATGACAACGAACCTGACGCTAAGCCAGTCATCACCAACCGTGACCCGGATACGCCTTCGACCAACACCGTCACCCTGAACGCGGGCCCCGGGACCACGGTGGAGGTCACCATCCAGGACCTGCACATCGACAACTCCGGCGATCCTAACAATGAATATGACGGAGGCGCCTCCTTCACCACCACCGGCGACGGCGACGTCGTCATCGAGCTGGACGGAGAGAACACCCTGACCGCTGGATATGAACATGCCGGGCTCCAAAAGGAGAACGGCGGTACATTGACCATTCAGGACGAAAATGAAACCGCCGGCTCCCTCACCGCCAACGGCGGGCCAGAAGGCGCGGGCATCGGCGGCGGAATATTGCAAGGGGCTTCGGACATCACCGTCACCGGCGGCACGGTCACGGCCAACGGCGGCAATAACGGCGCAGGCATCGGCGGCGGACGAAACGGCGACGGCACCGACATCACCATCGAAGGCGGCACAGTCACCGCCACCGGCGGAGCTTTCTCTGCGGGCATTGGCGGCGGGAAAACCGTGTCCAGCGGAGCGAAAGGCAAGGGCGACCGAATCGAGATCAGCGGAGGCGACGTCGTCGCCACTGGCGGGAAGGGCGGCGCGGGCATCGGCGGCGATTATCTTTGCAGCGAAGGCGCCGTCACCGTCAGCGGCGACGCCCAAGTGTCCGTGGCAGGTGGCAAAGACACGTATAATCCAGGTTATTTTTATAAAGGTGACGGTGCGGCTATCGGCACCAGCGGAAAAAGCAACAGCATGGACCCAGGCAAAGAAACGGAACCGAACACGGCGGGCTTGATCACCGGCCATATCTACTATTATGCACCCGGCACCACCGCCGAGCAGATCCAGAACGGCGAAAAGGACCCCACCAAGACGGTTTGCGGCAGCCAGGTCCACGAGGCGGGAACGCCCCAGAAGGAGAACGAGGTGGCGGCCACCTGTACTACGGATGGCAGCTACGACCTGGTGACCCGCTGTAGATACTGCAACGAAGTGCAGAGTTCGGAGCATGTTGTTGTGCCCGCAGGCCATACCCCCGCTGCACCCGTGGAGGAGAATCGGCAGGAGCCCACCTGCACGGCGGCAGGCGGCTACGATATGGTGACCTACTGCACCGTCTGCAACGAAAAGCTCAGCACCCAGCATATGGAACTGCCCGCCACGGGACACACCGAGGTCACTGACCCGTCCAAGGCCCCCACCTGCACCGAAACCGGCCTCACCGAAGGGAAGCACTGCTCGGTCTGCAACGAGGTCCTGGTGGCGCAAGAAGTAGTCAAGGCTAACGGCCACACCGAGGTGATCGACCCCGCCAAGGCCCCCACCTGCACGGAAACCGGTCTCACCGAAGGGAAGCACTGCTCGGTCTGCAACGAGGTCCTGGTGGCCCAGGAGACGGTCCCCGCCAAGGGGCACACTCCCGGCGAGGCCGTGCGGGAGAAGGAGGTGGCGCCCACGGAGGACACGGAGGGCAGCTATGAGGCGGTGGTGTACTGCACCGTCTGCGGTACGGAGCTGAGCCGGGAGAAGAAGACCGTCCAGAAGCTGTCCCACGTTCATACCGAGGTCACCGACCCGGCCAAGGCCCCCACCTGCACGGAGACGGGCCTGACCGAAGGGAAGCACTGCTCGGTCTGCACCGCGGTCCTGGTGGCCCAAGAGGTGGTCCCCGCTAAGGGCCATACCCCCGGCGAGGCCGTGCGGGAGAAGGAGGTGGCGCCCCAGGTGGACGTGGCGGGCAGCTACGACGAGGTGGTCTACTGCACCGTCTGCGGTGCGGAGCTGAGCCGGACCGCCAAGGAGATCCCGGCCCTGGAGCCCGACCCCGAGCCCGAGCCCACGCCGGTCTATGTGGACGACCCCTTCACGGCCTTCTGCAAGTCCCTGGCCTACCGCATCCGCACGGCTGAGAAGAACGGGACCGTGGCGGCGGACGCCATGTCCTGGCCCGGCCTGCAGCGGATCGTTTTCGAGGCCCTGGAGGACCGTCCGGACGTGACGCTGACCCTCGCCTGCCGGGTGAACGGCGCTCCCGCCGACCTCACCGTTCCGGCGGGCAGCGACCTGCTGACCCCCCTGGGCAGCCGGGATATGTTGACCTTCGAGGAGATCGCGGAACTGCTGGGCTAAAAAGCGAACGATCGCACGGGGAGGGGAGACCCTCCCCTTCGTTATTCACAGAACGTTTTCAAGGCCCGGGGCCAGGCCATCTTGCAAAAAAAGCGCGGGTTGTTGTATGATATTGTCACGAAAAGTATGGGAGGAAGGGGAATAATGAGACGCACCAAGACCCGCCGCACGTTCCAACCGCGGTTCTTTTTATTCCTGGCGCTGTCCGTGGCGCTGGTGGTGGGCATCGTGCTGCTTTCCTCCGCCGGGGTGGACTACTATCAGGAGCGCAAGAAGCAGAGCGAGCTCGATCTGCCCGTGGCTGCCAGCGCCTCCCCGGAGGAGGGGGACGTGACCGGCACCGGCACGGAGGCCCAGCCCTCGTCCTCGGCCCGGAAGACCCGGCTCAGCATCGACGGGACCTACACCGTCACCGGCAGCGACAAGGACGGCATGGAGTCCTCCGTCCGCATCAACAACGAGGACAAGGTCCGGGAAAGCTCCCCTCGGGAGCTGGGCCTGAGCCTGGTCAACAAGGACGTGTACACGGATCTGACCGGCGTCATCACCTTCGGCAGCAACCCCTACCGGGACAGCTTCGCCTTCGGCACCGCCACCATCACCTTAAAATCCCTGCAGATCGCCTGGCAGTCCCTGGTGGGGAAGCTGGGCGACTATGCCGGCACCTCCTGGACCGGCCAGCCCCTGTTGGTCAAGTGGAAGCCGGAGGTCCTGCCCACCCTGGGCGTCACCGACATCTATAAGACCACGGAGGACTTCATCGAGGTCATCTACCCCTCGGCGGACGGCAACATCTACTTCTTCGACCTTTTGACCGGGAGCCAGACCCGCCAGCCCATCCCCGTGGGCGTGTCCCTGTTCGGCACCGCCTCCCTGGATCCGGAGGGCCGGCCCATGCTCTACGTGGGTTCGGGCCTCATGAAGAAGAACGCCCGGGGCACCCAGGTCAGCTACTACTACGCCATCAACCTCATCACCAACAAGGTGGAGTACGAGTTCGGCGGCCGGGACTACTTCGCCTACCGGAGCGAGTGGAACGCCTTCGACGCCTGCCCCCTGATCATCAACGACACCCTCATCCAGCCCAGCGAGGGCGGCATCATCTACTTCGTCACCCTCCGCACCAAGTACGACCCGGAGAAGGGGACCATCTCCATCACCCCGGGGGATCGGGTGAAGTATCGCTACACCGGCCCCAACTACAACACCAAAGACGCCACGGGCAAGCGCTGGTACGGCTTCGAGTCCTCGCCCGCCGTCTTCCGCAACTATCTGTTCATCACCGACAACGGCGGCCACCTGCAGTGCATCGACACCAACACGCTGAAGCTCCTCTACGCCGTGGACCTGGAGGGCGACACCGACGCCTCGCCGGTCCTGGAGGAGGACGGGGCGGCAGGGACCCTCTTTGTCTACACCGCCAGCCAGACCAACGTGCAGGCGGCGGACCTGCCTACGGGCTGGGGCTACGCCACCATGAAGAAGATCAACGCCCTGACGGGGCAGGTTGTCTGGTCCAAGGACCGCATCTCCTACGTGGGCAACGGCTCCTATAAGAGCGGCTGCCGCGCCACGCCTCACGTGGGCCGTGGGAACATCAGCAACCTTTTGATCTGCGCCTTCTCCGGGGCAGGCATCCCCGTGGTGGACGAATCCGGCGCCGTCAGCTCCTATACCTACGGCGGGCGGCTGGTGGCCTTCGACAAGGCCGACGGCACGGTCGTCTGGTCCATCGAGACCGAGGGGAGCGCCGATTACGTCTCCTCGCCCCTGGTGTTCTATACGGACCGGGGCGACGCCTATCTCATCGCCTGCGACCGGTCCGGCAAGGTGAACCTGTACGACGCGGCCACCGGCGGCATGGCCCTCTGCGCCTCCTTGGACCTGGGCGCCCGCATCGACTCCACCCCCGCGGCCTTCGGCAACTATCTGGTGGTGGGCACCACGGGCCGGGCCCCCGACGGCACGGAGACTACGCCGAAGATTTATTGCATAAAGGTCGAATGACATAGAGCGCAGCGCCGACACATAGCCTTTCCCCAAAGGGGAGGGCTTTTTTGCTATGAAGATACTTTTGGTGGGGCAGCCCAACTGCGGCAAAACCACGCTCTTTAACCGCCTCACGGGGCGGCAGGAGCACACGGGAAACCGGGCGGGGGTGACGGTGAGCTGCGCCCGAGGCAGGCTCAGGGGGAGGTCGGCGGAGCTGGTGGACCTGCCTGGGCTCTACAGCTTCACGGGCGGCGGCGCAGACGAGGCGGCGGCGCGGCAGGCCATCCGGGAGGAAGCGCCGGACCTCATTTGGAACGTGGTGGACAGCACCGCCCTGGTGCGGGGACTGACCCTGACCCTGCAGCTATTGGCCCTTCGCCGGTCAACGGTGGTGCTCCTGAACATGGCGGACGAAGCAAGGAAGAAGGGTGTCCGCATCGACGCACAGGCGCTGTCCCGGCGGCTGGGGGTGCCCGTGTACGCCGTCAGCGCCCGAACGGGGGAGGGGCTGGGGGATATGGACTTCCTCCTTCAGGCGGGGAGGGTGTCCCATATGGACATACCTCGCACCCAGGAGGACCTGTTCCGCCTGGCCCGGGACATGGGGGAGTCGGTCACGACCCGGACCGGCAGCGTCCGGAGGCGCGGGGCGGACCGGTTGCTGCTCCATCCCCTATGGGGCCTGCCCCTCTTCGGCCTCATATTGGGGCTGGTGTTCCTCGTCACCTTCCAGTGGGCGGGTCCCTGGTTGAGCCGGGGTGTGGACGGGCTGGTGGATCTGCTGCGGGCGGCGCTTTCCGGCACGGCCTGGGATTTGCCCGTCATCACGGAAGGGCTCCTGGGCAGCGCCGGTTACGTGCTGTCCTTCTTGCCCATCATCACGGTCCTGTCCTTGCTGTTGACGCTGCTGGAGGACGTGGGGTATTTGCCCCGGGCGGCCTTCCTGCTGGATGGCTGGCTTCGGAAGCTGGGCCTGGACGGGCGGTGCGCTGTGCCCCTGCTGCTGGGTTTCGGCTGCTCGGTGCCGGCCATATTGGCTACCCGCTCCCTGCCGGAGAAGGACGTCCGCCGCGGCGCAGTGCGGCTGCTGCCCTTCGTGCCCTGCTCGGCCCGGCTGCCCTTTCTGCTCCTGTTGGGCGGGCTCCTGTTTCCATCCCGCCCGGCCCGAGGCGCGCTGCTGTTCTATGGGCTCAGCCTCCTGGTGGGCATGGCGTACAGCGCCCTGGTACACCCGAAGGGCAGCTCCGGCGCCTTCTATCTGGAGCTGCCGCCCCTGCGCCTGCCCCGCTTAGCCAGTGTGCTCCGGGAGACGGAGAAGCACGTGGACCACTTTCTCCGCCGAGCAGGCTTGATCCTGCTGCCCTCGGCCTTCCTGCTGTGGACGGCCTCCCATGTGAACACGGCCTTTCATCCGGCTATGGCGGGGGAGGAGACCCTGCTCAGCGCCTTGGGCCGGCTGCTGCTGCCTCTGCTGAAACCACTGGGACTTCATGACTGGCGGGCAGGGGTGATCCTGCTGTCCGGCGTGGGTGCCAAGGAGACCATGGCCTCCACGGCGGCCCTGTTTATGGAGGAAGGGCTGTGGCTCACGGGGGAACAGGCGGCGGTCCTGGGCGTCGTGGCCCTGCTGCTGCCGCCGTGCCTGGGCACCCTCATGACCGTGCGGGGGGAGCTGGGGAGGCGGGAGACGGGGCGGCTGATCCTGCGGCAACTTTTCATCGCCTGGGCCACGGGGGTCATTCTGCATGGGCTCCTGCATCTATTGCCCCAGCTGCTCCCATAAAACCGGCTAAAATCGGAAAAATCCAAAATGATTTTGCAAGATGATGCTTTCGTACTTGCATTTTTGGCGCATGTGGAGTAACATAAATACGATATAAAATGGAGAAGTATATGAATCTGTTATTGACCAATGACGACGGCATCCGATCCCCGGGCCTCATAGCCCTCCTGCGGGAGCTTCACGGGGACCACCGCCTGTTCGTGTCCGCGCCGGACCGCCAGCGCAGCGCCGCAGGCGCAGCCATGACCATCCACGCCGATCTGACGGCCACGCCCGTGACCTTCGAGGAATGGCCGGACGTGCCCGCCTACGCCGTATCCGGCACCCCTGTGGACTGTTCGCGGATAGGCTTCGGCCACCTGTTTACGGGGATCGACGCGGTGCTTTCCGGCATCAACCTGGGACCCAACTGCGGCAGCGACGTGATGTATTCCGGCACCTGCAGCGCAGCCCAGGAGGCGGCCATGCACGGCTATCCCGCTCTGGCAATGTCCCTGGACGGCCGCCACGATAGGCCCTTCGTCCACTTCGAGACCGCAGCTAAGCTGGCTCGGCGTGGCTTGGACCTGCTGAAAGCAAAGCCGTTGCCCTTCGGCGCCTACTACAGCATCAACGTGCCGGACCTGCCTCTTGACGAGGTGAAGGGCATCCGCTACGGCCGCCTGGGAAAGATCCTTTACGGGACCACCTATGAGCAGCAGCGAGACGCGGACGGTACGCTCCTCCTGTACGAATGCAGCAAGCGCATGCCCAGCGAGGAGGGCTTCCGTGACACGGACGAGTATTGGCTTGCCCAGGGGTACGCCACGGTGACGGCCTTGGGTTTCGACTGCGCCTTCCCCCTCAGCGAGGCGGAGGCGGGGGAGATAACGGAACGACTGAAAGGGGATGCCTGATGAACAACCTGTTGAACGAGATCCAAAAGCGGCTGCCCAGCCTTTCCAAGGGCCAGCAGCGCATCGCCAACTTTATCATTTCCAGCTACGAGCAGGCTGCCTTTATGACCGCCGCCAGGCTGGGGGACACCGTGGGCGTGTCCGAATCCACGGTGGTCCGCTTCGCCTACGCCTTGGGCCTGGACGGCTATCCCGCTTTGCAGGATCGGATGCAGGAGATGGTCCTGGGCCGTCTCACCTCCGTGCAGCGGGCGCAGCTGGCCTCCGGCCTCAAGAAAAACGAGGTCTTCAAGACCGTCTTGACCACCGATATGAACTCCATCCGTACCACCATGGAGATGGCGGACGAGGAGCAGTTCGACAAAGCCGTGGAGACCATCCTGCAGGCTCGGAAGGTGTACGTCCTGGGCCTCAGATCCGCCATGCCCCTGGCCATGTTCCTCGCGTACTATCTCGACTATATCTGCGGGAACGTGATCACCTTCTCCGCCAACATCCAGGATCTGAGGGAGACCATGGTCCGCATGGACCATCGGGACGCCTTTATCTGCATCAGCTTTCCCCGCTACAGCACCCGTACCGCCGAGGCCATGGCCTATGCCAAATCCCGAGGCGCCAAGACCATCGCCCTGACGGACAAGCAGGATTCGCCCATCGGCGCCATGGCCGACGTGGTCCTCCTCGCTAAATCCGACATGGCCTCCTTCGCCGACTCCCTGACGGCGCCCCTCTCGGTCATCAATGCCATCATCGTGGCGGCGGGCCTGCAGAGCGAAAAGGAGGTCCAGGAGCACCTGCGGGAGCTGGAAAACGTGTGGAACCGGGATCAGGTGTATCTCACCGACGGAGGGGACGGCAAATGAGCCTTTCCGTAGCGGTGGTCGGTGGCGGCGCGGCGGGGCAGATGGCGGCTATCGCGGCGGCCCAAAATGGCCACAGGGTCACCCTGCTGGAAAAAAACGAGAAGCTGGGCAAGAAGCTCTATATCACCGGCAAGGGCCGCTGCAACGTGACCAACGACTGCGGCCGGGACGGTTTTTTCGCCAATGTGATCCGCAACCCCCGCTTCCTCTACAGCGCCTACGCCGCCTTCAACGAGCGGGACATGATGGCTTTCCTGGAGAAAAACGGCTGCCCGGTGAAGGTGGAGCGGGGCCAGCGGGTATTCCCCGTGTCTGACAAGTCCAGCGATATCCAGCGGGCCTTGGATCGAGCCTTGAAGGCCGCAGGCGTGATCATCCGTCTGAACGCAGACGTGAAGGAGATCCTGACCCGGGACGGCGCAGTCGCCGGCGTCCGCACGGACCGAGGCATAGAGCCCTTTGATCGGGTCATCCTGACCACCGGGGGCCTCAGCTACCCGTCCACCGGCTCCACGGGGGCGGGATTCGAGATGGCCAAGGCTCTTGGCCATACGGTGACGCCTCTGTATCCCTCTCTGGTGCCTTTGGAGACCGTGGAAAGCTGGCCCTTCGCCCTGTCCGGCATCACGCTGAAAAACGTGCGGCTCACAGCGAAGAAGGGCGGCAAGACCATATACAGCGAGCAGGGAGAGATGCTTCTCACCCACTTCGGCGTGTCCGGGCCCCTGGTGCTCACAGCCTCCGCGTATATCGCGGAGGACCCGAAGGGGACCAGCCTGTCCATCGACCTCAAACCGGCTATCCCGGAGGACGAGCTCCATGGGCGGCTGCAGCGGCTCATCCAGGAGAACCCCAAAAAGGCTGTGGGCGGGGCCTTCTCGGGCGTGCTCCCCACACGGCTCCTGGACGCGGTCTTCGACCAGGCCCGCATCCAGCCCTGGGCTCCCGCTTCCTCCTTTACGAAGGAGCAGCGGCAGGCCCTGGCGGTTGCCCTCAAGGGCATGCCCCTGACCGTCAAGGGAGCTCGGCCCTTCTCCGAGGCGGTGATCACCCGGGGCGGGGTCAGCGTGAAGGAGGTCAAGCCCTCCACCCTGGAATCGAAGTTGGTTTCCGGTCTGTATCTGGCCGGGGAGATATTGGACGTGGACGCCTTCACGGGCGGCTTCAACTTACAGATCGCCTGGTCCACAGGCGCATTGGCAGGAGGCAGCATATGAACTTTACCAACGGAATCGCACTGGACGGGCCCGCAGGGGCGGGCAAGAGCACCATCGCCAAGATCATCGCGCAGCGCTTGGGCCTGCCGTATCTGGACACCGGCGCCATGTATCGGGCCATGGCCCTCTGCGCCCTCTCGGAGGGCGTGTCCCTGACGGACGCCGAGAAGGTGGACGAGCTCCTGAACCGCACGGACATCCGGGTCGTCTATGAGTCGGACGGCCAGCACGTTTTGGTCAACGGCCAGGACGTGACGGGGCGTCTTAGGGAGGAGGAGATCGGCAAAGGCGCCTCCCTTATCAGCAAGCTCCGCTGCGTTCGGGACAAGCTGGCGGGCATGCAGCGGGACATCGCTCACGAGACCCATGCGGTCCTGGACGGCCGGGAGATCGGCACCTTCGTGATCCCGGAGACCCCTTACAAGTTTTACGTCACCGCCACGGCGGAGGAGCGGGCCATGCGCCGGGTCCGGCAGCTGCAGGAGAAGGGGGAGCAGCCGGATTACGAGCTCATATTGAAGGACATCGAGGCCCGGGACTATCAGGACAGCCACCGGGACTACGCCCCCCTCAAACAGGCGGAGGACGCCGTGCTCATCGACACCACCCATATGACCATCGACGAGGCCGTGGACGCGGTCCTCACAGCGCTGGAGGCAAAATAGATGCTGTATTGGTTCGGGAAGATAGTCATCATGCCCTTCTTCTTCCTCATCTTCCGGCCCGTGATCCACAATTGGAAGGGGCTTCGGTCGGAGGGGCCGGTCATGTACCTCTGCAACCACTTTTCTCTGGCGGACGCGGTGGCCATCGCGGCGGTGAGCCCTCGGACCATCCGCTTCATGGCCTTGGAAAGTCTGTTCAAAAAGCCCATCGCCAACGCCTTTTTCAAGAGCCTCTACATGGTGCCGGCGGGGGAGGGCGGCGGGTCTCGCCTGGGCCCGGTGAAGAAGGCCATCGCCCTTTTGAACGAGGGCTACGCTTTCGGCATCTTCCCCGAGGGACACCGGTCCCCCCTGTATACGGAGATGGACGCCTTTGAGAAGGGAGCGGCCTTCATCGCTCTAAGGGCCAACGTGCCCATCATCCCGGTCTATATGGATCCCCTGAGCTGGAAGCGGCTGCGCCTTCGCATGGTGGTGGGGGACAGGATCGTCCCCGAAGAGGTCAAGGCGGAGTGCCCGGGCCAGAAGCCTGTGGACGCGCTGACGGATAGGATCGTGGACACCCTGACCACCCTGCGGACGGAGGTGGAGGACATGGTCCCCCTCCACGAGAGGCGGAAGGTATGAGGGTCATCGTGGCCAAGAACGCCGGGTTCTGCTTCGGCGTGCGCCGGGCGGTGGAGCTGGCCCGGTCTGAGGCCAAGGCCCTGGGTCGGGTCTACACCTGGGGCAAGCTCATCCATAACGAGGCCGTGGTCCGATCCCTCTCGGAGGAGGGCATCCTGCCCGTGGAGTCCCTGGACGGTCTCCTGCCCGGGGACACACTGATCATCCGGGCACACGGCGCACCTCCCGCCTTATTCGAAGCATGCGCCGCCCGCGGCGTCCGCACCGTGGACGCCACCTGTCCCTTCGTGGCCCGCATCCACCCCATCGTCCAGGCGGCGGTCGAGAGGGGCACCCCTGTGTTCATCGCCGGGAAGCGGACCCACCCCGAGGTCATCGGCACCGCCGGTTGGGCCCGGGGGCAAGCCACTATCTTGGAGACGCCCCAGGAGGCAGAACGGGTGGAGACGGGGGAGACGGGCTGCCTGGTGGCCCAGACCACCCTGTCCGAAAAGACCTTCGAGGAGATCGTGGCTGTCCTTCGGCGGCGCATCCCCCATTTGGTGGTCCATAACACCATCTGCCGCACCACGCGGACCCGGCAGGAGGAGGCGGAGGGGCTGTCTCGCCGCTGCACGAAGATGCTGGTCCTGGGTTCCAGCGGCAGTGCCAACACCGTCGCACTGGCGAATTTGTGCAAAATCCACTGCCCGGACACCAAAATGATAGACAATATCGGCAAAATCCCTCTTGAAATATTTCAATTGGATGATATAATAGGCTTGGTCACAGGCGCATCGACGCCAGACCCCATGATTAGGGAGGTTATACAAGGAATGAGCGAACTCGAAAAGACGACGATCGAAACCAATGAAGCGGAAGCTCCCGCCGAGGT
>JBGVAK010000119.1:0-3170 GCA_045224495.1 Christensenellales bacterium
CCGCCGACGGCGGATGGCCGTGCTGTCCTCGTTGGGACGGCTGTCCACGACCTTGCTCTCCATGCTGCCGCAGTAACGACACTTCATAGGCTTGTCCTCCCATGGCATAAATATTTATCAATTTAGTATAGCATTGTTTTCCACGCTGATTCTGTAAACATGCTATTAACAATTCAAACCGGGTACTCGCGCAGGTCCACTAATATGACGTCCTCCCCGATCTTCTGGATGCGGCAGAAGGGGATCACCACCCCGTCCCGGCATCTTAGGAGCCCCAGCATGCTCCTTTCCCCGGGCACGATGATGGACAGGATCTGCCCCGTACACAGATCCAGCTCCAGATCTGTCACACATCCCAGCCGTCCGCCGTCACAGACGTTGATGACCTCCTTGCACTTCAAATCCGAAAACGTGGTCCTCAGCTCCATAGACGTCTCCTTCCTGCCCCATCCTATGCGTGCGAAGGGGCTGTCAGAACTTGACGAAAGACGGCGCAACGGATAAAATAGCGATATCGTTTGGAAAGGAGGTCAGGGCCATCGTGAGAAAAGCGTTTTGCGCGCTGCTGCTGTCGTGTCTGCTGCTCTTTGGCTGTCAGACCCTCCCCCAAGGCCAAGCCGTCGGAGCGACGCCCGCCCCCACCGCTGAGCCGACCCCTGTTCCCACCGAGACCCCCGTCCCGCCGCAGCCCACGGAGAAACTCATCATCGAGGAGGTCATCACCCCCTCGCCCACAGTCCCGCCCACGCCCTCTCCCACCCCCTCGCCCACACCTACACCGACCTCAGAGCCCACGCCTCTTGGGCTGCTACCTTGGACCATGGGGGATCTGTTCTCCTTTGACGAGACTATAGACCGTGAGTATGAGTATAAGAGCAACAAGCTTTCCATCACTATGACCCGGTATTCCGATACGCAGCGCACTGGAAAAACGTTGGTCTATTTCGTCGCCGACATTTTTATCCAGGATATCAACAGCTTCCGCCGAGTCCAATGTGCGCAGAACTTCGATATGGGCACGCCAAAATCCATTAATATGCTTGCCAGCGAGGCCAATGCCATCCTAGCCATGTCCGGTGACTACTGCCACAACAAAAAACCAGCCTTGGTCGTGATAAACGGGGAGTTAGTCCACGATCTTGAGCCATTTCGGTACGATATCTGCGTGCTGTACCAGAGCGGGGAAATGGAGATGATCTCCGCCAAAGAAATCGACCGTGACAAAATACTTTCAGGCGCTCCCTGGCAAACCTGGAATTTCGGTCCCTCTTTGCTGGATGAGGATGGAAAACCTTTGAAAACGTTCAACCTGCCCGATGACATCAACGATCGCAACCCACGGGCTGTGTTGGGATACTATTATCCGGGCCACTACTGCTTCGTGCTGGTGGAAGGTCGGCAGAACGGGTACTCCATAGGGCTGACCATCCCCGAAACAGCCGAACTCATGCACGATCTCGGATGCACGGCCGCCTATAATCTGGACGGCGGCATTTCCGCTCAGATCACCTGGCACGATACCAGGGTGAACCATCCCGGCAAAAATCGCTCCATTCGGGATATCCTTTATATCTCTGAACCATAGCTTTTCTTTTGCGCATCAGAGCCTGTCACCAGGCTCTTTTTTGCACGTCCCCCGTCGCCGACCGCATAGTATAGGGTATCTTTCTCAAAGGGAGGTATGTAAAGAGATGCAGCAAAACTACCAAAGCGGCGACGCCTGCTGCTTTACGGGCCACGGTCCCGGCGTGGACCCCACAGCGGAGTGCAACGTGGTCATGGCGGGCGAGGTATCCAGCGACAGCGGCTGCGGCTTCGCCCCCGGCGGCGGATGTGCCCTGGCCACGGTGTATTTCCCCAACCAGTCCTATCGAGCGGGGTACTGCCCCGGGGAGGCCCTGCAGAAGGGCACCCTGTTCCCGGAGCTGGTCTTTGAACGTGTGATGCCGGAGGAGGTGTGAGCATGGATCAGGATCGTTTGGCTTTGCTCAAGAAGATAGGCGAGGCTCGGTTCACCTGCGTGGAGCTGAACCTCTATTTGGACACCCATCCCGACGACGCGGCTGCCCGGGCGGACTTCAACAGCTACAGCGACAAACTCCAGGCCCTGTTGGACACGTATTCCAGCACCTATGGGCCGCTGATGAACTTCGGCCAGTGCTCCCTGGACGCGGGCAGCTGGGTCCGGTCCCCCTGGCCCTGGGAAACGGTGTGATCGGGAAAGGAGAAAGATATGTGGATCTATGAAAAGCGACTCGAATACCCGGTGAACATCACCAAGCCGGACCTTCGCATGGCGAAGCTCCTCATGGCCCAATACGGCGGTCCGGATTCGGAATTAGGGGCTGCGTTGCGCTACCTGACCCAGCGCTACTCCATGCCTGACGATCGGGTCAAGGCCACGCTGACCGATATAGGGACCGAGGAACTGGCTCACTATGAGATGATCGGCACCATGATCCGCCAGTGCATGCAGGGCGCCACCTGTGCGGAGCTGGACCAGGCAGGCCTGGCGGGGTACTACACCATGCACGACCATGGCGTATTCCCGGCGGACCCCAACGGCGTGCCCTTCACCACCGCCTATATCGCCTGCACCGGCGATCCCATCGCGGATCTTTCCGAGGATATGGGGGCCGATGCTGCAACCAGTGATTCGCTACCGGCTCTCAAAAAATCCCTAAATCACTGACTTTTTCAGGCATACGAGAAATTGATAATCAGGGTGTGCTGCTACCTCATAAGAACAACATTATGAAAAATGAAGGTAGGACAAGCTCGCAAGCCACGTATCATTAACCCTATTGTTTGTCTGAAATGTTATTTGTCCACTTCTAACAATATAAGCCCGGCTCAAAAAAACTTTGAATCAGGCTTTTTATATTAGTTTATTGAGCTTATTCTCACAATGCTAACGTTGCATTTTGTTCCGCGATCTTGTATAACGGGCCTTCAACACGCCATTTATGAGTTTATCATGAGCATAGTCATACAGTTCTTGCGAAGAAAGCAAATGCTGAGATCCTTCCAAGATATTGACAAACGTTGTCGCTGCATCTTCATCTTTAAATCCTGCCATTTGCAAATAGTATCGCAAAGCAAAATCATCGCCATATTCCATAACATCCAATAGTGAAGCCGCATCCTGATAAATGGAAGCCAAGTTAATT
>JBGVAK010000120.1:0-10390 GCA_045224495.1 Christensenellales bacterium
ACGGCGTAGATGGTCCAGTCGTGGTCGCGGAAGGTGATGACGGTGTCGCAGTAGGGGCACTTGGCGCTCTCGTTGACGGAGAGGGGCGCACCGCAGTTGGGGCAACGGCGCTCCGTGCTCTCGCCCGCCGCCTCGGTGGTCGTGCCCGTGGGCCTTGAAAGGTCCCACTCGTAGGTCATGTACTTCTCAGCGGTCCTGCTGCCGGAGATCAGGGCGCCCGTGTCTTCGCTCACGGTGTAGTCCGTGATCCGGGTCTTGAGCTCCGCCACCAGGTGATCGTCGCCGCCCTCCTGGAAGAAGCCGCGGAGGTTCACGTCCAGCACGGCGATGCGCTCCACGTGGTTGATCTGCTTGCTGGCGATGAGGCTCTTGATCTGCCGGTCAAACTGCTGGTAGAGGGCGTCGGTGAAGTAGGGCCGCAGGGATTCGATATTCCGGGCGGTGCAGCCGTTCTGCATCTGGACGTAGACGTTGGAAAGCTTCTCCCGCATATCGGAGGCGGAGAAGTTGGGGTCCAGCTTGGCGTACTCGCTCATGGGCGTGAGCTGGCTGTCCGGGGTCCGGGCTGCGCCAGCCGCGGGACCCGCGTGCTGGACTGCGGCGCCGTGGGCCTTGGCCCGGCTCAGGTAGACGATGATCAGGATGATCAGCACCGCCCAGATCAAAAAGCCGCCGTTGCCGCCGGAGGGGCTGCTGCCGTCGTTGAACACGCCGATGGGGAAGAAGAAGAACCCGTTGTCGCCGTCGTCGCTGCCCCAGCCGGAGGAGCTGTTGTCCCAGCTGGAGGAGCCCCAGTCGGAGCCGCCGAAGTCGGTGTTGCCGGAAAAGGAACCCAGGTCCGCCCCCACCTTCCGTAGGAGCCGAGGCCCCAGCAGGACGCCGCAGGCTACCACCAGCAAAACGAGGAGCACCACGCCGAACCGTTTCATCCCTTCTCCTTTCCGCAGGGACACAGGGCCCCCGTCGAGCTCGCATATCTTTCTTTATATATGATAGCAGATTTTCCGCGGGATAGCAACCTTTTTTCAGGGGGCGTCAGGCGCTGAAAAATAGAGTATGTCGGAGATGCTGCGTCCGCCGCCGGTGGGGTGATTGAAGATGTCCCCGTTCCAGTAGAATTGGGCGGACTGGCCTCCGTCCAGGTTGTAGGCCTTGACGCATCCCAGGTCGTGGGCCAGCTGGGAGAGCTCCAGAAGGGTGAGCCCGTTGGAGTACCGCTTGCTGGGCTGACGACCGTCCACCACCACCAGGCAGTAGTGGCCCGGTTCGTAGTACCCCAGCATGCACCGGGGATTCCGATCGTTGACGCCGATATAGGTGGAGGGCATCTTGCTGAGGGGCTGCCCCTCCTCGTCCAGGAGCGAAGGCCCGAAGGTCCAGCCCTGCCAGGCACCGGCCGCAAGAAGGGCCGGGACATCCAGCTCCTCGGGGGCGTAGAAGGCCATGGTCCCGTCCCGGAACAGCACGCAGGACTGGAACCGGGTGGTGGGCTTGTCGTTGTAGGAGACGCCGTTGCGGATGATGAGGGCCTGCATGCTGTGGGCGTAGTAGTCCCCGGAGGCGGCGAAGAGGGCTCCGTTCCTCTGGGCGATCTGCTTCACGGCCCCGGCCAGGGGGGAGGTGAAGTCCTGCCCGGCGGGGGCGGTCTTCAGAAGCGTGACGTCCTGGACGTAGATGTCCGCCACGAAATAGGTGACGAAGGAGGAGAAGGTGTCCTCATCGTGGACCTTGGAGAGGAAGATGCTGAATTCCTTGCTCTGGTAGGCGGTGTCGGTCAGCACCGGCTCATCGGTGAACTTGTCGGGGTACTGGCCCCCGCATAGGCCCGCGGGCGTGGGCGTCGGGGTGGCCGTGGCCGTAGGCGTGGGTGTAGGCGTGGGCGGTGCAGTGGGCGTTTGGGTGGGCGCGTCGATGGCGGGCGGCACGGTCAGGGCCACAGTGGTGGGCGCCGGGGTATCCTTAGGCGCAGGCGCGGGGGTACCCGTGGGCGCGGCGGTGGCGGTGACCGCAGGCGCGGGGGAGGAGGTCGGGGCGACGCTGACGGTGGCCGCGGGCCGGCAGCTATAGGCAAAACCGAGCGCAGCCAAAAGAAGCAGCGCCATACAGCGGACGCGGCGACGAAGCATGCTCTCCCCTCCCTTCTCAAAGAATTCTACAATTTCATATGATACCATAGCTTTCGCAGGTTGTCACGAAAAAAGGCGTCTGGAAAAAGCTGTGATATCTTCGTCGTGTCACGGCTTTTTTACGAAATGTTTACCACGCGCCCCGGCCCGGTTTGTTATACTGATAAGCAGAAAAGTATCGCATGCGGAAAGGATGCTTATGAATAAGAAACGGATCATTCTGCTGAGCCTGCTGGTGGGCCTGTCCCTGGCGCTGCTGGGATTGCTGCTGCTGTTTTTGGTGGACGAGGACCGGGGGGCTGCTCATGCTGCCCAGGCCGTCCCGGCAATCACCGACGCGCCCACCGCTCCGCCCACGGAAGTGCCCACTGCACCGCCCACGGCCACGCCGGACCCCCGGCTGCAGCTTTCCTCGGGGCCCGTGGACCGGGACGTGACGGAGCTCACGTTGACGGCCGTGACCGAAGGGGATCTGGAGCTCATTCGGGAACTCTCCGGGCTCACCCGTTTGGACGGCCGGCTCTGTGAAAACGGAGCCCTGCTGCGGGCCTTCAGCGAGACCGTGGCCTATCCCGTCCTCTGGTCCGTGCCCCTGGGCGCCGTGCGGGTGGACAGCGACGCTACAGAGCTGACCGTGCCTGCCGAAGTCAATTCCGTGGAGCAGGTGTCGGCGGCCCTGGAGGAGCTGCCCCATATAGAGACGGTGGACCTGCGCAGCAGCGGCCTCGACAACGAGGCGGCGGCGGCCCTTCGGGAGGCCAAGCCGGAGCTGACGATCCTGTATGATGTGACGGTCCAGGGCGGCCGGGTGGCTGCGGACACCAAGGTGTTGGAGCTGAACGCTGCCAGCATCTCGGACTGGGACGCCCTGGCCCGGGAGATCGGGTACCTTCGGGATCTGGAGGGCATCGCGGTCAGCGGCGCCGTGACCCCTGAGCAAGCAGCTTACCTGCTGGAGGGAGCGGGCAGCATCCCCGTGAGCTACGCCATCTCCTTCCAAGGCCACGCCATCGGCAGCGAAGATGAGGAGGTGGACTTCTCCGACCTGCCCGCCTCGGAGCTCGGCGCCATCAAGGCGGTCCTGACCGTGCTCCCGAAGGTGAAGCGGGTCAACCTGGACCCCCGTCACGGCAGCAGCAAATGGACCTTGGACGAGGCGGACCAGCTGCAGCAGCTGCGGGAGGGCCTGGTGGTCAACTACACCACCAAGGCCTTCGGCGTGTCCCTCTCCCTGGCGGACGAGGTGGTATCCTTCAACAAGAAGAACCTGCGGCGGAAGGTGGAGCAGCTCAAGGAGCTGTTGCCTTACCTGAAGAACGTGAAGCGGGTGGATATGGAGGAGTGCAATATCGACAACGAGACCATGGCCGCCCTCCGGGACGAGTTCCCTCAGCCCAAGCTGGTCTGGCGGGTGACCGTGGGCAGCTATACCGTCCGCACGGATACCTGGATGGTCCGCTTCTCCGCCGGCGGGTCCCGGGCCCTGACCGACAACAGCGCGAAGAATCTGAAATACTGCCGGGAGATGAAGTACCTGGACCTCGGTCACAACGATATCCATCACATGGACGGCTTCGTGCCCTATATGCCGGATCTGGAGGTGTGCATCATGTTCAACCCCATGTCCAACATCAAGGGCATCGAGCATTGCCCCAAGCTGGAGTTCTTCGAGTGCTACTCCTGCAACCTCCACGATCTCTCCCCGCTGGCGGCCTGCACGGAGCTCAAGCACCTGGACGTGTGCTACAACGCCATCACGGACATCACGCCCCTCTACGGCCTTACCAAGCTGGAACGGCTCTGGATCGGACGGAACGACGGCATCCCCGAGGAACAGTTCGAGAAATTCCGCGAGCTGGTACCCAACTGCGTGGTGAACCTGACCCGGGGGAACCCCACCGGTGACGGCTGGCGCAAGGACGAGAACGGGAACTTCGTGCCCCGCTACGATCTGCTGCGGCAGCAGTTCCGCTACGATATCATCTCGTTGCGCTCCTACGGCGACGGCTGGTGGGACGACGGCAAGGTCCATTTCGGCGAGCAACCCGCCTACGATCCCAACAAGGTGAATTGATCCCAACAAAAAGCGCCTCCGCGGAGGCGCTTTTTTTGTTGTAGCTCTTATGCCTGCTTCTTCCCGAACCGGTCGAACACCAGGGGGTACACGCCCACGTCCACAAAGAGGATGAGGGCGTAGCGGAGGACGCGGACCAGATAGGCGAGGGTGGTGCCGGAGCTGAGGAAGGCGGAGGAGAAGGGGAGCTTCAACAGGGTGTTGAGGCCGAAGTACACGGCGCCGCCGCCCAAAACCCGCAAAATCATCTTCCACCAGCAGGTGGTGTTCTTGAACTTCACGAACCTTTCCTCGAAGAGGTCCCCGGCGAAAAAACCTATGACCATGCCGAAACTGGTGTAATAGTCGTTGGTCTTGCAGTAGAACCAGCCGGGCAGCATCAGCAGGAACAGGACGAGATAGAATACCCACCGCTTCTGGAACTTCTTCTGAAAGAAGGGCACCAACAGGATGACGCAAAGGCCCAGCGCCCAGCCGAAGAACACGTCCGTGGGGAAGTGGACACCCACGCAAAACCGGCTCACGCCCACCAGCAGGGGGATGAGGACGCCCACGGCCACCGCCCATTTCTTTTTCAGGAACAGGGCCATAGAAGTATAGTTGACCACGGATCCGGAGGAGTGGCCGCTGGGGAAGGAGTAGCCCTGGGCGGCCACGTCCATGATGTCCCCGCTGGGGTCCACGGGCTTGAGGCACTTGACCTCGGGGCAGACCATGTAGGGCCGAAGGCGCAGGAACACGTTCTTGATCATGGGGTTGACCACCATGATCACGCAGGCGTTGCGGCCGATGAACTTGCCCAGCTCCTTTTTCCAACTCCAGTAGCAGAAGCCCAAGACCAGGATGGTAGCCATCTCCTCCCCAAACATGGAAAAAAAGCTGGCCAAGGTGACACCGAAGCTGCCCAAATGGCTTTGGAGCCAGACCATCAGCGCAGGTTCCCAGGTAAAGAAGAAGGTGTTGCCCATATGAATACGCTCCTCTTTGGTTTTTCTCATTCTACCCCCTTTAGCGTTCATTGACAATGGGCAACTTGCGCCGGGCCGGAGGCCGTGGTATACTGGCAAAAACCTAAGGAGAGGGGCCTATGGAAAAAAGGACACTGTACACGGAGCTGGCCTACGTCTTGGGCATGGTGGGCCTGAGCTTCAGCGTGGCCCTCATGACCCGGGCCGACTTCGGCGTGTCCATGGTGGTGGCCCCGGCCTACCTGTTGTATCTGAAGGTGAGCGCCGCGGTGCCCTTCTTCACTTTCGGCATGGCGGAGTACACCCTTCAGGCGGTGCTGCTCCTCTTGACGGCCGTGGCAGTGAAGAAGCTTAGGCCCTACTTCCTCTTCTCCTTCGTCACCGCCGTGCTCTACGGGTTCCTTCTGGACGGGTGGATGCTGTTGGTCCAGCACTTCCCGGCGGAGAGCTTCGCCCTGCGGTGCCTGTGGTACGTGCTGGGGGTTTTGCTGGGGGCGGCCAGCATCGCCTGCTTCTTCAAGACCTACATCGCCCCGGAGGCCTATGAGCTGCTGGTGAAGGAGCTGGCGGAGAAGCTGAAGAAGCCCACCCACCGGGTAAAGACGGTCTATGACTGCGTGAGCTGCGCCGTGTCGGTGCTCCTGTCCTTCGCCTTCTTCGGCTTCTGGCGGTTCGAGGGCGTGAAGCTGGGCACCATCGTCTGCGCCCTGGTGAACGGGTTTTTGATCGGCCGGTGCACGGCTTTCATGGACAGCCGATTCGAGTATAAGGACGCCCTGCCCTGGCGCAGGTATTTCTCTTGAACCGAGGGAGAAAAGCTGATATACTGGATAAAACATAAGGAGGATGAAGCTATGGGTCTGAAGAATCTGCTGGGTTTCGGTGCCACCGTGGCCGGGACCGTAGCCGCCATGAAGGTGGGCGAGAAGGTGAAGGAGAACAACCCCGACGGCGTCCAGGACGTGAACGGGGACGGGAAGGTGGACTATAAGGACTACCTGATCGAGACCAAGAAAGCCGCCCAGGAGACCTATGCCGCTTTCAAGGAGAAGGCCCCCGGCGTCATGGCCGAGGCCAAGGAGAAGGGCAGCGAGCTCTACGAGGACGCCAAGAAGACCGTGAAGGATACCTTCAGCGGCCAAAAATAAGGGAAACGACGGTAGGGGGACGGGATTGCCCGTCCCCATTTTTTTGTAAAATGAACCTTTCGTTTTCCCATATCGTCTCTTAGGGTGAAACCAAACGGAAAGGAGGTGCGGCCTATGGACGAGTTCGAGCGACTGCTGCTGGCGAACCGGCTCCCCGTGGAGCGGTGGGTCAAATTCCACATGCCCGGCCCGGACGCCGAGGACGTGCTGCAGGAGACGTATCTCGCGGCCTACCAGGCTTTCCCCCGGTTGAAGGACAGGGACGCCTTTCGCCCCTGGCTTTTGAGTATTGCCCGGAACAAATGGCGGGACTGGTATCGCCGGCAGGCCCGTCGGCGGGAGACGCCCGTGGAGGAACTGCCGGAGGTGGCAGTGGACGAGGGACTCGACATCGCTGTGGAGGAGACCCTGGACCGGCTCAGCGACCGGGACGCCCGGATGCTGCGGCTGTTCTATCTGGAACAGCTGTCCCAAAAGGAGATCGCTTCGCAGCTCAGCATCCCGGAGGGCACGGTGAAAAGTCGGCTCAGCGCCGCCCGGGACCGGTTCCGCGCCGCATATCCCTATCCGTCATCGAAAGGAGAGAAGAAGATGAAGAAATTGCCGCTATATTTGCCGCCCTATTCCATCCGTTGGAAGGAGGAAGCCCCCTTCCCCGTGGTGTGGGAGGAGATGCTGGGCTGGGGCATCGTGCCGCGGCTGGGCGAGACCCTGGTGTGGGGCATGTACGACCTGCCCAGCCGGAAGCTGGACGTAGGATACGGTATGGCTGTCACGGGCCGCGCTCGGGTCCATGGCCTAGAGGGGGTACAGTTCACCGCCCGGGTGGTGGAGCCTCGGCCGGAGCTCCAGGCGGGAGACCTGATGATCGAGCCCGTGGACAACTCCGGTGCCAAGGAGGAGGTTTGGACTTTCGTGGGCCAGCTGCAGGACGGCTACACCCGCTTTTTGTCCGCTGAACGGGAGGAGGACGGGGTCCGCACCCTGACCACCTTCCTGGACGGGGACGAGTTCATGGCCAACTGGGGCTTCGGCGAGGACAACCGCGGGAATTCTATCCACCCCACGGCTCGAGGACTCATCGTCAGGGAGGGCGATTCGTACAAGGTGCAGCAGCCGGGCGTGCTGGACGTCGTCGGCCGCTGCGACCTGACTTTGGACGGTAAGACCACCGACTGCATCGCCGTCATGGACCTGAGCCAGTACGCGGAGGGCGTGGCCTCCCTGCAGTTCGTCAACAAGGACGGCCGGACACTGCTCTGGCAGCGCTACAATCGGGACGACTGGGAGCTGGCGCGCTACGGCAAGCGCTGGTCCGAGCTTTTGCCCGAGAACCAGCGCATCATGATCGACGGCGTCACCTACGTGCACTGGTACGACTGCTACTATTTGCGGTAAGGAACGAAGGGCGGATCATCACGATCCGCCCATTTTTCTTGACAAACGCACCGATTTCATTATAATCGTATACAATATATTGAAACGAGGAAGGGGAACGCCTATGGATAAGCTGGATACCGCGTTGCTGGAGCTGTTGGAGGAGGACGCCCGAAAGACCCCCGAACAGGTGGGCGTGCTGCTGGGCATCTCGGCCACGGAGGCCAAGGCCCGGATCGAGGGCCTAGAAGCATCCGGGGTCATCCGCGGGTACACGGTCCTCATCGACCGGGAGCAGATGGCGGAGGAGACCATCAGTGCCCTCATCGAGGTGAAGGTGCAGCCGGAGCGGAATAGGGGCTTCGACGCCATCGCGGAGCAGCTGTACCGCTTCGACGAGGTGAAGGCCTGCTACCTCATGTCCGGAGCCTATGATTTGATGCTCATCGTGGAGGGCAAGAACATCCGGGCTGTGTCCCGGTTCGTGTCGGAGCGGCTCAGCATCCTCGACAACGTCCAGAGCTGCGCCACCCACTTCATCCTGAAGCGGTACAAGACCGACGGCGTCATCTTCGAGAAGCAGCCGGGCGACAAGCGCATGGTGGTGAGCTTATGAACATCGACGCGCTCATCTCCCAGAAGGCGAAATCTATCCAGCCCTCGCCTATCCGGCGGTTCTTCGACCTGGCCAACGCCATGGAGGGGACAGTTTCCTTGGGCATCGGCGAGCCGGACTTCGTGACGCCCTGGCATATCCGGGACGCAGCTATGGCGTCCCTTCGGGCCGGGGAGACCGCCTACACCCCCAACGCGGGCACGCCGGCGCTGCGGCAGGCGGTGGCGGATTACCTGTACGCCCGGCTCGGGCTTTCCTACGACCCGAAAACGGAGATCTTCATCACCGTAGGCGCGTCAGAGGCCATCGACCTCGCCATGCGGGTACTCATCGATCCCGGCGACGAGGTGCTGATCCCGGACCCCAGCTATATCTCCTACAGCCCCGGCGCCCTGCTGGCCGGCGGCAAAAGCGTGCTGCTGCCCACCTACGCCGAGGACGGCTTCGCCCTTAGGGGGGACGTGCTGCAAGACGCCATTACGCCCCGGACCAAGGCCCTGGTGCTGCCCTACCCCAACAACCCCACCGGCGGGATCATGACCCGGCCCCAGCTGGAAGAGTTGGCGGCGGTCCTCGAAAAAACGAACATCCCCGTGATCTCCGACGAGATCTACGGGGAGCTGACCTACGCCGGGGATCATGTATCCCTGGCCCAGATCCCGGGCATGAAGGAAAGGACCATCCTCATTTCCGGCTTCTCCAAGGCTTTCGCCATGACCGGCTGGCGGCTGGGGTTCGTAGCCGCGGACAAGCGGTTCGTCTCCCAGATGCTGAAGGTGCACCAGTACGTGATCATGTGCGCCTCTACCATGAGCCAGGCGGCGGCCACCGAGGCGCTGAACGGCATGCTGCGGGGCGAATTCGACGACGTGGAGAAAATGCGCCGGGCCTACGACCAGCGGCGGCGGTACATCTACGACCGGCTCAACCGCATGGGCCTCCATTGCTTCGAGCCTCGGGGCGCCTTCTATATCTTCCCCGACATCACCTGCACGGGCCTGACCTCGGAGCAGTTCGCCGAATCGCTCCTTCGGGAGGAGCGGGTGGCCGTGGTACCCGGCAACGCCTTCGGCAGCCGGGGCGAGGGCTTCGTCCGCTGCTCCTACGCGGCCAGCCTCAAAAACATCGAGGAGGCCATGGACCGGATGGAACGATTTGTTAAAAGGTTTTGATTAAACTTCGCACCTTTTTCTTGAAAGAAAAAGGTGCCCAAAAAGAACTTAAGAAGGGATATAGCTGTCGTACGTATAGCCATATCCCTTCTTAAGTTTCTCTTTTTGCGCCGCTTTTTCTCTTTGTCGAAAGAGAAAAAGCGGCAAGAATAAATAGGGTTACATCTGCAGCAGGGCCTTGTGGAACACCTTCTTGCCTTTCTTGATCTTGGCCCCGGCGCAAAGCTGCTCCCGGGAGATGGTGGCGTAGGTGTCGGTGATCTTCGCCCCGTCTACGCTGACGCCGCCCTGCTCGATGAGCCGGCGCGCTTCGCCCTTGGACTTAGCAAGGCCGCAGCAGACCAGCAGATCCACGATGTTCACGCCCCCTTCCGGCACCTGCTCGCAGCAGAGGCAGGTGGTGGGCATGGTGGACTCGTCCCCCTCGCCGGAGAACAGGGCCCGGGCGGCGGACTGGGCCTTTTCGGCCTCGTCCTTCCCGTGGACCAAACTGGTGAGCTCGAAGGCCAGCACCTCCTTCTTCTCGTTGATCCGGGAATCGGGCCAGGCGTCCATCTCCCGGATGGTGTCGAGGGGCAGGAAGGTCAGCATCCGGATGCACTTCATCACGTCCGCGTCGTCCACGTTCCGCCAGTACTGGTAGAAGTCGAAGGGGCTGGTCTTGTTGGGGTCCAGCCACACGGCGTTGCCGGCGGTCTTGCCCATCTTGTGGCCCTGGGAGTCGGTGAGGAGCGTGATGGTCATGGCGTGGGCGTCCTTGCCCAGCTTCCGGCGGATGAGCTCGGTGCCGCCCAGCATGTTGCTCCACTGGTCGTCGCCGCCGAACTGCATGTTGCAGCCGTAGTGCTGGAACAGGTAGTAGAAGTCGTAGCTCTGCATGATCATGTAGTTGAACTCCAGGAAGGAGAG
>JBGVAK010000121.1:0-3002 GCA_045224495.1 Christensenellales bacterium
CTTCTCGTCCACGCCGAAGGAGCGCATGAGCCGCCACTTGTAGTGGTCGCCCCCCAGCCAGACCTGGGTGATGTTCTCGAACTGCCGATCCTCATAGATCTCCCGGGGGATCAGGTGGCAGTGGTAGTCGATGATGGGCATGTTCTCCGCGATGTCGTGGAACAGATGCTGGGCCGTGGGGGTCTCCAGCAGAAAATCCTTGTCTAAAAAGGGCTTCATAGGTCAATCCTCCTTTTCAAAGCGTTCCCGGTCGATCCAAAGGCCCAAAGCGGGGTTGGGGATGAAGTAGACCTCCTCCCCGTCCACGGTGTTGTAGCCGTACTGAAGCTTGGCGGGGTCGTATTTTTTCGCCGTCTCGTCGTAGTCCGCGGCCCCAAAGCCCACGCCCTCGATCTCGGCCTGGGTGATGTCCTTCACGGCGTAGGTGATGGTGAACCGGCCGTCGCTGGAACCGTGGATCAGGTGGGCCGCCGCGCCCATGTTGTCGCGAAGGTCCTGGTTCTCGGGCTTTTTGAACTCCTCCAGGGTGTGCAGACGTCCCCGATAGCCGTACTTGCGGATGAGCTTGTCCACCTGATCGTCCTCGCCGAAGCGCTCCACACCAGGGGCCAGTACGATCAGTTCCCCGCCGTCGGCCATGGCCATGCGGGTGCGATAGACCGCCTTGTTGCCCAGCCACGTGCTCTTGAACTCCGAGGGATCCAGATACACCACGCACTTCTTAAGACCCTGGGGCACGAAGTCGATGTTCTTCTGCTGGGCCAGCTTCACGGCCTCGGTGAAGCAGGCGCGGCCTTCACCCAGGAACAGGCCGTGGGTGTGGATGACGCCGCCGGGGGCCGTGGTGACGGTGAGGGCAAAGAGCAGGGGGCGATCCTTCAAGTAGTGCTCCAAGCCGTAGTCGAAGAGCTTGCGCACGGGGGTGTTCTCCTTGCCCATCATGCGCTCCATGCCGTAGACCGCGCCCACCATGTGGGACTTGTTGATCATGTCGCTGCCGCCCACGCCCACGAACAGGTTCTTGGCGTGGTTGGCCATGCCCACCACCTCGTGGGGCACCACCTGGCCCGGGGAGACGATGAGATCGTAGCTTTCGTCCATGACCCGGCGGTTCACCTCCACGCTGACCGGGTCGGTCCAGAGGCCCTCGGTGATCTCGGAAACGTAGTCCGCCGGCACCTCCCCCAGCTTCACCACGTCGGTGCGCCAGTTGTGAACCAGCATGGTGTCGTAGGGGATATCCCCGAACATCCTGACCCACTGGTCACGCGTCACGGGCACATGGGTGCCCAGGGCCGGCAGGATATCCACCTGGACGCCCCGATCCACCAGGGCGTGGTAGTACACGTTGGTGATGAACCCCGCATTGGAGTGGAAGCGGGTGAAGTCCGGAGGCAGGATCAGGACCTTGCGCAGGTCCCGGCCCTCCAGGCTTTGAAGCAGGGCGACGCGGATCTCGTCCTGGGAGAGACCCGCGTCGGTATTGGCGATACGATAGATATCGTTCATATAGTCCGCCTTACGCATTGTAAGTGGTGGCTGCGGTGTTGCCGCCGTGGCCGGTCCAGTTGGTGTGGAAGAACTGGCCCCGGGGCGCGTCCAGCCGCTCGTAGGTGTGGGCGCCGAAGTAGTCCCGCTGCGCCTGCAGCAGATTCGCCGGCAGCCGCTCAGTGGTGTAGCCGTCGAAGTAGCTCAGGGCGGAGGTCATGGCCGGAGCGGGCACGCCATAGGAAAGGGCGGCGGCGGCCACGGTACGCCAGGCGGGCACCAGCTTCTCGATGGTCCCCTTGAAGTACGGGTCCAGGAGCAGGTTGCTGAGGGCGGGGTTCTTGTCGTAGGCTTCCTTGATCTTGCCCAGGAATACGCTGCGGATGATGCAGCCGCCCCGCCACATGAGGGCGATGCCGCCGTAATTGAGGTTCCAGCCGTAGTGCTCCGCCGCGGTGCGCATAAGGGTATAGCCCTGGGCGTAGGAGATGATCTTGGAGGCGAAGAGGGCCTGACGGATGGCCTCGATGAAGGCTTCCTTGTCGCCGGTGAAGGCGGGGATGGTCCGGCCGAAGACCTTGGACGCTTCCACCCGCTCCTCCTTCATGGCGGACAGGCAGCGCGCGAAGACCGCCTCGCCGATGAGGGTCAGGGGCACGCCCTCGTCCAGGGCCGCGATGCCGGTCCACTTGCCGGTACCCTTCTGGCCCGCGGTGTCCCGGATGTGCTCCACCAGGGGGGAGCCGTCCTCATCCTTGTAGCCCAGGATGTCCCGGGTGATCTCGATGAGGTAGGAGTCGAGCTCGGTCTCGTTCCACTTGGTGAAGATGTCGTGCATCTCCTCGTAGCTGAGGCCCAGCAGGTCCCGCATGAGCTGGTACGCTTCGCAGATGAGCTGCATATCGCCGTACTCGATGCCGTTGTGGACCATCTTCACGAAGTGGCCGGCGCCGTTCTCGCCCACCCAGTCGCAGCAGGGAGAGCCGTCCTCCACCTTGGCGCAGATGGCCTGGAAGATGGGCTTCACATAGGGCCAGGCTGCGGGGGAGCCGCCGGGCATCATGGAGGGTCCCTTCAGGGCGCCCTCTTCGCCGCCGGACACGCCGGTGCCGATGTAGAGCTTGCCCTTGGATTCCACGTACTCCGTCCGCCGGATGGTGTCGGGGAAGTGGCTGTTGCCGCCGTCGATCAGGATGTCGCCGTCCTCCAGGAGGGGCAGGAGCTGGTCGATCATGCTGTCCACGGCGCTGCCGGCCTTGACCATCATGAAGACCTTCCGGGGCTTAGCGAGGTTCGCCACCAGCTCTTCCAGGCTGTGGCAGCCGATGATGTTCTTGCCGGCGGCACGGCCGTTGACAAAGGCGTCCACCTTGGAGGTGGTGCGGTTGAAGACGGCCACGGTGAAGCCCTTGGACTCCATGTTCATGACCAGGTTCTCGCCCATGACGGCGAGGCCGATGAGGCCGATGTCTGCTTTCTTCATAAAACTTTTTCTCCTTTATATGATGCTTTTG
>JBGVAK010000122.1:0-2374 GCA_045224495.1 Christensenellales bacterium
CTCTCCGTGGGAGATGGGCACGTTCACCACGTCGCCCACGTCCATGAGGCTGAGCCAGGGGGACTTGTTGGAGGCGATCCGGGTCCGGACGATCCGGGACTGGTGCCGGTGGATCAGGTTGAAGGTCAGGGTGGGATCGTCCTCGCCCGTGTCCACGATCCGGCCATAGGGCACCAGGCCCAGCTTGATGAGGGCCTGGAAGCCGTTGCAGATGCCGCATATGAGGCCGTCCCGGTTTTCGAGCAGGTCCGTGACCCCTTCCTTGATGCGCTCGTTGCGGAGGAAGGCGGTGATGAACTTGCCGCTGCCGTCGGGCTCGTCGCCGCCGGAGAAGCCGCCGGGGAGGAAGACCATCTGGGCGTTCTGCAGAGCTTTGCTGAAGCGGTCCGTGGATTCCACGATGCCCGCGGCGCTGAGATTGTTGAGCACCAGGACCACCGGCTCAGCGCCCGCGTCCCGGACGGCCTTAGCGCTGTCGTATTCGCAGTTGGTGCCGGGGAAGACGGGGATCAGCACCCGGGGCTTGGCTACCTGGACGCGGGCCCTGGGATGGCTGGCTGCCGTGCAGCTAAAGGTCTTCAGCGGCCCCTCGGGGGTGGGGATGTTGCAGGGATAGACGCCCTCCAGCCGATCCTCGTAGGACGATTGCAGGGCCGCGCCGTCCACCCGCTCCTCGCCGTAGGTAAAGGCAAAATCCGCCGTGGTGACGCCGATGGCGGGCAGGCTGTCGTCCGCCATCTCCAGCAGGAACCGGCCGGGCCTGTCCGCAAAGAGGGTAGCGAGGGGCACCTTGGGGTCGAACCGGACGCCGAGGCCGTTGCCAAAGGCCATTTTCATGACGGCCGCCGCCACGCCGCCCCGCTCCGGGGTGTAGGCCGCCAGGGCCTTGCCGGCATGGAGCAGGCCGCTGACCCGGTCGAAAAGGGCCAGCAGGGACGCTTTTTCGGGCAGGCCGTTTTCGTCGTAGGCGGGCTCCAGCAGAGCCACCCGGTGGCCTGCCCCCTTGAACTCGTTGGACACGATGTGCCGGGCCTTCTCCGTGGTGACGGCGAAGGAGACCAACGTGGGGGGCACGTCCAGGGTTTCAAAGGTGCCGCTCATGGAGTCCTTGCCGCCGATGGCGCCGATGCCCAGGTCCATCTGGGCCCTAAAGGCGCCCAGCAGGGCCGCGAAGGGCATGCCCCAGCGCTTGGGGTCGTGGCCGGGCTTGGCGAAGTACTCCTGGAAGGTGAGATATACGTCCTCGAAGCTGGCGCCTGTAGCGATGAGCTTCGATACGGACTCCACCACCGCGCTGTAGGCCCCGTGGTAGGGGCTTTCGCTGGTGAGGACGGGGTCGTAGCCCCAGGCCATGAGGGAACAGTCGTCCGTGTGCTTCTCCTCCAGGGAGATCTTCTGGACCATGGCCTGGACGGGGGTCATCTGATGCTTGCCGCCGAAGGGCATGAGCACCGTGCCCGCGCCGATGGTGGAATCGAACCGCTCGGAGAGGCCCCGGCGGGAGCAGGTGTTTAGGTCGGAGGCGATCCGGGTGAGGTTCTCCGTAAAGCCGCCGCTCAGCGCCGTTTTCCGCAGGGCGGGCCGGGGCGCTTCGATGGTGATATGCTTGGGCGCGCCGTTGGAGTTCAGGAATTGGCGGCTGACGTCCACGATCTTTTTCCCGTTCCACACCATGACCAGCCGCGGTTCCGCCGTGACCCGGGCCACGGGGCAGGCCTGCAGGTTTTCCGCCTGGGCCAGGGCGAGGAATTTGGGCACGTCGCTGGCAGCCACCACCACCGCCATGCGCTCCTGGGATTCGCTGATGGCCAGCTCCGTCCCGTCCAAACCTTCATATTTCTTGGGCACGGCGTTGAGGTCGATGAAGAGCCCGTCGGCCAGCTCCCCGATGGCTACGGACACGCCGCCCGCGCCGAAGTCGTTGCACCGCTTGATCATGCGGCAGGCCGTGGGGTTGCGGAACAGCCGCTGGAGCTTGCGCTCCTCGGGGGCGTTCCCCTTCTGGACCTCCGCCCCGCAGGTCTCCACGGAGTGGGCGTCGTGGGCCTTGCTGGAGCCCGTGGCGCCGCCGATGCCGTCCCGCCCCGTGGCGCCGCCCAGCAGGATGACCATGTCCCCGGGCTCAGGCCGCTCCCGGCGCACGTTCTCTGCCGGCGCTGCGGCGATGACCGCGCCGATCTCCATGCGCTTGGCCGCGTAGCCCGGGTGGTAGATCTCGTCCACGATCCCCGTGGCAAGGCCGATCTGGTTGCCGTAGGAGGCATAGCCTGCTGCCGCCGTGGTCACCAGCTTCCGCTGGGGGAGCTTGCCGGGGATGGTCTCGCTGACGGGCCGGGTGGGGTCCGCCGCGCCCGTGACCCGCATGGCTCCGTAC
>JBGVAK010000123.1:0-5276 GCA_045224495.1 Christensenellales bacterium
TTCCAGCTGCTTGTGGATGTCCTGGGTGCCGCAGATGAAGCGGACGGAGGAGAGGCCGAAGCCCCACTCGTCGTAGGAGGCCTTGGCCGCGGCGATGAGCTCCGGGTTGTCGGAGAGGCCCAGGTAATTGTTGGCGCACATATTCACCACGCCCTTGGCCAGGGTGGTGTCGATGCGGGAGCGCTGGGGGGTGACGATGATCCGCTCGTCCTTGTAAGTGCCTGCTTCCCGGATGGCGGAAAGCTCGTTCTGATAGAATTCGTATGCCTTCTTCATGTATAGCCTCCTAAATGTTATTTAGTCCAGTCGAGTACTACTTTGCCCGAGTTGCCGGAGTGCATGGCCGCGAAGCCCTTCTCAAAGTCGGTGTAGTGGAACCGGTGGGTGATGACCGGCGTGAGGTCCAGGCCGCCCAGGACCATGTAGCTCATCTGGTGCCAGTTGTCCATCTTCCGGCCGTAGATGCCCTGCAGCGTCAAGCCCTTGCCGATGATCAGGTTCATATCGAGGCTGATGGGACCGTTGCCGAGACCCAGCAGGGAGATCTTGCCGCCGTTGCGCATGACGGACAGCATCTGCTTCAACGCTGCGCCGCTCCCCGACATCTCAAGGCCCACGTCGAAGCCCTCCACCAGCCCCTGCTCGTGCATGACCTCCTCCAAGTTCGCCTTGCCGATGTTTACCGCGGCATCCGCGCCCATCTTCCGGGCCAGGTCCAGCCGGTACTCGTTCATGTCCGTGATGACCACCCGCCGGGCGCCCGCGTACTTGCAGATGCCCACGGCGATGACGCCGATGGGGCCTGCGCCGGTGATGAGCACGTCCTCGCCCACCAGGTTGAACATGAGGGCCGTGTGGGTGGCGTTGCCGAAGGCGTCGAAGAAGGAGACCACGTCCTCGTCCAGCTGGGGGTCGATGATGATCACGTTGCTGGCGGGGATGCACACATACTCTGCGAAGGCGCCGTCCCGATCCACGCCCACGCTGTGGGTGTTCTTGCACCACTGGATGTTGCCGGTGTGGCAGTTGCGGCAGTGGCCGCAGGTGATGTGGCCTTCGCCGCTGACCCGCATGCCCACTTCAAGGCCGGTGACGCCGGCGCCCAGCTCCGCGATCTCACCCACGTACTCGTGGCCGATGACCATGGGGGGCTTCACATGCTCCGCGGACCAGGGGGTCCAGTCGTAGATATGCACGTCCGTGCCGCAGATGGCGGTCTTATGGATCTTGATGAGCACCTCGCCGGGGCCGGGCACGGGCACGGGCACCTGCCGAAGCTCCAAGCCGACGCCCGCCACGGGCTTCACGATGGCATCCATCATCTTTTGGGTCATATGCTTAGTTGCCTTCCTTTCACACTTTTTTATACATTCAGTATACCACTGTCTGTGGCACACAACAATGCCCCCGAAACGTTCCGGGGGCAGTATATTATTTCTTCACCTTGTTCAGCGACCGGTGCTTGCGGGGCACGAAAGCGCCCACGAAGGCGCCGATGGCCGCGGCGATCAGGGAGGGAATCAGCCAGCCGAGACCCACGGAAGCCAGGGGCAGCCGGGTCATGAACAGCTTCAAAGCCGGGATGAAGCCGCCGATCTCCGTCAGCACCGTGACGATGAAGGCGCACAGGGCGCCGTAAGGGGCGCTGTAGGTCTCCTGATTGATGCGCTTGGGCAGGAAGGAGAGGATCACCAGCATGATGAACACGGGGAAGATCACGTTCAGGATGGGTCCGGCGATGTTCAAAATGGCGGTGGTGCCCAGGTTGCTCATGACGTAGCTGAAGAGGACCATGACGACCATCACGGGCCGGTAGGGGAGCTTGCCTTTCGTCAGTTCTTCGATGTTCTGGGAGCAGGAGGAGGCGAGGCCGATGGACGTGGTGAGACAGGCCGCCGTCACGATGAAGCCCAGGAGCAGCGCCCCCGCCGGGCCCACCAGCCGCCGGACGATGAGCACCAGCAGCCCCGCCCGATCGTTGAGGGCATTGGCGGCCAGACCCCGCTCCCCGGAGATGGAAGCGCCCAGATACGTGAGCCCGCCGTAGACCACGAACAAAGCGAAGGCCGCCACCAGCCCCGCCAGGGCCACCAGCCGGAACTGTTTCTTGGGGCTGGTGATGCCCGTCTGCTTCACGGAGGCCAGGGTGACCACGGCAAAGAGCAGCGCGCCCAGCATATCCATGGTCTGGTACCCGGACTCAAGGCCCAGCTTCACGGCCGCCATAGTGGAGGAGCCGGGGGCCACCTTGCCCAAAGGCCGAACGATGCCGATGCCGATGAGCACCAGCAGCGCCACGAACATGGCCGGGGACAGGACCTTGCCGATGATGTCCACCACCTTGCCGGGGCGGAGGCAGAGGATCAGTACGATGGCGAAGTAGATGCCCCCCGCCACCCAGGAGGCCCAGCCCGGCACGCTGGCGCCCAGCAGCGGCTTCACGGCGATATCGAAGGTGGTGGCGGCGGTCCGGGGGATGGCGATGAAGGGACCGATGCACAGGGTGTTGAAGAGGATCAGCAGGAAGGAGGTGGTCTTGTCCAGCTGGATGGAGATGCTGTTCTGGAAGCCCTCCTGACAGCGGAAGAAGGCGAGCAGCGCCAGGATGGCCAGACCCGCGTCCGCCAGGATGTACACCAGGAAGCTGATCATCCAGTTGGTGCCGGTGACGATGCCCAGAGCGGGGGGAAAGATCAGGTTGCCCGCGCCGAAGAACATGGCGAACAGGGCGAACCCGAGGACGAATACCTTGCCGAAAGAGAGCTTGTCGTTCATGGGCTACCTCCCGATATGGATCCTTTATATGCACCTTTAGTATAGGTCCGAAGGGCTTGTCCATGCAAACGGTCATAAACGTATTAAAAAGAGAATCTACGACGATTTGTCTCTTTACAATATCACTTTTTGGCGATATACTGATCATAAAGAACGAACTTTGCCGTTTGGGAGAGGAAGGGATATTTACATGAGCGAATGGGGCGCACGCATCGGGCAGAACATCCGCATTTACCGCCGGGCCAACCGCATGACCCTCTCGGAGCTGGCAGAGAAGATCAGCAAGAGCAAAGCCACCGTGGGCAAGTACGAGCAGGGTGCCATCATCCTCGACATGGACACCCTGTACGAGATCGCGGCGGCGTTGCGGGTGAGCCCCTTCCAGCTCATGGTGTCCCTGCTGCCGGAAAAGAAGGCCAAGGGAGAGCCTCGGCTCCTGGGGGAGCGGCGGTATCTGTACCTTTACGACGGCCGGGCCAGCCGCATTTTGCGCAGCCTCCTCATCTCGGACCGGGAGGGCGGCGACGACGCCGTGACCCTCTTCTACGACATTCCCTCCTTCGCGGAGCCCCAGCGGTGCCGGGCCCTGTACTACGGGCGGCGGCAGAAGCACGACTTCGTCACCAACTATATCCTGGAGAACCAATCCAACGGCGTGGAGCACGCCTTCCTCTGCGTCATGCGCTCTTTGGATCGGCCCACGGAGAGCACGGGCCTCATCTCCGGCATCTCCTCGAGGATGCTGCTGCCGGTATCCGCCAAATGCATCCTTTCCGAGGACGTGCTCCCCGAGAACGAGGAGCTGACGGAATCGCTGCTGCTCACCAAGGAGGATATCCGCCTGACCCGCCGGTGCAACATGTTCATCGTGGAGCAGATCAACCTGATGAGCTGACAATATGACACTTTTCGTGCCCTCCCGCATAGACTTCTGCGGGAGGGTTTTTGTATGGGAAAACGTAAGCGGAAAGCCTTGATCTGCCTCGTTCTGGTGCTGCTGGCGGCGGGGGGCATGCTCTGGTACGTGAACGCCAGCATTCGGCCCGTGCTGGAAGGGCTGGCCTCGGCCCGGGTGGAAAGTGCGTCGGCAAGGGCCATGAACGAGGCCATATTGGAGGTGCTGAGCACCGACGCTGCCGGGGAGCTGCTGAGCGCCCAGGCGTCCCAGGAGGGGCATATCTCCCTGTTGACGGCGGACGCGGGGAAGCTGAACCTGCTGGCGGCGGACGCGGCGGCGGCGGCCCAGCGGCGGATCCAGGACCTGGGGGAGCAGGGGGTGTCCGTGGCCCTGGGCACCCTCAGCGGCATCCCGCTCCTCTCCGGCCTCGGGCCCCGGCTCAGCTTCCGGTTCACGCCCGTGGGCATGGTCCAATCGTCGTTCCACAGTGAGTTCCGCTCCGCCGGCATCAACCAGACCCTGCACCGCATCACGCTGCAGCTCACGGGCACCGTCCGATTGGTCCTACCGGGCCGTTCGTACACCGTCACCGTCATGGCCCTGGCGCCCATCTCGGAAAACGTCATCGTGGGCGACGTGCCCGACGCCTACACCAACGTAGCCGATAGGGACGACCTGCTGAATCTGATACCGGGAAAATAGAGGTAAGAAAAAAAAGCTCGCACCCTTTCTTGGAAGAAAGGGTGCATCGCAAAGAACTTTTATTTGAGAAACAGGGCTTACGTGCCTATCCTGATTTATCCCAGTAGATTTCTCTTTTTCCGCCGCTTTTTCCTCTTTTTCCAAAGAGAAAAAGCGGCAAAGAAGAAATTAGATACTTTCTCTCACCAAGGGCATGCTCATGCACCGGGGGCCGCCGCGGCCACGGGAGAGCTCGGAGGAGGGGATCTCGTGGACGGTGATGCCGTTGTCCCGCAGGATGCTGTTGGTCACGTGGTTGCGGATGTAGGTGATGACCTCCCCGGGGGCCACGGCCAGGGTGTTGGCGCCGTCGTTCCACTGCTCTCGGGCCGCGTCGATGGTGCTGGCGCCGCCGCAGCGGATCAGCGTGATCTTGTCGAGGCCCATGACCTCTCGGAGCGCCTCATCGATGGGCCGGTCGGTCTCCTGGATGTTAAGCTTCCGCTTCCCGTCGCCGCGGGTCAGCAGGAAGGAGCGCATGGACCGCTGGATGTTGGGGTGCACCACGAACTTGTCCACGTCCACCATGGTCATGACCGTGTCAAGGTGCATGAACGTGCGGAACTTTGGAAGGTCGATCACCAGGATCTGCTCCACGCCCATATCCGCCGCCAGCACCTTCTCGGCCATGTCCTCGATGGCCTGGGGGCTGGTGCGCTCGCTCATGCCGATGGCCATGGTCCGCTCGTTGAGCACCAGGGTGTCGCCGCCCTCGATGGACCAGCTCTTGCTGCGCTCGTACCAGTGGGGCACGTTCTTATAGATGGGATGGTAGCGGAAGATGTAGTCCGCGAACAGGGTCTCCCGCTGCCGGATCTCGTTGGCCATGTGGGAGATGATGACCCCGTTGCCGAGACACGCG
>JBGVAK010000124.1:0-14952 GCA_045224495.1 Christensenellales bacterium
GCCTGGCCCTCCCCCTGGGGCATGGGCCGTCCCGGCTGGCACATCGAGTGCTCCGCCATGAGCATGGCCATCCTGGGCCAGAGCTTCGATATCCACGGCGGCGGACAGGATCTCATCTTCCCCCATCACGAGAACGAGATCGCCCAGTCCGAGGCCGCCACGGGCAAGCCCTTCGCCCACTACTGGATGCACAACGGTTTCATCAACGTGGATAACCAGAAGATGAGTAAGTCCCTGGGCAACTTCTTCACCGTCCGGGACATCGCCAAAGAGTACGATCTGGACGTGGTACGGCTGTTCATGCTCAGCGTCCAGTATCGCAACCCCATCAACTTCTCCAGAGAACTGATCCAGCAGGCCGCCGTAGCCCTGCAGCGGCTCAGAACAGCCCTGGATCGGCTGAAGGAGGCCCCCATAGCTCAGGAGCCCTCCGATGACGAGCAAGCATTCCTGGACACTTTGGCAGGCTATCGCACCCGCTTCAATGAAGCCATGGACGACGACCTCAACACAGCGGACGCCCTGGGCGTGCTGTTCGATCTGGCTCGCGCCGCCAACACCTTCGTCAGCGTCTCGCGGACGAAGAAAGCCATTGACGACACCACCGCCCTCTATACGGAGCTTATGGACGTGCTGGGCCTCATGCCCCGGGAGAAGGCCGAGGAATTCCCCAGGGAAGTCCTGGACCTCTTAGATGAGCGGCAGGCCGCTCGCAAGGCCAAGGATTACGCCCGGGCCGACGAGATCCGGGAGCAGCTCAAGGGCCTCGGCTATGCCATCGAGGATTCCCGTCAGGGCGCGAAGCTTAAAAAGATCTAATCATTCCATAAAGGAGGAACATCCATGTTTTTCTGTCTGCTGATGGTGGCCATCGCTGTGGTCCTGGCCATCCCCGTGATCACCGGCAAAGGCAAGCTCATGAGCACGGAGAATATCAAGAAGAACAAGATCCCCACCTACAAAAAGTGGCTGCGGATCCTGTACGCCATTATGATCGTCATCGTGCTGCTTATGGCTTTCTTCAACTTCGCGGAAAAGGTGGCCTATGTACAGGAGCATTTCTATGAGTTCACCGAGGACTACCTGGGCGCGGACGACGTCATCCACCCCGCCGGGGAGAAGCACAACGTAGACGAGATGCGGGAGATCCTGATCCCCACGGAGACCACCACCGGGAGCCTCTGCGCCCCAGCCGATACCTCCACCCTGCCCTATAAGTACGTGGGCACCACATACACCCTGGACGAACGGTATTCTTTCATGGGCTTCATGTCCTACCAAACCGCCCGCATCATGAACTTCATCGGCCTGGGCCTCTCTTTGATCATCGTCTTTACTCTGTTCTTCTTCATCAACCGCATGACGGACAAGGAAGCACAGAAGAAGAACTCCAGGACGGCCAAGCAGAATCCCGTCCGCCCCTCCATGCCTCGAGGCGCCTTCGACTTCTCCGACTATAAGGACGAAGTGGAGGTCAAGGACGACATGTTCGACGACGTGCCGCAGGAAGCGCCGCCCAAGAAGAAGTAAAGCATGCGACAAAAAGAGGACCGTTCATGCCGGTCCTCTTTTTTTTGTTGGAATAATAAAACAGCCACCGGCACAAGGTCGGTGGCTGCATGGTTCATGGATAGGATTACAGCTCCGCGAAGTACTTGATGGTGCGGACCATCTGGCTGGTGTAGCTGTTCTCGTTGTCGTACCAGGAGACGACCTGGACCTGATAGGTGTCCTCGTCGATCTTCTGGACCATGGTCTGGTTAGCGTCGAACAGGGAACCGTAGGTCATGCCGATGATGTCGGAGGAGACCAGCTTCTCGGTGGTGTAACCGAAGGACTCGCTGGACTGGGCCTTCATGGCAGCGTTGACCGCTTCCTTGGTGATGTCCTTGCCCTTGACCACGGCTACCAGGATGGTGGTGGAGCCGGTGGCTACCGGCACGCGCTGCGCGGAGCCGATGAGCTTGCCGTTGAGCTCGGGGATGACCAGGCCGATGGCCTTGGCAGCGCCGGTGCTGTTAGGCACGATGTTGGCGGCGCCGGCACGGGCACGCTGCAGATCGCCCTTGCGATGGGGGCCGTCCAGGATCATCTGGTCGCCGGTGTAAGCATGGACCGTGGTCATGATGCCGGCCTGGATGGGGAAGTTGTCGTTGAGGGCCTTGGTCATGGGCGCCAGGCAGTTGGTGGTGCAGCTGGCGGCGGAGATGATCTTGTCCTCCTTGGTCAGGATCCCATTGTTGACGTTGTAGACGATGGTGGGCAGGTCGTTGCCCGCGGGAGCGGAGATGACGACCTTCTTGGCGCCGGCGTCGATATGGGCCTGGGCCTTAGCCTTGCTGGTGTAGAAGCCGGTGCACTCCAGCACCACGTCCACCTTCAGCTTGCCCCAGGGCAGGTTCTGGGCCTTGGGCTCGGCATAGATGGTGATCTCCTTGCCGTCCACGGTGATGGAGCCGGGGACCTTGACGGTCTTGCCGTCCTCCTCGAAGACGGGCTCCTTGGAGGTGACGGTATGCTTGTTCTCGCCGATGACGCCGCAATAGCCCTTCTGGGCGGTGTCGTACTTGAGCAGATGGGCCAGCATGGCGGGGCTGGTCAGATCGTTGATCGCGACGATCTTATACCCCTTGGCGCCGAACATCTGACGGAACGCAAGACGGCCGATGCGGCCGAAACCGTTGATTGCAACTCGAATAGTAGCCATAAAAGCCTCCTTTTATTATTTCGCAAACATTATATACTACGTTGTCGCTGTTTTCAACAGAAAAGATATAATTATTTTTGTTCTAACGATGCATTTTCCGTATTGAGCTTCTCCGCCACGATGTAGAGCGGCCGGCCCTTGGATTCCTCGAATATCCGGCCCATGTAGGCCCCCTGGATGCCCAGGCACATAAGGATGATCCCCTGCAGCAGCACCACGCCGCACAACCCCCACAGCCAGGGCGCCGCGCCCACGGTGCAGGCGCAAATGAGAACGGCCAGGAAACCGAGGAGGGACAGCCCCGTCACCGCGCCGCCGAGAGCAAGAGGTATGGTCAGAGGCTTGGTGGAGAAGCCGGTGATGCCGTCCAATGCCAGCTTGATCATCTTCTTCAGGGTGTACTTGGTCTTCCCCGCCGCCCGCTCCTGCCGGACGTACTCCATAGGCACCGATTCAAAGCCCATCCAGGCGGACATGCCCCTGAGGAACCGATCGTGCTCCCGCATCCGTAAAAAAACGTCCGCTACGTTCCGGCCGATAAGGCGGAAGTCGCCGGTGTCGAGGGGGATCGGATAGGCGCTCAACGATGTGAGCAGCCGATAGTAGCAGGCGGCAGTGAACTTCTTGAAAAAGCTCTCCCCCTCCCGCTTCTTGCGTTGGCCGTAGACGATGTCCGCTCCCTGTTCCCAGAGCTTCACCATGTCGGGGATCAGCTCCGGCGGGTCCTGCAGATCCGCGTCGATGATGATCAAAGCGTCGCCGGTGGCCTCGTCCATGCCGGCGGTGACGGCCAACTGGTGACCGAAATTGCGGGAGAAGGACAGGACCTTCACCTGTTTGTCCGCCGCCGCGATCTTGCGCAGGATCTTCATGGTGCCGTCCCGGCTGCCGTCGTTGACGAAGATGATCTCGTGTTCATAGCCGGTCTTGTCAAGGGCCGCCTTCATACGCGGGTACGCCAGAGGCAGGACCTCCTCCTCATAGTAGACCGGTACGATCAGGGATATCTTCTTTTTCTCTGGCATGATGCTATGCCTCCTGCTTCTATATTGTCTGCAGTATACCAGATTTTAGGTACATAAAGCAAACCTGAGAAATAGTATTTGCAGAGTTTTTGCAGTTTTGTTACAGTTGCTTTTTTTCGTTGCCGCTGGTATAATGAATTGGATTATAAAATTCTACGTAAAGGAGAATGATTTATGGCAATTGTCACCACCAAAGAGATGTTCAAGAAGGCCTATGACGGCGGTTACGCCATCGGCGCGTTCAACGTGAACAACATGGAGATCATCCAGGGCATCACCGAGGCCGCTATCGACCAGCACGCCCCCCTCATCCTGCAGGTGAGCAAGGGCGCCCGGGCCTACGCCAAGCACGTCTACCTCATGAAGCTCATCGAGGCCGCTATCGAGGATGCGGAGCAGACTGCCGGCTTCGATCTGCCCATCTGCGTCCATCTCGATCACGGCGACACCTTCGAGCTTTGCAAGAGCTGCATCGACGG
The DNA here is from genome assembly GCA_045224495.1 of Christensenellales bacterium. Classification (GTDB taxonomy): domain Bacteria; phylum Bacillota; class Clostridia; order Christensenellales; family CAG-138; genus RUG472. The sequence continues at coordinate 4,212 of JBGVAK010000124.1, forward strand.
CGGTTTCTCCTCCGTCATGATCGACGGCTCCAGCAAGCCCTACGAGGAGAACGTGGCCCTGACCCGCCAGGTGGTGGAATACGCCCACGACCACGGCGTGGTGGTGGAGGGCGAGCTGGGCACCCTGGCCGGCATCGAGGATGAGGTCAACGTGTCCGCCGAGGATTCCTCCTACACCCGTCCCGAGGAGGTGGAGGACTTCGTGAAGCGCACCGGTGTCGACTCCCTGGCCATCGCCATCGGCACCAGCCATGGCGCCTACAAGTTCACCGCCGCCCAGTGCACCCGCGATGCCGACGGCAAGCTGGTGCCCCCGCCCCTCCGCTTCGACATCCTGCGCGAGGTAGAAAAGCGGCTGCCCGGCTTCCCCATCGTCCTCCATGGCTCCTCCTCCGTGCCCCAGGAGTTCGTCAAGGTCATCAACGAGTGCGGCGGCAAGATGCCCGATGCCGTGGGTATCCCCGAGGAGCAGCTCAGGGAAGCGGCCCGCATGGCCGTGTGCAAGATCAACATCGACTCCGATCTGCGCCTTGCCCTGACCGCCTGCATCCGCAAGCACTTTGTGGAGCATCCCGATCACTTCGATCCGCGCCAGTATCTGAAGCCCGGCCGCGAGGCCATCAAGGCCATGGTCACCCACAAGCTGGTGAACGTGCTGGGCTGCAACGGCAAAGCGTAACCCTCTCCCCTTCTACCTCCCAGCGCAGCTCGTACAAGCGAGCTGCGCTTTTTTCTTCCTTCATGCAACCCAATTCCTTTCTTTGGGCTCTATTATGGTGTAAGCGCTTACAGAAAGAGAAAGAAAGATGGATCAACACTACTTTGATCGAGTCTACGAAACCACATACCGCGGCCTGCTCAAGTACGCCATCGTGCACCTCAGCGATCCCACGGACGCGGAGGACGCGGTGCAGAACGTGTACCTGGCCTTCTACCGGCGCATGGAGCGCTACGGGCACCTGGACGTGCTGTTTCCCAGGGCGTTCCTGCTGAAGATGCTCAAGCGAGAGATCATGGAACAGTACGCTGAGCGGGAGAAGCGTTCCGTGCGCCTGCTGGACGACGTGCCGGAAGAACGTCTAAAGGACGACGTGGTCTTCGAGGACGCCGTGCTGGACCGGGCCCTGGCCCGGGACATCCTGGCGGAGGCGAAGAAGCTGCCCCGGGAGACCTATCGGGTGTTCATGCTGTACTACGGGTACGAGCTCTCCATTTCGGAGATCGCCAAGGAGCTGAGCATGGGCACGGAGGCCGTCAAGAGCCGACTGTTTCGGGGGCGGAACGCCATCCGGCGGTATCTGACCGAGGACGATGTGGACACGGATTCAGGGAGGTAAAGAACATGAAGGAATCGAAATTCTATCATAAAGCGTTAGATATGACCCTGCTGAACGGGCAGGAAGTGAAAGCGGCGCTGGATACTCGGATCGGTTGGGTGCCCGGGGAATCCAGGGAACGAAGTATCTTCCCCTGGCAACGGGTCGCCATGACGGCGGTGGGGACGCTGCTGCTGTTTTTCACCGTCCTCATCGCCATCCCCTCCACCCGGGCGGAGGTGCTGAGTTGGCTGGGGATCATCACCCGGCCCTCTGATTACCTGACCGCCGACCCCTCGGAGCGGCCCGCCATCGAGGTCCTGGACAACATGATCGCCGCGGCCCAGCCCGAGGATACGGAGGTGAAGGTCATGGAGATCGACCGCACGGATTCTAAGGCCGTGAACAGCGAAGGGGCTCTCAAGGTGGCAGAGCTGCTCGGCAAGGACGTGCGCATCACCATCGGCGACACCCTGTACGACGGCAGCACGGCCTACGTTTCCCTGCGGTTGGGCGGCACGGCGGCCCTGCCTCTGCTGGACAGTTGGACCGGCGGCAGCTCCACCCTGGTCAAGGTGGACCCGCAGCGCATGTACGATTTCTTTGCCGGCGGTCCGGGCGAGGAATATCTTTCCGGCGAAAAGACGCTGTATTGGCGTCCCACGTCGGAGCTCCTGCTGGAGTTTGATGACGGGTCCAGGATGTCCGGCTTCCTGGATCAGTCCGAAACGGAGACTTTTACAGCCCACTGGGCGGCCCTTGAAGCGAAGAACTTCCACTGGGATGACCTGCAGCCGGAGGAACTTGCCGAAATCGACCGGATGAACCAGGCCTTCCTGGAGCAAAACGAGATCGTCGCCTATACGGAGATGGTCGAAGCGCAGGAGATATTGGAAAAGAACGCGGATGAGAACGGCGAAGTGACCGCAAAAGCCTGGTTCAATGTGTTCGTGGAGGAGGATGACAACCTGCCCGCCACGGAGCTGCTGAACGTGGAGGTAGGCACGGTGCGGTTCAATGTGACCGGGTATCAAGCCATGGAGACCCGGGAAGCGGCAACGGATGGAACGACGGTCGTCTGGAAGGGCGATACCATCATCACCTATATGGAGCTTGTGGACCCCCAGGACCACGATAAGGAAGCCGCGGACTGGAACACCGCCCTGCAAATGTACACCAACTACCCCGTATCTCTGGACGGCATGACACTGGAAGCTCTGCCCGGTGCACGAGCGGATAACCTGGGCATCTATGATCTGAACGTGCGGATCACCTTGCCCGACAGCATACAGGGAAATGCCCGAGCCGCTTGGAGCGGGCTCGCCAACATGTTCCCCATCAGCTTCGACGTGCTTTTAGACGGACAGTCCGGCGACTGGACGCCCGGGGCCTATGGCATGACCGAAAACGAGGACGGCACCTTCACCTACCATATTTTGAGCCTCCGGGGGCTGGATTTGGAGACCATCACCGAGATCAAAACGGTGACCCTGATCCCTGTGCTGCGGTATGTGAAGGGCTTCGACAACCCAGATCACAACGTGATCGACCTGCCTCTTGAGACCCGCACGCCCCTGCCGAAAACGGCGGACGGCGTCTGGATGGGGGCACTGCTGACGAACACCCAGTACCCCGAGTACGCCGTCACATTTACCCTTGGATAAACCTGAACACAGCAAAAGAGCCGGGTCTCTCCCCCGGCTCTTTGTGTGTTCAGATTGTTTTAGCAGGCTTTCTGCTCATGTACCAATTCATGCTCGTCCAGGACGAACTTCTTGCGCAGGACGTATTCCTCCTTCTTCCCGGCGTTGAAGTTCTGCACGGGGCGAAGGTACCCCACCACCCGGCTCCAGACCTCCGTGGGCTTGCCGCATTCCGGGCAGGAGAAATGTTCGCCGGAGATGTAGCCATGCTCCTCGCAGATGGAGAAGGTGGGCGTGATGGAGATATAGGGCATCTTATACTTGGTGAAGATGGTGCGGATCAGGTCCTTCACCGTCTCCACGTCGTTGATCCGCTCCCCGAGATACAGGTGCTGGACCGTGCCGCCGGTGTACAGGGACTGCAGTTCGTCCTGCAGGTCCATGCACTCGAAGATATCGTCCGTGTAGGTCACAGGCAACTGGGTGCTGTTGGTGTACTGGGGCTCGTCGTGGCCGCTCTGGATGATGTTGGGATACTTCTCCTTGTCGAGGCGCGCCAGCCGGTAGCTGGTGCCCTCGGCGGGCGTGGCTTCCAAATTGTAGCTGTGGCCCGTCTCCTGCTGGAATTCCACCATGAGATCACGGAGGAAGTGCATGACCTCCAATGCGAAGCTCAATCCTTCCCTGCTGCCGATATCCTTGCCCAGGAAGTTCAAGCACGCTTCATTCATGCCCACGAGGCCGATGGTGTTGAAGTGGTTGTACCAATACTCCCCCGTCCTCGCCTTCACATTGCGCAGGTAGTGAGCGGAATAGGGATACAGACCCCGGTCCGTCTGGTGCTCGATGATCTTCCGCTTGATCTCCAAGGAGACCTTGCCCAGCTCTGCGATATGCCGCAGCCGGGCGAAGAAGTCCGCCTTATCCGTGGCCAAATACCCGATCCGGGGCAGGTTGACGGTGTGCACGCCGATGCTGCCCGTCATGGGGTTGCTGCCGAACAGGCCGCCGCCCCGCTTGCGAAGCTCCCGCTTGTCGAGCCGGAGCCGGCAGCACATGCTGACCGCGTCCTCTGGGGACAGATCGGAGTTCACATAGTTGGCGAAGTAGGGGATGCCGTACTTGCAGGTGATTTCCATGAAGCTGTTGACCACGGGGCTGTTCCAGTCGAAATCCCGCGTGATGTTGATGGTGGGTATGGGGAAGGTGAACACCCGGCCCTTGGAGTCGCCCTCCAGCATGACGGCGCAGAAAGCCTGGTTGAAGAGGTCCATCTCCTTCTGGAAGTCGCCGTAGGTTTTGTCCTTATATTCCCCGCCGATGATGACCGGCTCCTCCTTTAGGGTACGGGGCACCTTGATGTCAAAGGTCAGGTTGGAAAAGGGGCACTGGAAGCCCACGCGGGTGGGCACGTTGATGTTGAAGACGAACTCCTGCAGGCACTGCTTGACCTGGTCGAAGGTCATATGATCGTAGTAGATGAAGGGGGCGCAGTAGGTGTCGAAGGAGGACCAAGCCTGGGCGCCGGCGGTCTCGCCCTGGGTGGTGAAGGTGGAGTTGACCACCTGGCCCAGAAAGGAACGAAGGTGCTTGGCAGGGCTGGATTCCACTTTGCCCTCCACGCCGCCGAAGCCATCCATCAGAAGCTGCCTGAGGTCCCAGCCCGCGCAGTAGGGGCCGAAGAAGCCCAGGTCGTGGATGTGGGCGTCGCCGGATTCGTGAGCCTTGCGCACGTCCTCGGGATAGACTTTGTAGAGCCAATATTTCTTGGTGAAGGACTCCCGGACGTAGTTGTTGAGGCCGTTGACGCTGCGCTGCATGTTGGCGTTTTCCTTGGTGCCCCAGTCCTTGTCGTCCAGGTAGTCGGCAAACATATCGATGGTGGCGCCGATCATGGCGTTGATCTCCCGGGTGGCGCGGCGCTTCTCCCGATAGAGGATGTAGGCCTTGGCGGTCTTGGCATGGCCGTTCTCGATAAGGACCTTCTCCACGGTATCCTGGATATCCTCCACCTCGGGGATGGCGTCGGTGAAGCGGTCGGAAACCATCTGGACTACCTGATCTGCAAGATCCTCCGCGATGGCTTCGTTGGTGCCGCCCACGGCTTTGGCCGCCTTCCAGATGGCGTTCTTGATCTTTTCCTGATCGAAGGTCTCGATGCGGCCGTCCCGCTTTTTGATCTGTCGAATCATAGGCCCCTCCCAAATCTTCCTTACAGCACGAAGTATAACACGGCCATATTTTGTGTCAACCGCCCGAAATGAATACAACATCCTGTACTCATTTTGGGTATGCGATGAATAAAGGGTGTGGATAAAAGGAAACGGCGGCCTCAAAAGGCGAGCCGCCGCGGTTTTGGATATTCAGATATTCGCGTATCTATTCAGTTGCGAGTGTATAGGTTTTGAATGGGCATGAGTATCTATGCCGAATGTTTAAGGAGCGTTCATAATCGCTTCATGGGCCATTCAATTTTCCGTCATGGCTCATTCAACATGTTGTGTACGGCCTGTGAATGGGTCGCAACAGGCTGTGTGCTCAGTCCAGCAGGCGCCGGATCTCCATCCTTCCCTCACGGTACAGCCGCTCCTCGTCTACGCCCAGAAGTCGACCGCCCTCCACGGTAAGACTGCCGTTCACGAACACCAGATCGGCCGGCTTATGATAGCCTACGTTCCCAAAAAGGTCCTTGGGGTCCAGCTCCGCACATAGTAGGTCCGGCTGCTCTTTCCGAATGAGGAAACAGTCCGCCCGCTTGCCTTCCGCGATGCTGCCGATATCCGACCGTCCCAGCAGAGAGGCGCTTCCCACGGTAGCCATCTTCAGGAGCGCATAGCCGGTGGGCGCCTGCTCGCCCCAGGTGAGGCGGTGCAGGAGGAAAGCTGTCCGCACCTCGTCCATCATGTTGCTGCCGTCGTTGCTGGCGGAGCCGTCCACCGCAAGGCCCACCTGTACGCCCCGGCGAAGCATGTCCGGCACCCGGCAGACGCCGCTGTGCAGCTTCATATTGGAGTTGGGACAGTGGGCGACACCCGTTCCCGTAGCGGCCATCAGGTCCAATTCCACATCGTTCATATGGATACCGTGGGCGTACCATACGTCCGGCCCCATCCAGCCCAGGGACTCCATATAGGCCACGGGCCGCATGTTGAATCGGGACAGGGTGTAGTTTTCCTCGTCCCGGGTCTCCCCCACGTGGGTGTGGAGCCGCACCCCGTAGGCTCGGGCCAATCTGGCGCTCTCCCGCATGAGGTCCTCGCTGACGGAGAAGGGTGAGCACGGGGCCAGGACGATATCGTGCATATGATCCCGGTCCGGGTGATGCCAGGTCTCGATGAGTCGTTGGCTGTCCGCCAGGATCTCGTCGATGGTCTGGACCACGCTGTCCGGCGGCAATCCCCCGTCCTTTTTAGACAGGTCCATGCTGCCTCGGGAGGCTACGAAGCGGATGCCCAACCGGTCTGCCGCTGCCATCTGCCGGGCGATCAGGTCCCCGGCGCCACGAGGGAACACGTAGTGATGATCGAAACAGGTAGTGCAGCCATAGCGCATGAGCTCTCCCATGGCGGCCAGGGAGGAAAGGTACACCGTATCCCCGTTCAGATTTTTCCATATCTCATAGAGGGTCCTGAGCCAGTCGAACAGTTCCATGCCCTGGACCTGAACGAGGCTTCGGGTAAAGTATTGATACAGGTGGTGATGGGTGTTGACGAACCCGGGATACAGGAGCATCCCCGTGCAATCGTACACCATGTCCGCCTTCTCCTCCAGCGGGCCGATCTTTTCGATTATACCGTCCCGAAACCAAAGGTCCGTATGCCGATATACCCGGTCCTCCCCGTCGCAGGAGATCACGGTGTTCACGTTCTTGAGCAGCGTAAGCATATCCCCACCTCCGATCTACGATGAGTATATCATAGCCAAGGCGCCGTATTTCAGGCTTGTTTTATGTAACAACCCTTGGTATAATAAAATAGTTTTGGAGGCGAAGACATGATCGAATGTAAAGGCGTCAGATTTAAATATGACGACGAAGCCCCGGAAGCCCTCAAGGGCATCGATTTGACGATCCCCGACGGTATCTTCCTGGTGGTGGCGGGTCACAACGGCAGCGGCAAGAGCACCCTGTCGAAGCATATCAATGGTCTTCTGCTCCCCACCGAGGGTCAGGTGCTGGTGAACGGGCTGGATACGAAAGCAGAGGAGAACCTGTTGGCCATCCGGCAGCAGGTGGGGATGGTGTTTCAAAACCCTGACAATCAGCTGGTCACCACCATCGTGGAGGAGGACGTGGCCTTCGGCCCCGAGAACATGGGCGTCCCCTCGCCTGAGATACGGGACCGGGTGGACCGGGCTTTGGAGAAGGTAGGCATGTCCGCCTACGCCGGCAGCGCCGCCCATCGGCTCTCCGGCGGACAAAAACAGCGCATCGCCATCGCCGGCATGCTGGCCATGGAGCCGAAGATCCTGGTGCTGGACGAAGCCACGGCCATGCTGGACCCCAAGGGCCGTGAGGAGCTACTACAGACGGTCTACGAGCTGAACCGTAAAAACGGCATGACCGTCGTCATGATCACCCAGTACATGGAGGAGGCGGTCATGGCCGATCGGCTGGTGGTCATGAGCGGCGGCCAGATCGTCATGGACGATACGCCAACCAATGTTTTTACCCGCGGGAAGGAGCTCAGAGACCTGGGCTTGGACGTGCCGGAGATCGTGCGCATTCGTGAGGACCTGGCCGATAACGGCTTCTCCCTCTCTCCCGCCGTTCTGACCGACACACAGCTTGCGGAGGCCCTATGCCCATTGTTGTAGACCATCTTTCCCATACCTATTTCGACGGGACAACGTCCGTACCTGCGGTGAAGGACGTGAGCTTGGAGATCCGCGAGGGCGAGTTCCTGTCCGTCATCGGCCACACCGGCTGCGGCAAGACCACCCTGGTCCAGCACCTCAACGGCCTGCTGCTGCCCAGCGACGGCCGTGTCCTGGTGGACGGTCTCGATACGTCAGACAAGAAGCAGCGACCCAGCATCCGCGCTCTGGTGGGCATGGTGTTCCAGTACCCGGAGTATCAGCTCTTTGCCGACACGGTCCGGGAGGACGTGGCTTTCGGGCCTAAGAACATGAAATTCCCGGAAGAGGAGATCGCCCTTAGGGTCAGCGAGGCCATGACCATGGTTGGCTTATCCATGGAACATTTCGCGGAGAAATCCCCCTTCGAACTTTCCGGCGGCGAAAAGCGGCGAGCAGCCTTGGCTGGGATCCTGGCCATGCGGCCCAAATACCTTGTGCTGGACGAGCCTATGGCGGGTCTCGATCCCCAGGGACGGCAAAGCATACTCGAAATGCTGGAAAAACTACGCACGGACACCGGCTGCAGCATCATCATGGTTTCCCATTCCATGGAGGACGTGGCAAGGCATGCCGACCGCATCCTGGTCATGGACCATGGTGAAGTCAAGTATCTCGATACGCCCAAAGCTGTCTTTTCCCATAGTGACGAGCTCTCGAACATGGGCCTCTCCCTTCCCGCCCCCTGCCGTGTGGCGGCTTTGCTGCGGGCCAAGGGCGTCGACGCTCCCGCTGACATCTGCACCCGGGAGGACCTGGAATCGTTTCTGTTGAGGAGGCTGAAGGCATGACGGATATCACCCTGGGCCAATTCGTTCCCGGCAACTCCTGCATCCACCGGTTGGACCCCCGGACGAAGATCCTGCTGATGCTGGTCTATATCGTCATGGTATTCCTGGTGAAGTCCCTGGTGCTGTTTCTGGTGCCCCTCTTCTACGTGCTCCTGTCCCTGTACCTTGGACAGATCTCCTTCAGCTACTTCGGCAAGGCCATCAAGCCCATCCGCTTTTTGCTGGTGCTCATGTTCCTGCTGAACCTGTTCATCACTCCCGGAGAGAAGGTGCTGTTCACCTGGAAGTTCATCACCGTTACAGAGGAGGGCCTGCTGCAGGCCGTCTTCATCTCCCTGCGGCTCATCCTGCTGGTGACCGGCGCCTCCATCATGACGCTGACCACCTCCCCCATCGCGTTGACGGACGGGCTCGAGCGGATGCTCTCCCCTCTGAAGGTATTCAAGTTCCCCGCCCACGAGCTCGCCATGATGATGACCATCGCCCTCCGCTTTATCCCTACGCTCATGGAGGAGGCGGACAAGATCCGCAAGGCCCAGATGGCCCGGGGCGCGGATTTCGAATCAGGCAACATCGTCGCTCGAGCCAAGGCCATGATCCCCATCCTGATCCCTCTGTTCGTCTCCGCGTTCCGGCGGGCGGACGAGCTCGCCATGGCCATGGAATCCCGCTGCTACCACGGCGGCGAGGGGCGGACTAAGCTCCACCAGCTGAAGCTGGGTCTAAACGACCTTGTGGCCGCGCTGGTGACGGCAGGCTTTTTGGCGTTCATCCTGCTCATGCAGGGTTTCTTCCCGGGGCTCCTCTGATGCGGCGCATACGAACCATAATCGCATACGACGGCACGGATTACGTGGGCTGGCAGACCCAAAATAACGGCATCGCCGTCCAGGAAGTGATCGAAAAGGCCATCTATGAGGTCACCGGCCAAGGCACCAGCCTTCAGGGCAGCGGCCGCACAGACTCCGGCGTCCACGCCCGGGCCCAGGTAGCCCACTTCGACACGGACGTGCGCATGGCTGCGGACAAGTTCGCCATCGCGTTGAACACCCATCTGCCGGCGGACATCCGCGTGCTCTATTCTGAGGAAACGACCCCTGAATTTCACGCCCGCTTTTCCGCCAAGGAAAAGCAGTATCGCTACTTCGTGCAGACCGGCGCTCGCGCAGACGTGTTTACCCGCAAATACGCCCTCCACGCCTATATGCCCTTAGACCTCGACGTCATGAACGAGGCCGCCGCTTTGGTAGTGGGCACCCACGACTTCTCCGCTTTCATGTCCACAGGCCGGGAGGTGGAGACCGCTATCCGCACGGTGAGCCTTTCCCAATGGGAAAAACAGGGCAAGTTCCTCGTCTACAGCATCCAAGGGAACGGGTTCCTATACAATATGGTCCGCATCCTGGTGGGCACCATGTTGGGTATGGGCAGCGGCCGCATCCCGGTCGATAGCATGGCCAAGGCTCTCTCCTCCCTCTCCCGCCGGGACGCCGGTCCCACGGCTCCGGCCCACGGTCTGGTGCTGTGGCGGGTCAAATACCCCGACTTCGATACGGAGGAGGTGCTTGCCCGTGAAGAATGACGAACAGTGGATGCGCGAGGCGCTGCGGGAGGCACAGGCAGCTTTAGCCGTGGAAGAAGTGCCCGTCGGGGCCGTGGTGGTGAAGGACGGCCTTATCGTCGCACGAGCTCACAACCTTTCTCGGCAGAACAACGACCCCACCCAGCATGCGGAATTGGTGGCATTACAGCAGGCGCAAAGATCGTTGGGTTCCCTCGAAGGCTGCACCCTTTACGTGACCATGGAGCCCTGCGCCATGTGCGCCGGGGCCATGGTGCTCACAAAGCTCCCCCGGCTGGTATTCGGAGCTTTCGATCCCAGCTGTGGCTGCACCGGCTCCCGGATGGACCTGACGGATCATTGGTTCTACCATTCTGTGGAGACCTGGGGCGGTATCCTCGAAGAGGAATGCGCCGCCCTGCTGACAGAATTCTTTCAAAGAAAGCGTTGATTTTTTGTTCTTGATACGGTATACTACCCTCTGCTTGGAGACGTATCGAAGTGGTCATAACGGGGCTGACTCGAAATCAGTTGAACAGCGATGTTCCGTGGGTTCGAATCCCACCGTCTCCGCCA
>JBGVAK010000125.1:0-6560 GCA_045224495.1 Christensenellales bacterium
TGAGCCGGATGGCCTCGATGGCGGAGTTGCCCGTGGCCAGCATGGGGTCCACGATGATGGTGTCCCGCTCATGGATGTCGTCGGGCAGCTTGCAGTAGTAACCCGTGGGCATCAGGGTATCCGGGTTCCGGTACAGGCCGATATGACCCATCTTGGCGTGGGGGATCAGGTTCATCATACCGTCCGCCATGCCGAGGCCCGCCCGCAGGATGGGGACCACGGCCAGCTTTTCGTTGGCCAGCATCTTGAAGGACGCCCTGGTGATGGGGGTCTCCACCTCCACGTCCTGCAGCGGCAGGTCGCGGGTGACCTCGTAGCCCATCAGCATGGCGAGCTCGCTCACCAACTCACGGAAGGCCTTGGTGCCGGTCTCCTTGTCGCGGAGAAGGGCCAGCTTGTGCTGCACGAGAGGATGGTCGATCACGGTTACTTTGCTCATAGTGAACCTCCTATTTAACTTTCAATGGTTCGATTCGTAGGCGCTGATCTTGTCAATGCGGCGCTGGTGCCTGCTGGCGCCGGAGAAGGGCGTGTCGAGCCAGGTGAACAGGATCTCCTTGGCCAGGTTCTCCCCCACCACCCCGGCGCCCATGGCGAGGGCGTTGGTGTCGTTGTGCTCCCGGGTCAGGCGGGCGGTCATGGAGTCGGTGCAGAGGGCGCAGCGCACGCCCTTGACCTTGTTGGCGCAGATGCTGACGCCGATGCCCGTGGTGCAGAGGAACACGCCCCGGTCCACCTGGCCCTGAGAGAGCGCCTCCGCTGCAGGCAGGGCAAAATCGGGATAATCCACGCTTTCGGTGCCGTAGCAGCCGAAATCCCGGACCTCGTAGCCGGCTTCGGTGAGCCAGCCCTTGACCTTTTCCTTCAGGGCGTAGGCCCCGTGGTCGCACGCGACAGAAATCTTCATACCCATTTGTTACAGTATACCATAAAACAAAGTCCCTTTCAACCCAAACTTTGTTGAAAGGGACGGTATGTATATTTTTTCGTATGGGCTGCGAGCCGCGCCTCAGCCGTTCTCCCGCGGGAGGAGGACGGTGAAGGCAGTGCCGCCGCCCGCTTCGCTGCTCTCGCAAGCTACGGTGCCGCCCATGGCTTCCACCACGGTCTCCACGATGGCCAGGCCCAGGCCGGAGCTGTCGCCGGCGGTGCGGCTCTTATCCGCCCGATAGAAACGCTCGAAGACGTGGGGAAGGTCCTCGGGGGGGATGTAGGAGCCTGTATTGTGGACGGTGAGCTTCGCCTTCTTCCCCGCCTTCTCCAGGGACACGGAGATCGCGCTACCCGATGCGGCGTACTTGCAGGCATTGTCCAGCAAACATTCGAGGACGCTCTGGACCTGGGCCCGGTTGCCCTTGACCATAAGGCCGCTCTCCACGTTCTCGTCGATGGTGAGCCCCTTCTCGAAGGCCGCCGCCTCGAAGGCCAGAGCGCTCTCCATGACCATGTCGGACAGGTCCATGTTTTCCCAGGCGCCCCGGTTGGGGTCGTCCTCCATGCGGGCCAAAGTCAGCATCTTCTGGACCAGGTCCTTCATCCGGTGGCCGGCGGCTTCGATGCGGTCCAGTTCCGGCGCTTCGTCGCCTTCGCTCTGCTGCTTCAACAGCTCGCTGTTGCTCAAAATGACCGTCAAAGGGGTCTTAAGGTCGTGGGAGGCGTCGGCCACGAACTGCCGCTGCATGTCCCAGGCCTTGGCCATGGGCCGCACGGCCCAGCCGGACAGGAGCCACACCAACAGGAACAGGACCAGCCATACGCCCACTGCGAAGAGGGCCAGGGCCTTCACGGCCGCGGTGGAGAGCCTGTCCTCCATGGCCGTTTCCACCACCGCCACGTAGGTCTTGCCGTTGTGCTTCTCCACAGAGGCGCGGACGCCCTTATTCTTCAGCTTCTTGCCCTGGACAGCTTCCTTGACCAGCTCCTGCTGTTCCTCCTCGGAAAGATCGCCCAAGGTGGCGCTGCCCTGGTTCTCGATCTCACCGGTCTCGGGATCGATGGTCAACACCACCGCCCGCTCGAACCGGTTACCCCGGCCCTCGCCGCTTGGTTTATCGCCCAGGGAGAACATGAGCGAACGCTTGAGCATCTGGTCCGCGTCGGAGTAGATCACCTTCCGGCCGCCCACAAACAGGACGCCGCACACCAGCAGCAGCACCAGGGTGACCACGGTCATGCTGGTGAGGATGAACCGTCTTTTGAGCTTTTGGATCATTTCTCCGCCCCCTCCAGCCGGTAGCCGAACTTGCGCAGGGTGGCGATCTGCACCGGCGCCTTCAAAAAGGCCAGCTTCTTGCGCAGGAAGGAGATGTAGACCTCCACGTTGTTGTCCTCCGCGTCGCTTTCAAAGCCCCAGACCTTGTTGATCAGTGTCTCCTTGCTGACCACGGCCTCGCCGCTGGACAGGAAGATGCGCATGATGGAGAACTCCTTCTTGCCCAGACGCACCTTCTTGTCCTCATAGCTCAGATCGCAGGTGGACAGGTTCAGCTTGAGATTACCGAAGGAGAGCTCGTCCATGACCACCTCCCCCTGCCGCCGGGTCAGGGCCCGCACGCAGGCCATCAGCTCCGACATTTCGAAAGGCTTGGTGAGATAGTAGTCCGCGCCGCTGTCCAGGCCCTTCACCTTGTCGCCGGTTTCGGTCCGGGCGGTGAGCATGAGGATGGGTGTGTCGATCTTTTCCTTTCTCAGCTCCCGGGCGATGGAAAAACCGTCCTTCTTGGGCAGCATGATATCGAGGACGATCAGGTCGTAGACGTCGGAGAGGCCGTTGTCGAGGCCACTTTCCCCGTCGTAACAGATGTCGCTCTCGAACCGGGCGCTCTTGAGCATCTCGCTCAACGTCCGAGCGAGAGCCTTGTCGTCCTCCACGATCAATGCGCGCATGATAGTATCCCCCTCATGTTTTTCTTAACTGTACGCTCCGAACCTGAAAAAAGGCTGAATCTTTAAAGGAACAGGCAGAATACTATTGGCAGGAATATGGCCGGCAGCATGTCCATGACCTTGATATGGGTGATCTTCAGCATGTTGAGGCCGATGGGGACCAAGAGGAGGGAGCCCACGGCGCCCATCTCCACCGCGGACGCCGCGAAGAAGGAGGCGCTGAACATGCCGAGGAGAGTAAATAGGCCCTGATAGAGGAACACCGCCGCCGCGGAAAGGAGCACCCCGCCGCCCAGGGCGGAGGCCAGGAGCATGGCGGAGATGCCGTCTATCAGCGCCTTGGCGAACAATGTGGCGTGATCCGCTGCGAACCCGTCCTGCAGGGCGCCGGTCACCGCCATGGCGCCGGTGCAAAAGAGGAGCGACGCGCTGACGAACCCGGCGGCAAAGCCCGCCTGCCGATCGGGGCCCACCAGCTTGCCGCTGAGCTTGTCCGCCAGGCGATGGAAGCCGTCGTCGATGTTGAGCAGGGCGCCAATAGCCGCGCCGACGGCCAGGGAGAGGATCATGACCAGGGTCTTTTCGCCTTTCAACGCGCCCGAGAGGCCGATGAGGATGACCCCGAAGGCCAGGGCCTCCATGACCCGTTCCTGCAGTTTTTCGCTGATGCCCTTGTGAAACAATAGGCCCGCGCCGCCGCCCAGCAGGATGGCGGCGGCGTTGACGATGGTGCCAAGACCTTTCATGGGAGAACCTTTTACCTTTTATTATTTGCACCTTTTTCTCTTTTGACAAAGAGAAAAAGGTGCCGAAAAAGAGAAACTTGAGAAACAGTATAGCTGTTCTGCTGCGTCGATTTTATCTTCTTAAGCTTTTCTTTTTGGGCGACTTTTTCCTTTTCACCGAAAAGAAAAAGTCGCAAAGAAGAAGCTACCGTCCTTACACCCGTTCTACCGACAGCCGCACGGGCTCGCCGTTGATGTCCCAATCCTTCTCGTAGCCGGAGAGGTCCCCCGTGACGGCGTCGGCCAGGGTGTCGGCGGCGATGTAGGCAGCGTACTTCTCGAACACGGCCTTCACCCGGTCGCTGCCGGCATAGCCGATGCGGATATGGTCCGCCACCTCGAAGCCCGCCTCCTTGCGCATGGTCTGGAGCTTGCTGGTGAGCTCGCGCACGAAGCCCAGTTCGATAAGCTCCGGCGTCAGGTTGGTATCGAGGACCACCGTCACCTGCCCGTCGGTCTCAGACACCAGGCCCTCCTTCTTCACGGCGGTCACCAGCACGTCGTCCTCGGTGAGCTCCACGGTCTGCCCGTTGGCGTCGAACGTGTACTTGCCCTCGGCCTTAATGGCGTTTACGATCTCGTCCCCCGCTCCGGGCTCGGCCATCTTGTTGCGGATGGCGCCCAAAAGCTTGCCGTACTTGGGGCCCAGGGTCCTGAGCTGCGGCTTCACGGCGTAGCTGATAAAGCCGGAGGCGTCGGAAACGAAGGAGACCTCCTTCACGTTCAGCTCCTCGGCGATGATGGTGCCGTAACCCTCAGAGAGGGGCTCGCCCTGGACGTACATGGCCGGGAGAGGCTGGCGGATCTTCATGGCGGCGTTGTTCCGGGCAGCCCGGCCCAAGGTCACGATGGCCAGGACCTCCTCCATGTTCTTTTCGAGGTCGGCGTCGATCAAAGTTTCGTCCGCCACGGGGAAGTCACAGAGGTGCACGGAAAGCGGCGCGTCCTTCTCCACCCGGCGCACGATGTTCTGGTAGATGGACTCCGCCATGAAGGGCACGAAGGGCGCGCTGATGAGGGTCAGCTCCTTCAAGACCGTGTAGAGGGTCATGTACGCCGCCTCCTTGTCCGCGGTCATCTCGCTCCCCCAATACCTATTCCGGCACCGGCGCACGTACCAGTTGGAGAGCTCGTCCACGAAGGATTGCAGCTCCCGCCCCGCCTCGGTGATCTTCAGGGCGTCGAGGTCCGCATCCACGGTCTTCACCAGGGTCTGCATGCGGCTTAGGACCCACCGGTCCATAAAGCTCAAATTCTCCCGCCGCAGTTCATGCTTCGTGGGATCGAAACCGTCGATATCCGCGTACAGCACGTAGAAGGCGTAGGTGTTCCAGAGGGTGCCCATGAACTTGCGCTGATACTCGCTGACCGCGTCGCCGGAGAACCGGGAGGGCAGCCAGGGGCTGGAGCCCGTGTAGAAATACCAGCGGACGGCGTCGGCGCCCTGGGCGTCCAGCACGTCGAAGGGGTTCACCACGTTGCCGAGGTGCTTGCTCATCTTCTTGCCGTCCTTGTCGCAGACGAGGCCCAAAACCACGCAGTTCTTGAAGGGCGCTTCGTCGAAGAGGAGCGTGGCGATGGCAAGAAGCGTATAGAACCAGCCCCGGGTCTGGTCGATGGCCTCGGAGATGAAGTCGGCGGGGTACCGGCGCTCGAACTTCTCCTTGTTTTCAAAGGGATAGTGCCACTGGGCAAAGGGCATGGAGCCGGAGTCGAACCAGCAGTCCATGACCACGCTCTCCCGCTTCATGTGCCCGCCGCACTGGGGGCAGTTAACGGTGACCTGGTCGATATAGGGCTTGTGGAGCTCGATATCCGCGGGGCAGTCGGGACTCATGGCCTTCAGCTCCGCCTTGCTGCCGATGACGTGGACCTTGCCGCAGTCCGGGCAGACCCACACGGGGAAGGGTGTGCCCCAGTACCGCTCGCGGGTCACAGCCCAGTCGATGACGTTCTCCACGAAGTTGCCCATGCGGCCGTCCCGGATGGTCTCGGGGATCCAGTTGACGCTCTTGGTGAACCGGACCAGCTTGTCCTTCACCGCGGTCATGCGGATGAACCATTCCTCCCGGGCGTAGTAGATGAGGGGCGTGTCGCAGCGCCAGCAGAAGGGGTAGCTGTGCTCGAACTGAGGGGCGCTGAACAGCTTCTCCTGCCGCTTCAGGTCTTCCAACACGGGCTTATCCGCGTCCTTCACGAACAGGCCGTCGAAGGGGGTGCCGCCGCACATATGGCCGGAGGTGTTCACGAGCTGCAGGAACGGCAGGTCGTAGACCTTCCCCACCCGGTTGTCGTCCTCGCCGAAGGCGGGCGCGATATGGACCACGCCGGTGCCCTCGTCCAAGGTGACGTAGCTGTCCGCCACCACCCGATAGCCCTTCTTGCCGCCGAACCCGGCGCTCATGTCGAAGAGGGGCTCGTACTCCGTGCCCACGAGATCGGCGCCGGAGAAGGTCTCCATGATCTCCACGTTCTCGCCCAGGACGTTCTTCACCAACGCCTCGGCCAGGATGAACACGCCGTCCTCCCGGCGGGCCTTCACGTACACCTCGTCGGCGTTGACGCACAGAGCCACGTTGCTGGGCAAGGTCCAGGGCGTGGTGGTCCAGGCGAGGATGCAGGTGCCGCTGCCATCGGTCAGATAGAACTTCGCGATGGCGGAGGTCTCCTTCACGTCCTTGTAGCCCTGGGCCACCTCGTGGGAGGAGAGTGCCGTGCCGCAGCGGGGGCAGTAGGGCACGATCTTGTAGCCCTTATACAGGAGGCCCTTGTCGTAGATGGTCTTCAGGGCCCACCACTCGGACTCGATATAGTCGTCGTGATAGGTGACGTAGGGATCGTCCATGTCCATCCAGTAGCCCACCCGGTCGGACATGTCCGCCCACTCGG
>JBGVAK010000126.1:0-17883 GCA_045224495.1 Christensenellales bacterium
CGTCAAGTCCATCCTGGTCACCATCGACGGCAAGATCGTCCATGCCGGCGCCCTCGAGGCCATGGGCCTGAAATAAGGAGGTATCCCTTGCATCCGCTGATCCTTGTGGGCATCTTCGTCGTCTCCAGTGTGCTGGGGTACGTGCTCATTAAAAACGTGCCGAGCCTGCTGCATACGCCCCTCATGTCCGGCATGAACGCCCTCTCCGGCGTCACCGTCCTGGGGGCCATGATCGCCGTGGCCACCGCCGCCTATACGGGCAGCAAGGTCCTGGCGGTCGTCGCCATCGCCCTCGCCATGCTCAACGTGGCGGGCGGCTTCCTGGTGACCCACCGCATGCTCCTCATGTTCGGCCATAAGAAGGAGAAGGAGGAGAAGGAAGCATGATCGATTCCGTCTACTACATCCTCTGTATCGTCCTGGCCGGGCTGGTGCTGCTGGGCATCTCCATGATGAGCAAGGTGAAGACTGCCCTGTGGGGGAACCTCCTCTCCTGCGCCTGCATGGCGGCCGCCATCGTGCTGACCATCGTCCGCTACGACTTCTCCGGCAAGTGGGCCTGGCTCCTGGTGGGCCTGGTGCCCGCTGCCGTAGCCGGGGCGGTCCTCGCTAAGAAGGTGAAGATGATCGAGATGCCCCAGACCGTAGCCATGCTCAACGGTTTCGGCGGTGCAGCCTCCGCCCTGGTGGCGGCGGTCACGCTGACCGACGGCAAGGCTGTGGGCGCCTTTGAGGCGGTCACGGCGGGCATCGCCCTGATCATCGGCATGGTCACCCTCCTGGGCAGCATCCTGGCTGCCGGAAAGCTGGCCAAATGGTTCAACCAGCGCCCCGTGATCCTCAAGGGCCACAAGACCTGGGTGATGCTGGCCGGCGTCCTGGCCGTCCTGTGCATCCTGCCTCTGGTCCTCTGCCAGGGGAACAACGGGCAGCTGATCCTGTTTACGCTCCTGTGCGCCATCCTGGCCGGCGCTTTCGGCTGGCTGTTCGTGCTGCGAGTGGGCGGCGCTGACATGCCCATCACCATCAGCCTGCTGAACTCCCTGTCCGGCGTGGCGGGCGGCATCGCGGGCATGGCCATCGGCGAACCCCTGCTGGTAGCCGTGGGCGGCATCGTGGGCGCGTCCGGCCTGATCCTCACGGAGGTCATGTGCCGGGCCATGAACCGGAAGCTCTCTGCCATCCTGACCGGCGCCACCACGGTCTCTGCGGCCCCCAAGGCCGAGGAGCCTGCGCCAGCAGCGGAGAAGGAGGAGGCGCCTGAGGAGGAAGCCGCGCCCGCGGAGGAAGCGGCTCCTGCAGTGGACAAGGCCGCCGAGGAGCAGAAGGTGTTCGACGCCTTCAAGGCCGCCAAGAACGTCATCATCGTGCCGGGGTACGGCATGGCTCTCTCCCAGGCCCAGTACGCGGTCCGGGAGCTGAAGGACGCCCTGGAGGCTCACGGCGCTACGGTGCGCTTCGCCATCCATCCCGTGGCGGGCCGCATGCCGGGCCATATGAACGTGCTCCTCTGCGAGGTGGACATCCCCTATGAGGACCTCTACCAGATGGAGGACATCAACGACGACTTCAAGGCCGCTGACGTGACCTTGGTCATCGGCGCCAACGACGTCATGAACCCGGCCGCCAACACCGCCGAGGGGACGCCCATCTACGGCATGCCTGTGCTGAACGTGGGCGATTGTAAGAACGTGATCATCTGCAACTTCGACCTGAACCCGGGCTATGCCGGTGTGCCCAACCCGCTGTACGCGCGGACCGAGGGCGTGGCGCTCCTCATCGGCGACGCCAAGGAGAGCCTCAACAAGCTGAAGGAAATGCTCTGATCGGTACAACAACGAGAGGATCGTCTAAAAGCGGACGGTCCTCTTTTTCTGTCTTCCGCTGGGGATAGCCTTGTGGTATACTGAACAAAAAAGAGACGGGGGAGAAGCATATGCGTAAACTGTGGATCGATACCGATACGGCCTCCGACGACGCCGTGGCCCTGCTTATGGCCCTTCGGGAGCCTGCCGTGGAGGTGCTGGGCATCAGCGTGGTCATGGGAAACGTGAGTTTGGAGCGGGCGGTCCGCAACGCCCTCATCAGCGTGGAGCGGGCCGGGACCTATGCGCCGCCCGTCTTTGCCGGGGCGAAGAAGCCTTTGTATCGGGATACGGACTTCGCCGTGGTGTGCCACGGGGTGGATGGCCTGTCCGATAGGGGATACCCCGATCCTAAGCTGCAGGCAGCGCCTGGAAACGCCGTGGACGCCATGCTTTCCTGCGCCAAGGCTAACCCCCATGAGGTGGAGCTGGTCACATTGGGGCCCCTGACCAACGTGGCCATCGCCGCCTTCCAGGACCCGGAGGCCTTCCGCTGCTTCAAGTCCGTCACCATCATGGGCGGCGCGCTCAGGATGCCGGGTAATTGGAGCCCGGTAGCTGAGTTCAACATCATCGTGGACCCCGAGGCGGCGGAAGCGGTGTTCCATGCGGGTGTGCCCGTGATCCTTGCCCCCTTCGAGATCTGCACGGGGGGAAGCCTGTTCCTCCAGGAGGACCGGGATCGCATGGCGGCTGTATCGGAGGCGGGCGCCTTCGCAGTGGACTGCAACACCGTATTGATCGAGTACGGCAAGCGACTGGGGCTGGACGGCCTGTGCCTGGCGGACCCGGCGGCCATGGCGGTGGTCCTGTGGCCGGAACTGATCCGGGAGCAGCAGGAGACCTATCTTTGCGTGGAGACGGCAGGGAAGTACACCACCGGCATGGTCATCTACGACTACATCGACCATCTGCACCGCCCGCACAACGGCACCGTCGTCCAGCGTATCGACGGGCCCGCCTTCAAGGAGCGGACCATCCGCTGTCTCGCATAAACATATACTTTCTCGAAAAGGAAGGAAAACGATATATTATAGACTTTCACCAAAACATATTGACATACGGGCATTCTCTGATAAAATAGTCCCACGTTCCGGCAAAAATGACGGAACGGTATCCATCGAAGGCCCCCCTAAGGCCAGGGATGGATGTAAGCATCGGTGCGTATCTTGGCTTTTCGATCACCTCCTCCAGTTGATCGCTCAATCATTGGTTCGGGCCTCCGGGTCCGCTTCCGAAGTGGATCGAGAGCCCTGAACGCACCGATGCTTTTTATTCAGTCAATTTTCCCTTGACGATGGGGGCATGGAAAAAGTATACTATATAGGGAGAAAGCGGGTGTGCTTTTTCCCTATCCAGCAAACTGTGTATACAGGAGGCAGGCACCATGAAAAAGACCATCATCACCATCAGCCGGGAGTTCGGCAGCGGCGGACGCACCATCGGCCATCAGGTAGCCGAGAAGCTGGGCTATCCCTACTACGACAAGGAGCTCATCAAGACCGTGGCGGAGAAGACCGGCTTCGATCCTAACTATGTGGAGGAATACGGGGAGTATTCCCCGGGGAAATCCCTGCTGTCCCTTCTGTCCTCCTACACCGGCGCCCACGGTACCATGGGCGGCATGAGCGTGTACGATTTCCTCTATGTGGTCCAGCGCAAGGCCATATTGGAGGTGGCGGAGCAGGGGCCCTGCGTCATCGTAGGCCGGTGCGCCGACTACATTCTAAAGGACCGGGAGGACGCCCTGCATGTGTTCGTCCACGCGGACGAGGCTTTCAAGGCGGAGCGCATCGTGCGGCTGTACGGCGAGAGCGAGAAGAAGCCCGAGGAGCGTCTGAAGGAGAAGGACACCAAGCGGGCTGTGAACTACAAGCATTTCACAGACAGGAACTGGGGCGATTGCCGCAACTACGACCTGTCGCTGAACAGCGGGAAGCTGGGCATCGACCGCTGCGTGGAGCTCATCGTGCAGCTGGCCAACGAAGAATAAGACTATGGACCGGTCCGGATCGTTCGGACCGGTCTTCTCTTTTGGACTGTCCGTCATTTTTTTGGAAACGGACGGATTCCAGTTGAAAAAACGAAGGTGTTGTGATAAAATGCTTTTGATTGTGGAAACACAAAATCAACAGGGAGGAAAGCTATGAACAAGAAAGTATTTGCCTGTCTGCTGGCCCTCGTGATGCTGCTGGGCCTGGTTGCAGTGCCCGCCGCCGCTAAGGCCGAGGGTGAGGAAGCGAAGGATATCGTGATCCTCTACACCAACGATGTCCACTGTGGCATCAATGATAGCATAGGCTATGAAGGTCTCGCTCGCGTGAAGGCCGCCTATGAGGCCGTCGGCAAGGAAGTCATTCTGGTGGACTGCGGCGACTCCGTCCAGGGCGACGTCATCGGCACTCTTAGTAAGGGCGAAGCCATTGTGGAGCTCATGAACGAGGTGGGCTACGATGTGGCCGTCATCGGCAACCATGAGTTCGACTACGGCATGGAGCAGTTCAACAAGAACGTGTCCCTGGCGAAGTTCCAGTATATCTGCTGCAACTTCCTCAACGACAAGGGTGAGGCGGTTTTGAAGCCCTACACCATCGTCGAGGCGGCCGGCAAGAAGATCGGCTTCATCGGCATCGACACGCCCGAGTCCTTCACCAAGTCCACCCCCGTCTACTTCCAGGATGGGGAAGGCAACTACATCTTCTCCTTCTGCGAGGGCAACAACGGCCAGGACCTCTATGACAAGGTCCAGGAGACCGTGGACGCCGTCCGCGCCGAGGGCGTTGACTACGTGATCGCCGTGGCTCACCTGGGCATCGACTACCAGAGCGCCCCCTGGATGTCCACCGACGTCATCACCAACACCACCGGCATCGACGTCGTGCTGGACGGTCACTCCCACAGCGTCATCGCTGGCGATGCGGTGAAGAACAAGGACGGCAATGACGTCATCCTCACCTCCACCGGCACCAAGCTGGCCAACATCGGTATCTTCACCATCACCGGCGAAGGCAAGATGTCCACCATGCTCCTCGACTCCGATGCCATCAAGTTCATGAGCGCCGTGGGCGCCCTTACCGAGGACAACGGCGCCGGCGAAGCTGTGGCGGCCGCCCTTGCCAAGAACGAAGAGCTGGTGAACACCGTGGTCGCCAAGACCTCCGTCACCCTGACCACCACCGATCCCGTGGCCGTGGATGAGAAGGGCAAGGCCATCCGTATCGTCCGCAACCAGGAGACCAACCTGGGCGACCTGTGCGCTGACGCATACCGCGCCATGGGCAACACTGACATCGCCTTTGTGAACGGCGGCGGCATCCGCGCCAACATCGAGGAAGGCGACATCACCTACGGCCAGATCATCAAGGTCCATCCCTTCGGCAACGCCCTCTGCACCGTGGAAGCCACCGGCCAGGAGATCCTGGATGCTCTGGAGTTCTCCGTGTGCAATCTGCCCGGCGAGTCCGGCGGATTCCTCCATGTGTCCGGCCTCAAGTTCACCGTGGATATGAACGTGGACTCCACCGTGGTCAAGAGTGAGAAGAAGGAGTTCGTGGAAGTGGCCGGTGAGCGTCGGGTCAGGGATGTGGAGGTCCTCCAGGAGGACGGCACCTACGCCCCCATCGATCCCAACAAGACCTACACTCTGGCCAGCCACAACTACATGCTGAGGGACGAGGGCGACGGCTACACCATGTTCTCCGACAACAACTTCCTGACGGAGGATACCATGCTGGACAACCAGGTCCTCATCACTTACATCAAGGACGTGCTGGGCGGCACCGTGGGCAGCGAATACGTCGATCCCTACGGCCAGGGCCGTATCACCATCATCCCCAAGGCGTAAGGGTTATCATTCCATACCAAGCCAGGGCGGCGGGAGCGATCCCGCCGCCTTTTCGCTGCCCGGCATTGACAGAAGATGCGGAAAATGGTAGTATAGCATGCTAAATGACTGAAAAGACAGGAGAGGGAAAAATGCCTGCTTGCTTTACATCTGAATCCGTGACCGGGGGCCACCCGGACAAGCTTTGCGACAAGACCGCCGACGCCATCCTGGACGCCATCCTGACCCAGGATCCGGCTGCCCGCGTGGCCTGCGAGGTGACCGCCAACACCAATCATATGCACATCATGGGCGAGATCACCAGCACCGCTCGCGTGAACTATGAGTCCATCGCCCGCCGGGTGATCCGGGACACCGGATACACCGAGCCCGGCCGAGGCTTCGACTGCGATACCGCCATCATCGACGTAGACTTGAACCACCAGTCCCCGGACATCGCCATGGGCGTGGACAACGCGGACCCGCTGGAGATCGGCGCCGGCGACCAGGGCATGATGTTCGGCTACGCCTGCCGGGAGACGGAGCACTATATGCCTTTGCCCATCGAGCTTTCCCATCGCCTGACCCGGCGGCTGGAGACCTTGCGCAGGGACGGCACGCTGCCGTTTCTGCTGCCCGACGGCAAATCCCAGGTGACCGTGGAGTATAAGGACAACGTGCCCAGCCGGATCCTCGCCGTGGTCCTATCCTCCCAGCACAGGGAGAGCATCGACATCAAGACCCTGCGGCAGACGCTGAAGGAGCAGGTGATCCTGCCTGCCCTGCCCAAGAACATGCTGGGGGATTGGACGGAGTTCTTCATCAACCCCACAGGTCGGTTCGTGGTGGGCGGTCCCGCGGGGGACACGGGTCTCACAGGCCGCAAGATTATCGTGGACACCTACGGCGGCTATGCCCGGCACGGCGGCGGCGCCTTCTCCGGCAAGGACCCCACCAAGGTGGACCGTACCGGCGCCTATATGGCCCGGTACCTGGCCAAGAACATCGTGGCCGGAGGGTATATGGACCGCTGCGAGGTCCAGCTTTCCTACGCCATCGGTGTGTCCCGGCCCACCAGCATCCGCATCGAGGACTTCGGTACCGCCCATATCAACGACGTGGGCGCCCTGAAGGACCATATCCTGGAGACCGTGGACCTGCGGCCCATGGCCATCATCAACCGCTTCGGCCTGCGTCGGCCCATTTACTCCAAGCTGGCGGCCTACGGCCACTTCGGCGAGAACGCCAAGGACATGCCCTGGGAGCGGTTGGACCTTTCGCTTTGAAACCGTACCGAAGGGACAGGAGAGGCATGAAAGAACGCATCCGTTTGACCCTGTTGGCTCTGGCTCTGCTGCTGGCCTTGCCCCGCTTCGCCGTCGGCGAGGGGGGACCTGCCGCCACCCCGGAGACGGGAACGCAGATTGCTGCTCCCGAGGGGACCTCAGAGACAGCTGAGGACGAGCAGGAGAAGCCGGCCGAAAGCTATTCCTTCTTTCTCCGATTCGACGCGCCGGGCCACAACGGCCTGCCGGAAAAGCTGCTGTACGATTCCCTGAACCAGCCGGAATCCTTCGACCCCTACGAGCAGTTCTCCGTCCAATGGGCTGAGGATTTCCCCGGTCACTACCTGTGCATCCAATGGAACGTGATCCCCGTGGGCGTCCGTCTGCGGCAATACGATCGGAGCGGCGTTCTGCTGTCAGAGACAGACGTGCCGGAGGTGTACGACACGATCCTGGAGGTGGAGGAAGGCACGGGCCGAGTCACCTTCCTGTCGGATCGACAGGGCATGTCGGTGGCGCGGATCGCTCTCTATTCCAAGGGCATCCTGCCGGAATCCTTCTCCATGGACTGGCTCGAAACGCCGGATCATCTCGATTATCTCATCATATCCACCCATCCCGACGACGATGTGATCTTCATGGGCGCCATCGCCCCTATTTACGGCCAGGAGCGGGGCTACACGGGCACTGTGGCCTACGTGACCAACCCCGGCCGCGTGCGGATCCATGAGGCCCTCATGGGCGCCTGGGCCATGGGCGTGCGGCACTACCCGCTGTTCCTGGGCTTTCGGGATATCAACGACAACCGGGTCAAGGAGGGCGCCACCAGGTTCGCTCCGGAGATCGTCACCCGGGCCATCGTCCGGCTCCTGAGACAATATCGGCCCCTGGTGGTCTTTTCCCAGGATCTGAACGGGGAGTACGGCCACTGGCAGCATCTTATCGTCTCGGCTGCGGTGCGGGAAGCCTGCCGACTGGCGGCAGACGAGGGCTACGATCCGGATTCCGTGTCCAGATTCGGCGCCTGGGAGGTGAAGAAGTGCTATCTGCACCTGTACCCCGAGAACCCCCTGGTCCTGGACGTGAACACGCCCCTTGCTTCCATGGGCGGCCGGACAGCTCTTGAGATCGCCCAGGATGCCTTTTTGAAGCACATTTCCCAGCAGAACGGCCGCCACTGGGTCCAGACCGACCGTGACGCCCATCCCTTGAGCCGGTTTGGCATGGCCTACGGCACGGTGGACGCAGGCACGGACGCCTTCGACAACATCGACCCCGCCCTGCTCATCGCCAACAGCCACTGAACGGAAACAGCAAACAGCACCGCCTTTGGAGCGGTGCTGTTTTATATTCTCGGCATTATTTGGATCTGCGCCGCCGGACCAGGCAATAGACGAAGATGACGCCGATAAGGGCCAGGGGCGGCAGGACGTACCAGAGAGGACCGGTCATCCGAGCATGGGTCGGATCTGCCGGCCCCGGAGCTGCCGTCTCGATGGGCGATACCGGGGCCGCCGTCTCGCCGGGGGATGGCAGGGGCCGCGTTTCCACCGTCAGGACGGGGGCAGGGGTGGCCGTGGGGTCCGGCTCCAGGCCATAGAGGAACCGGAGGGGCAGGGTGAACAGGAGCTGGTCCTCATAGTAGTAGGACACCTCACCGGCCGGGTCCTTGGCTTTGACGGGCACAGATATCTCCGGCTGGGAGACCTGGACACGTATTTCGCCGCTGCCGGATTGCAGGGCCAGCCGGGCGGGCAGGTACATGGACACCACCGCGTCGATATCCTCCACCGCGGTGGGGAGGGGAAGGCGTTTCTCGCCCTTAGTCACCTCAGCGGAGAACTCCGTGGGCAATCCTTCCGCCTGCAACGTCCGCACGTTCACCAGGGGGAAAAGGTACGAATAACCGTATTCAAAAAGGGATCTGGCCTCCAGGAAGCGGTTGGCGATGATCTTGTCGTATTTGGTTCCCTTGACGCCGGAGGTGGACACCTTGTCACCCAGCAGCACGCAGACCAATGTGACGCCGCTATAGCGGGCCATGGCCATGTAGGTGCGGCCGGCGGCGTTGGTGCTGCCGGTCTTGCCGCCGATGCACCAGGGGTACAGGGCGGAGACCTTCTCATACTCCCCGGGCTTCGGCTCGTTCACCAGGCGGTCGATGTTCCGCACAGAGATGGTGCGGCCCTTTGTCTGCTCCGTGATGGTGTAGTTTTGCGTGGTCAGCATGGCGCACAAGGTCTCGTTCCGGGCCGCTGCCGCGCCGAGGATGGCCAGGTCTCGGGCTGTAGTGTACATATTGTCGTCATGAAGGCCGGAGGCGTTGGTGAAATGGCTGTGAGCCATGCCCAGCTCCTGGGCTTTTTGGTTCATGAGCTCCGCGAATCCCTCCTCGGAGCCGCCCACCTGCTCGGCCACGGCTTTGGCGGCGTCGCAACCCGAGGGCAGGAGCATACCGTACATCAGGTCCCGGAGCGTATAGACCTCGCCCTCCTTCACGCCGATCTTGGCGTTGGCGCTGGATAGCTTCACCGCGTAGGCGGAGATGGTCACGAGGTCGTCCATATTGCCCTTCTCCAGGGCCACCAGGGCGGACAAGACCTTGGTGATGCTGGCAGGGTAGGCCAGCTCGTCCGCGTTCTTTTCGAGACCGTCCACGCATTTTGCGGGGTCGTCGCCGTAGGCAAGGATCACGTTGTTTTCGGGATATTTCGACAGGTCCGGCTTATCCTTGGCAAAGCTGACGGGCACCAAAACGACGAACGCCGTCACCACGGCGAGCAGAGCCGCGAGACGGCGCAAATGGATTCTATATCGATCCGATCTCATCTTTCTCGATCCCGTTCCATGGCCCGCTGACGGGCGATGCGCTCCTGCTGCATCTTTTTGCGGCGACGGGCGGCAGCCCTGGCTTTGCGGCGGCGCTCCCGACGGACGCGCACCACGATCATGAACGCCACAAAGGCGATCAGCACCACCACGAACAGCGCCACTAGCACGATCAGGATGATCTTCTTCACGTTGCTCTCCTTCACCGGCTCGCCGGTGAGGGTGGAGGCGGTGCCCATGAGGGGTGCACCGGCGGAAACCTGGGGCTGGACCTGGGCGTTGACGACAGGCGCGGCAGGCTCGCTGCTCAAAATGCCCTCCTTCACGCCCCTGTCTGCATACAGGTTGGAGGTGAACAGCACGGAGTCGCCCACCTTGTATTCCACGGTGCCCACCACGTCACCCATGTTGATGGGGGCCACCAGGGTGCCGATCTTGGTCTCGGCCAGGGAGGAGATGTTCCCCACCAGCTGGTCCATGAAGGGCTTCATCAACTGCAGCTGCTGCGTCACGTCCAACCGTGGCGATACAGTCAGGGCCCCGCCCTCCGGGTCGTTCTTGGCGGCGTTCTGCACCTGGACGGGGAAGGATACGGGCATACCCATGTCGATGAGGTCCTGAACCGTCAGCAGCTGGGACATCTGCTTGAAGCCGTAGTCGAACAGGGCCACGGCGTCCTCGAACCGCTGGGCGTTGTAGGGATCCTTGGTCTTGGCGTTCATGTTGGCGGACTTATCGAGATATTCCTGATCGTCCAGCGTGCCGCCCAGGAGCACGGCGATCAGTGTCACGCCGCCCCGGGAAGCCGCCGCGATGAAGCACTTGCCCGCCGCATTGGTGTCGCCGGTCTTGACGCCGATAGCGTCGGGGTAGAGACAGCTGATGGGCGTATAGGAACCGTCGGACTCCGCATCGATGAGGAGCCGGTTGGTGTTCTGCAGCGTAATGACGTGCTTTCCGGTCACGTCGGCGCAGGTGTAGGTGGTGGTGCCCACGATCTGCTTGAAGGTATCGTTCTGCAGGGCCCAGGCGGTCAGGATAGCCATGTCCCGGGCGGTGGAGTAGTGCTCCTTGTTGTCCTTGCCGTGGACGGTGACGAAGTGGGAATGGGTCATGCCCAGTTCCGCAGCCTTGTCGTTCATGAGCTTGGCGAAGGCCTTGGTGGACCCGGCCAGCTGCTCGGCGATGGCGATGGCGGCGTCGTTGCCGGAGGGGAGCATGAGCCCGTACAGCAGATCCTTGATGGTCCACTTCTCGCCGGCCTCCAGCCCCATGAGGGAGTTGTATTTCTTGTTGAAGTTGACGGCGTTGTCGGAAACGGACGCCTCCTCGTCCAGACGTCCCGACTCGATGGCCAGCATGCAGGTCAAGATCTTGATGGTCGAACCCGTGGCGCACTGAGTGTCGGCGTTCTTCTCGATGCCCATGAGGGCGGTGGTGGGGTCGTTGGCATCCACTAAGATGGCGTACCGCTCTCGGAGCGTACCCACGTCGAAGCCGTCCGCCCGGGCAGAGGGGGCGGGAAGCAGCAGGATCATAAACGCGATGGACAGAAGGATGGCGACGACTTTATTCCGCATATATATACACCTCAAAGGGAAAAAGCATGGCATAAGTTTACCCCCGGGACCCTGCCCCTGTCAATGGTGTGGAGGTCAAACTTTTGTGCCGTAAAGATGAATATTTTATTACCAGCGCGAAAGGGCGTTGTCCCGGTTGACGAACCGGACGTTGAGGTCCTTCCCCTCCAGCAAAATCAGGGCGCAGCTTTCCACGGAGCCGCCCCGGGGCCGGGACAGGGAGCCGGGGTTCAGCAGGAGCCTTGGCCCGTCGGCGGAAAGGTCGGGCACGTGGGTATGGCCATAGAGGACCATGTCCGCTTGGACCTCCTCGCCCCGGTACAGGAGGGAACTGAAGGAATAATACTGGTGCCCATGGAGCAGCAAGAACCGCTTCCCGCCTAGGTCCACCTGCTTTTCCAGGGGCTCCCCAGACCGGTAGTCGCAGTTTCCCCGCACGGCGCAGACGGGGCAGGCGAAGAGCTTAGCGAGCTTCTCCCCATCGGCGGCGTAATCGCCCAGATGGAACAGGCAGTCCAGGGGCGCGAGGCTGTCGTAGAACCGCCGGGCGTTGGAGATGTCCCCATGGCTGTCGGAAAAGACGCCGATCCTCATCGGGCAGCGTTCTCCCGGTCCAGTGCTTTCCGCAGGGCGTCCAGGGCTGCCCGGCGGTGGCTGACGCTGTTCTTCTCCTCGGCCGAGAGCTCCGCGAAGGATTTGCCCAGAGGCGGATAGTAGAAGTAGGGGTCGTAGCCGAAGCCGTTCTCCCCGGCGGGAGCGCGAAGGAGCGTGCCCTCGGCCTTGCCCTCCGCCACCAGCACGGGCTTTCCTCTGCGGGCGAGGGCCACACAGCATTTGAAGCGGCAGGTCCGCTGCTCGTCGGGCACGTCCCGCATGTTTTCCATGAGTCGGGCGTTGTTGGCCCTGTCGTCGTGACCTTCCCCGGCATAGCGGGCGGAGTAGACCCCGGGTGCGCCGCCGAGAGCGTCCACGCACAGGCCGGAATCGTCGGCCAGTACAGCGTCGAAGCCGCTTATATCCAGGGTCTCCACGGCCTTCTTCACGGCGTTCTCCCGAAAGGTGCTGCCGTCCTCCACTACGTCGATGTGGAGGCCCGCTTCCCGCAGGGTGACGATCTCGTCGAAGTAGCCGGAGAGAATCTCCTGGATCTCCCGGACCTTGTGGGCGTTGTTGGATGCGATCAAAAGCTTCATGGTTGTTTCTCCTGTAGACCCTTTTTCAGGGTGTTGATCAAATTCTGGTCGGGGGTGATGAGCACCGTCCGCTGGTTGGTGAAGAGGACGAACCCGGGCTTCGATCCCGAGGGCTTCTTCACGTACCGCTTCGGCACGTAGTCCACGGGCACGCTGGCTCCGTTCCGCTGGCTGCTGAAGTGGACCGCCAAGGTGGCCGCTTCCAGCAGCGTCTGCTTGTCCGGCATGCCCTTAGAGTCCACGATCACGTGGGACCCGGCGGCGTCCTTCACGTGGAGCCACAGGGCGTCCGGCGGGGCGCTGCGGGTGAGCCGGTCGTTCTGCTCGTTGTTCTTGCCCACATAGATGGTGAGCCCCGCGGAGGACAGGAAGGTGAGGGGCATGGACTTGAGGGCCCTGCTCTTGGCTGCACCCTTGGTGGGGGCGGGGCGGATGTATCGCTCCCGGATCAGCTCCTGCCGGATCTCGGCCACGTCGTCCCCGTTTTCGCAGTTGTTGAGGGCCAGGAGCTGGCTCTGCAGATATAGCTGCTCCTCCCGGAGCTTCCCCATCTCGCCCTCGGCGTAGGCCCGGGCCGCCTTCAGTTTCTGATATCGCTTGAAGTACCGGGCGGCGTTCTCCGCCACGGACAGGGACGGGTCCAGCTTCACCGTGACCTTTGTGGGCGGGTACTCGTAGTAGTTCTCCACGGCTATGGCATCCGCGCCTTTGGGCCGCTCCCCATGGAAGCTCAGCAGCAGTTCGCCGTGGAGCCGCAGCCGGTTTTCCTCCTCCTCGCTCAACAGGTCGTTGGAGAAGGCGCTGATCTTGTTCTCGCACCGCTTCAGGGCGTGCTCCAACGTGGCGCGCAGGGACCCGGTCTCCCGGAGCATCCGGATGCGCACGTCCCGCTCCCGGTACCAGGCGTCGTAGGCTTCGGACAGGGTGGGGAAGGAGATGGCGTCGCTGCGGCTGGAAGGCAGGAAGGGGGCGGGACCGATACCCGGCACCAGGCAGGGGGAGAGCTGACCCGCTTTCAGGGCCTGCAGGGTGTCGTAGAGGTGTTGGCCTCGCTGCGCCTCGGATAGGCCCTCAGGGAGCAGGAGCGCAGCGATCTGCCGGGAGATGCCCATGTACCCGTTCATGAGGGCCCGGGAGGAGTCCACCGCCGACAGCTCCTCCAGGGAGGCCGTTAGGGGGTCCTTCTTCTCCTGGGGCGGCAAAGCTTCGTACTTCACGTTGGGCAGGCATACCCGCAGGGCCTCGGCCCCCACGCCGATGTGCCGCAAACAGTCCAAAATGACGCCGTTTTCGTCCAGCAAAAAGGCGTTGCCGTGCTTGCCCATGAGTTCCACCACCAGCGAGCAGACGCTTTCATCCATGAGCTCGTCCCGGCCGGAGAAGGAGAGGCGCACGGTCCGATCGAGAGCCGCCTGCTCCATACCCGTGATCCGGCTGCCCACCAGCCGCTTTCTCAAAAGCATGCAAAAGGCGGGCGCGGCGGCGGGATTCTCCGCCGTGTCCCTGGTCAGGGCGATGCGCCCGTTTTCGTTATGGATGTTGACGAGGAGCTTTACCCGTCCGCAGCCCGTGCCGTGGCAGGAGAGGAGCAGCGTGTCCTTGTCAGGCTGCTGCACCTTGTCCACCCGGGCACCCAAAAGGCCCCGCGCTTCCCACAGCATGGCGTGGAGGGAAAGACCGTCCATGGCCATAAAAACTTCCTCCTGTGCCTATAAAAAACGGCCCTCTTTCAACAGGAAAGGGGCCGAACAGAATCTATACGTTTGGGGTCAATTTGCGGACGCGCGCTTGCCGGCCAGCTGAGCCTTCTTGTGGTTGGCGGCATTCTTATGGATGACGCCCTTGGCAGCTGCCTTATCGACGGTGCTCACGGCTTTGAGATAAGCGGCCTCGGCGGCGGTCTTATCCTCACCCTGGAGAGCTTCGTCAAAGCGACGCAGAGCGGTCTTCAAAGCGGACTTATCCTCGCGGTTGCGAAGATTCTCCTTCTTATTGGTGCCTGCACGCTTGATAGCAGATTTGATGTTTGCCACAGCATTTACCCCCTATAGATAATTGTCCTTTACACGAACTACGCTATTATACATAAAGACTTTCAAAAAAGCAAGCCCCTTTTTTATCTTTTTTCAGGGCAATTTTATGCCTTGTGCTTTATTCCAGCGTAGAGTATAGTATCCTATATAGCAAAGAACACGAAAGGACACGATCATGGGACCCATCGAGCAAAAGGATATCCTGACCTACAAGTTTTTATCGGACCCCCGATACAACCCGGCCCACACCCGGGCGGCCTTCGTCGTCTCCACTGCCGACGAGACGGAGAACGGCTACGAATCCCGCCTGTGGCTCTATGAGAACGGCGCGGTGAGGCAGCTCACCGATCTCGGCAAGGAGCGGGGCTACCGCTGGCTGGACGACGATCGGCTCATCTTCCCGGCCGTGCGCTCCGCCGCGGAGAAGAAGCGGGCGGAGGCTAAGGACCCCTTCACTTCCTACTATGTGCTGGACCTAAAGGGCGGCGAGGCCCTGCCCTATTTCACGCTGCCCTTCCCGGTCAGTGAGCTGAAGGTCCTGGACGAGAAGCGGTTCCTGGTGGAGGGCACCTTCCACAAGGACCATCCCGACTTCTTCGCCGCGGACGAGGAAACGCGCAAGAAGGTCCAGAAGGAAAAGGAGGACGACAAGGATTACGAGGTCTTCGACGAGCTCCCCTTCTGGCATAATGGGGCGGGGGTCATCAACGGCCAGCGGCGGCGGTTGTTCCTGGTCGAGTTGGACCCCCTGACCATCACGCCCATATCCGGTCCCCGGGAGGATAAGGGCGGATTCGCAGTGCTCCATGACGAGGTCTTCTACGCCGTCCAGGAGCGGGGACCGAAGATGCTCCTGAAGGAATTCACCGTCAAGGCAAGGAACCTAAAGACCGGGGCCACGCGGGATCTGTTCCATACGGATGCCTTCATGCTTTCCCGGCTACAGACCGTGGGGGATCATCTGCTCCTCTTCGGCGGCGAGGGCAAGCGCTACGGCCTCAACGAAAACGACTACGTATACGAGATCGACCCGGTCACCGGCGAGCGCAGGCTCCTCTATGCGGCGGAATACAGCCTCTACAACAGCGTGGGCAGCGACGTCCGCTTGGGCGGCGGCCGGCAAAGCGTAGCGGAGGGGGACAGCCTCTACCATCTGACCACCCGGGGCGGGGACGCGGTCCTCTATCGCCTGGACATGGACGGCACGGACACCCCCGTCTTCACCAAGGCCGGGGCCATGGACTGCTTCGACGTGGCGGAGGGCCAGGCCCTTTGTGTGGGCCTCTACGATATGCGTCCCCAGGAGCTGTACCTCTGTGATCTAAAAACCGGGGAAGCCAGGCGCATCACCGACTTCAACGGGCCCGCCATAAAGGACCGCTATATCGCCCAGCCGGAGCCCCTGACCGTGGAGAGCGAGGGCATCCACGTCCACGGCTGGGTCCTGAAGCCCTTCGGGTACGACCCCGCCAAGACCTATCCCGCCGTCTTCGACATCCACGGCGGCCCCAAGACGGTCTACGGCCCCGTGTTCTACCACGAGATGCAGTACTGGGCGGGCAAGGGCTATTTCGTCTTCTTCTGCAACCCCAAGGGCAGCGACGGCGGCGACAACGATTTTGCCGACATCCGCGGCGGCTACGGGGACGTGGACTACAGGAACCTGATGGCTTTTGCGGACGGGGTCCTGGCGGCCTATCCCGCCATCGACCCCCAGCGGGTCTGCGAGACAGGCGGCAGCTACGGCGGCTTCATGACCAACTGGATCATCGGTCACACGGACCGGTTCTGCGCCTGCGCCTCCCAGCGGTCCATCTCCAACTGGCTCAGCTTCTGCGGCGTTTCCGACATCGGCAGCTACTTCGCCCCCGACCAGACCGCGGGCGACCTCTACGACGACCCCGCCACCCTCTGGGCCCAGTCGCCCCTCAAGTACGCCAAGAACGTGAAGACGCCCACCCTGTTCATCCACTCCGACGAGGACTATCGCTGTCCCCTGGAGCAGGGATTGCAGATGTTCTCCGCTCTGGTGGACCGAGGCGTCCCGGCCCGGCTCTGCCTCTTCCACGGGGAGAACCACGAGCTCAGCCGTTCCGGCAAGCCCCTCCACCGCCTCCGCCGCCTAAAGGAGATCACGGACTGGTTCGACAAATACAGCGGGAAAGATTGAGCTATGGTCATCCTGATCACCGGGGCCAGCCACACGGGGAAGACGGTGCTGGCCCAAAGGATGCTGGAACGGTATGGGTACCCGTACCTGTCCATGGACCATCTGAAGATGGGGCTCATCCGCAGCGGGCAGACCAAGCTGACACCCGAGGACGATGACGAGTTGACGGCGTACCTCTGGCCCATGGTCCGGGAGATGGTCAAGACCGCCATCGAAAATAGGCAAAACCTGATCGTGGAGGGCTGCTACGTGCCCTATGACTGGCGGCGGGACTTCACGGACGAATACCTGGATCAAATCCGCTTCGTATGCCTCGCCATGACGGACCGCTATATCGACGCCCATTTCGACGAGATCAGGGCCCACGGCTGTGATATCGAAAGGCGGCTGGACGATTCGGACTGTACCGCGGCCTATCTCAAGGCGGAGAACCGCCAGTACGCCCAAGGCTTCCGGGCGGCGGGGGAGGAGGTCGTATGGATCGAGGGGGACTATCGTTCAACAACGGAAAACCTGCTCAACGAGTAACAAAAGCGCGGTGTAGCCGCGCGAACGTAAGCGCCTTAGGAAGAACGGGCGGCTTCTAATATGTCAAATCCAGCGACATGAGCGGTGGATTTGACTCCTTGCGGCTCTGCCGCCCGGTGACGACGTCATAGGCAGAGCCGTACGCGGAGCGAACGCGGAGCCCAGCCCGGGGAAAACCACTGTTTTCCCCGGGCTGATTTCACAACTTCGTTGCATTTGGGTGCATATGGTATTCTTGACAGGGATAAAATCGGTGATATAATAGGCTTTAGAAATTAGCACTCCGGCTGTTTGAGTGCTAAATATTCAACAGGAGGCAATACAGAATGCAACTGAAACCTTTGATGGACCGGGTGGTCGTGAAGCAGGTGGAGACCGAGGAGGTCAGCAAGGGCGGCATCATCCTCACCAGCGCGGCGAAGGAGAAGCCCCAATTCGCGGAGGTCATCGCGGTAGGCCCCGGCGGCATGGTGGACGGCAAGGAAGTCGCCATGCAGGTGAAGCCGGGCGACCGGGTGGTGTACAGCAAGTACGCCGGCACCGAAGTGAAGCTGGACAACGAGGAGTTCGTCATCC
>JBGVAK010000127.1:0-4942 GCA_045224495.1 Christensenellales bacterium
GGACCAGGCAGGACAGAATAGAAAGGAGGAAAAAGCTATGCTGACCAAAGTTCATGGCGTCATCATCCATCAAATCAGCAAAGGAGGAACGCTTGCCCTGCATGAACATGACCCGAAGGATCAAAAACACCATCTATCAAGTTAAAGTTACCGTCGTGGACAGCGACGGATCGAATATGGAGGATCGGATCATCCACATGATCCAAAATCAACCAGTTGCATTGGCCGGGGAAGGTGGTATACTGGATGTACCGCAACCGTCCTGTCGGCAGCCTGAAAGGATGAACACATGAGCATCAGGCAGACAGAACAAGAACAGACCACAGCCCTATACGAGCGCCTGTCCCGGGACGACGAACAGCTGGGGGACAGCAATTCCATCGTGATGCAAAAGCGCATGTTGGAGGACTAT
This sequence comes from Christensenellales bacterium, assembly GCA_045224495.1. Lineage (GTDB taxonomy): Bacteria > Bacillota > Clostridia > Christensenellales > CAG-138 > RUG472. Next base: position 413 of record JBGVAK010000127.1, read on the forward strand.
GCCGCGCAGCATGGTTTCTCGAACTGCGCCCATTACACCGACGACGGCTACACCGGCGGCAACTTCGAGCGCCCGGATTGGAAGCGGCTGGTGGCGGACATCGAAAATGGGAAGGTGGCGGCGGTCCTGGTGAAGGACATGAGCCGGGTGGGCCGGGACTATCTGCAGACCGGCTTCTACACGGAGGTGTTCTTCCCCCAGCACGGGGTCCGGTTCATCGCCATCACCAACGGCGTGGACAGCGCGGATCGGCAAAGCGGCGAGTTCGCCCCCTTCCTCAACATCATGAACGAGTGGTACTTAAGGGACGCCAGCCGCAAGCAGAAGCAGTCCTACCTGGCCCGGAGCCGGGCGAACATCCCCTTTTCCAACAAGGTGCTCTATGGCTACAAGAAGGACCCGGAGCAGAAGCACCATCTGCTGATCGACGAGGAATCCGCCGCCGTGGTGCGGGAGGTGTTCGCCCTGGCCCTGAAGGGCTACGGCCCCGCCGTCATCGCCAACAAGCTCCGGGAGCAGCGGATTGAGCGGCCCTCCTACTATATGCACACCCACGGCCTGGAGCTCTACGCCACGGACCTGGATCGCCCCTACGACTGGGCTCCCCGGACGGTGGCGAAGATGCTCTCCCGGCCGGAGTACCTGGGCCACACCGTGAACCACCGGACCGACAAGGAGACCTATAAGAGCCCCAAGGTCTACTGCACCCCGGACCAGTGGCAGATCATCGAGAACACCCACGAGCCCATCATAGATCAAAGCACCTTCGACGCCGTGCAGCAGATCCGCAAGACCGTCCGCCGCACGGACACCACCGGCGAGCCCAACGTGTTCACGGGCCTGGTTTACTGCGCGGACTGCGGCGGCAAGATGTACAACCACCGGGGCATGGCCAAGAACCAATGGCACACCTTCACCCCCGACCCCGTGACGGGGCTGCTGCCCGCGGACTCCTACCAGTGCCGGACCTACACCATGTCCTCTCGACGGGAAAAAAAGACCTGCTTCTCCCACTACATCACCACCCAAGCCCTGCGCTCCCTGACGTTGGACGCCATTCGCACCGCCGCCACCTTCGCCATCCGGAACCGGACGGAGTTTTTGCGCCGGGTCCGGGAGGCCTCCGCCCTGCAGCAAAGTGCCGACGCCAAGGCCGTCCGCCAGCGCATCCGCAAGGCCCAGAAGCGGATCGACGAGCTGGACCGGCTTTCCGTGAAGCTCTACGAGGACTACGCCCTGAACCGCCTGCCCCTCGCCCGCTATGAGCAGATCGCCGCCCGGTACGAAGCGGAGCAGGCGGACCTACAGAAGGCCCTGGCGGACGACCAAGGGCAGCTTGCCGCCTTCGACAAGGACACGGACCGGGCGGAGCAGTTCCTGTTCCTGGCCAAAAGGTACACGGATTTTTCGGTGCTGACCAACGAAATGATCCTGGAATTCGTGGACAGGATCCTGGTCCACGGCCCTCGGCGGGTGGGCGGCATGAAGATCCAGCCCGTGGAGATCATGCTCAAGCACATCGGCAAGGTGGACCTGCCCGAGGAGGAGCCGCCCGTGCCCCTCACCGAGGAGGAGGTGGCCGCCGAGAAGCGCCGCCGCCGGCAGGAGTACGACCGCCGCTATTACTACGAGAAGCGCAAGCCCAAAATGGCCGCCGCCAAGACCGCCCAAGCCCCCGAGCCGAACGACGACCCGCCCGCCCCGGAGCTATAAACACAAGCGCCCCGCAGGGAGACCTGCGGGGCGTGCGTTTGTTTTGGCTGGATCTTTACTTTTTTTGAAAAATCCAATGAAAAATCTTTACTTTTCATTGACAAATACGCTTGAAAAGTAAAGATGATTGAACGCGTCTTCCATTCAGATTGCGTTTACCGCTCGTCGAACTGCTTTATTCCGCCGAATTCTCCACGATCCAGGCGAGGAGCTCTTCGTATTTCATATCACCGGACGCAACAGCCAAACCCACCCGGGTAACTTCGTCGTTGGACGGGTGGATGTGGATGCCGTTGACCTGAAGGAAGCTCAGCATCACATACATGCCGATGCGCTTGTTCCCGTCCACAAAGGCGTGGTTGGAGATCAGGGTGTACCCCAGGCGCGCCCCCTTCTCCTGCTTGGTGGGATAGAGCTCCCGCCCGTCAAAGGTCTGGTAAATATTCTCCAGGGCGGAATCCAGCAGGCCGAAGTCCCGCACTCCGGCGTCGCCGCCCGTTTCCTCCGTGATCAGCTGGTGCAGTAACAGTACCTTTTCTCTGGAAAACTTAATCATTTGGCAAGTTCCAAAAAGGCAGGTTTGTATTCCTTCAGGATCTGCCGGGCCACGATGTCGATCTTTTCATCGTCCGTCAACTCCCGATCCGGGGACGATCCCTCCTGTTCCAGATCGATCAGCCGATACTTGGGCCGGTTGTTCTTGAATATGATGGCCTCCCCGTATTGATCCGCCTTCTTCGCCACGCGGGAAAAGTTTTGATTCGCCTCCGTCATGGTGGCAATGGTGTTGGTATCTATGGTCATATCGCACCTCCGAAGACAGTATACGCAAATTATAGGATAAAATCAACCTATTATTTTTTGTTTTTTTGAGTGTAGAGGTCAAAAGAATCGCTCTTGCTCCCCATTGACAAGGGGCGAAACAGGGGGTATCCTCATGGATAACGACAGATTAAGGGAGAAAACGATATGAAAAGCGGAAAAATGAAACGGAGGATCGCGGCGCTGGTCCTGATTCTGCTGCTGGCGGTGGGACAAGCCGGCTGCTCCATGCTCAAAAGCGGCATCCACGACCTGCACGGCAGCATCTTCGGAAACGAATACAACATCGACATCTTCGACAACATGGGCATCCGCACTCTCAGGACCCACGGGGAGAAGATCGACATCGACAACAACGTGGTGGAGGAGACGTCCTATTCCTCGGATTCCAACGGCTGGTTCACCACCAAGACGCTGAGCTCCGTCATCACCATCACTATCGACGGGAAGCAGCTCATTTCCTGCGGCGACACCTGCATCTTCTACGACACGCGGCTTTCCCCGGAGTATGAATTCTATCTGGACGACATCGACAGCTCCTCGTCGGGGATCATGGATTCGGTGCTGATCGCCGGCAAGGTGAACAGCGTCAAAAACGCCTTCGGCAAGCCCATGGTGGTGGTCATCAAGTCCCAGATGGGCGCGCCCATCTACGCCTTCTCCGGGAACAAGGTCTACTGGGAGGTCCAGGAGGACCTGCCCAAGTTCACCAAGCTCATGATCGACGGCAAGGCCCTCTATATCCACCGGGCCAACTTCCAGATCATCGACAAGGGATTGCTGGACTAAAGCAGCGCAAATATACTTGCAGAAAAGGATACGTCTCTCACAGGGCGTATCCTTTTTGCTTACAGTTTTACCAGACGGAAGGGCTATAGGGCGTATCCCTTTTTGCGCACGTGCCCCAAATACACCAAATCCACGACGGTGCTCATGCCCCAGGTGATGGGATAGATCCAGCAGGCCAGCAGGATGTTGTGGTAGACCTGACCGATGGTCATCAGCACCAGCACCCGGACGGCGCACCAGCAGATCAGCATGACCAGCATGGGCACCATGGGCTTGCCCAGGCCCCGGAACACGGCGGCGGATACATGGGAAAAGCCCAGCAGGCAGAAAAACAGGGAGCAGACCCGACCCCGGAGCACCCCGTAGGCGATGACGTTGGGGTCCTGGTTGAAGGCGGCCACCAGCTGGGGCGCGAAGAGGAACATGATGATCCCGACGACCTCCACGGCCGCCACGGAACAGATTAGGCCGAAGCGGATGCCCTCCTTCACCCGGTCCAGCTTCCGTGCGCCGATGTTCTGGGAGATGAAGGTGGCCATGGCCATGGAGAAAGCGGTGACCGGCAAAAAAGCGAATCCCTCCACCTTGGCATAGGCGCCGATGCCCGCCATGGCAGCGGCGGAGAAGGAGTTGATGTAGGACTGAATGAGCACGTTGGACAGGTCGATCACCGTGTTCTGCACCGCCGTGGGCAGGCCGAACAGCACAATCTCCCGGAGCCGCCGCCAGTGGAACCCGATCTTGCTAAACGAGATGCGGATGTCCCCGGACTGGCGCAGCAGGCGGCCCATGACCAGCAGCGCGGCGATCCCCTGGGACACGATGGTGGCGATGGCTGCCCCGTCCACGCCCATGTGAAAGACGCCGATCAGGGTGATGTCCAGAACCACGTTGATGACGGAGCTGGTGATGAGGTAATAGAGGGGATGGGTGGAGTCGCCGCTGGCCTGCAGGATGCCCACGAAGATGTTGTACATGACCAGGCCCGTGCAGCCGGCGAAATAGATTTTCAGATACAGGGCCGCGTCGGTGAACACGTCCTCCGGCGTGCCCATGGCCCGCAGGATCACCGGCGAGAACAGCACCCCCAGCGCCGTAAAGAGCACGCTGAAGAACAGCCCCATGGCCACGGCCGTGTGGACGGTCTGGGAGGTCTTCTCCGAATCCTCCGCGCCGATATACCGGGCGATCACGATGCCCGCGCCC
>JBGVAK010000128.1:0-2132 GCA_045224495.1 Christensenellales bacterium
GGGATACCTCCTTATTTCAGGCCCATGGCCTCGAGGGCGCCGGCATGGACGATCTTGCCGTCGATGGTGACCAGGATGGACTTGACGATCTCGTCGTTCATATCCAGCTGGATCTTGCCCTCATGGGTGAGGAACTTGGTCAGGTTGTAGATGTTCTGGGCGAACATCCAGGTGGAGCTGGAAGCCAGCATGCCGGGGATGTTCTTGATGCCTTCGAGCACCACGCCGTGCTTCACTTCGCGGCTGCCCGGCGGGGTGATGGCGCAGTTGCCGCCCTGGTCGATGGCGATATCCACGATGACGGAGCCTTCCTTCATGGTCTTCACCATCTCGTCGGTGATGACCACGGGAGCGAGCTTCCCGGGGATCAGCGCAGAGCAGAACACCACGTCCATATTGGGCAGGACGGCGGCGATGGCTTCCCGCTCACGGAGCAGGGTAGCTTCGGGGAGCTTCTGGGCATAGCCGCCCGGGGCGATGGCTTCCTCAGCGGGGACGCCCAGCTCCACGGGCTTGGCACCCAGGGACTTGGCCTGCTCCATGGCCGCGGGACGGATGTCGGCGGCGTAGGTGACCGCGCCGAGACGCTTGGCGGTGGCCAGAGCCTGCAGGCCCGCCACGCCCACGCCGATGACCAGCACGTTGCAGGGCTTGATCATGCCCACAGCGCAGAAGATCTGGGGCATGAACTTCTCGAGGTCGGAGGCCGCCATGAGCATGCCCTTGTAACCTGCCACGGTGCTCATGGACGTGAGGGCGTCCATGTTCTGGGCTCGGGAGATACGGGGCACACCGTCCAGGGTGAGGCCGATGACGCCCTTAGCCGCCATGTCCTTGACCATCTGATGGTTCACGGGAGAAGCGGGATGGATGAAGGTGATGATATACTGGCCAGCATGCATCATGTCGATCTCGGAGCAGCCCTTCTCCTCGTTGAACAGGGGCTCCTTGACCTTCAGGATCACGTCCGCCCGCTTGTACAGGTCGGCCACGTCCGCCACCATCTCGGCACCGGCCGCCGCATAGGCGTCGTCCGCGAAGAACGCGCCCACGCCGGCGCCCTTCTCTACCAGCACCTTGGCGCCGTCCTTGACGAACTTCGCCACCGTTTCGGGAGTTCCGGCCACACGGCGCTCGCCGTGCATGATTTCTTTGGGGATACCGATGATCATTTGTTTTACCTCCATTGATTTTTATAGGTTATTTCGTCGCTTCCGGCAACGGGGACAGGATGTTTTTGTCCGTCCTCAATACCAGATGCGTCCGTGTCTTGCTGACGCCCGGGATCCGCTTGACGTCCTCCAGCACGCCGGTCAGAGTGCTGGTGGAAGCGGTGACCACGTGGAGCAAAAAGTCGAAGTCTCCGGCCATGTAGTAGCACTGGATGATGTCCTTGTGACCGTTGACGGTCCGGACGAAGCCCTCCACGTACTTGGGATGCTCCATGCCCACCGAGATGAAGGCGGACACGTCCCGACCCATGGCGGATTCACTGAAAATAGCGGTGTACCGCTCGATACAGCCGCTGTTCTCCATTTTACGCATGCGCTCGATCACCGCCGAGGTGGAGAGGTTCACCCGCTCGGCAATGGTGGAAGCATTCATTCTGGCATTCTCCTGCAAGCAGGTGAGAATCTGAATATCCGTTCTGTCCACGATCTTCACGCTCCGTATTTTTTTCTTTAGTATAGACTAAAATTAGAATAATTTCAATCAATAATATTCATATCAAGAATTATTTTCGTTCTTTTGCGGGGAACGCAATTTGCTTTCGTCATACCCTCCCTCCGCCCCTTCATCCCGCAAATATTTCGCATAATTCGATGCAAAGGGCTAAAGGTTAGCGTGTCAAAAAAGGGCTTGACTTTTTCCGGTCCCGATGCTAATATAACGAAAGTCGAAAGACGAACCGCATATTTCTGGGTGTAGCGCAGTTTGGTAGCGTGCTTGAATGGGGTTCAAGAGGCCGGAAGTTCAAATCTTCTCACCCAGACCAAACAAATGAGGCAGGATGTTTTCCTGCCTCGTTTGTTTATTGTGGACAGATGAACTTTCGACCTCTTGAACCCTAAGAGGGGTTGAGCGCCGGTCGCCTCTGGCGATTTCGACCATCCAGTGAATGGTCGAAAAGG
>JBGVAK010000129.1:0-33598 GCA_045224495.1 Christensenellales bacterium
TACTCCAAGTCCCATGAGTGGGTCCGCATGGACGGCGACGTGGCCGTCATCGGCATCTCCGACTTTGCTCAGGACGCCCTGGGCGACCTGGTGTTCGTGAACCTGCCCCAGGTGGGCGACGACGTGACCGCCGGCGAAGCCTTCGGCGACGTGGAGTCCGTCAAGGCCGTGTCCGACCTTATGAGCCCCGTGACCGGCACCGTCTGCGAGATCAACGAGGAGCTCCTGGACGCCCCCGAAAACCTGAACAACGACCCCTTCGGCGCCTGGATCATCAAGGTGGAGAACGTGACCGACACCGAGGAGCTGCTGGACGCCGCCGCCTACGAGGCCCACTGCGCCACGGAGGCATAAGATGGGCAGCTACGTTCCTTCCACCCAGGAACAGCGGCAGGAGATGCTCAGCGCCATCGGGCTCAAATCGTTCAAGGACCTTTATAAGGACGTGCCGGAGAGCATGTACCTTGACAGGCCCCTGGACCTGCCCGAGGGCATGAGCGAGCTGGAGGTGAGCCGGGCCCTGACCACCATGGCCAGAAAGAACAAGGTCTACGACGCCATCCTGCGCGGCGCCGGAGCCTACGACCACTATATCCCCAGCATCGTCAAGTACATCCCCGCCAAGGAGGAGTTCCTGACCGCCTACACGCCCTACCAGGCCGAGATGAGCCAGGGCGTGCTGCAGTCCATCTTCGAGTATCAGACGGAGATCTGCGAGCTCACCGGCATGGACGTGTCCAACGCCTCCGTCTACGACGGTGCCACCGCCGCCGCCGAGGCCTGCGCCATGGCCCGGGACCGCAAGCGCCGCCTGACCCTCATCTCCGGCGCCGCCCATCCGGACGTGATCAACACCGTCCGCACCTATTGCTACGGCACCAACGACGAGGTAAAGGTGATCCCCGTGAAGAACGGGAAGACGGATATGGACGCCCTCAAGGAGATGCTGACTCCCGAGGTCTCCGCCGTCTACGTGCAGCAGCCCAACTTCTACGGCCTCTTTGAGGACGCGGAGGCCATGGCCGCCCCCGTCCACGAGGCGGGCGCCCTGTATATCCTGGGCGTGAACCCCATCGCTCTCGGGATCATGAAGACGCCCCGCGACATGGGCGCGGACATCGCCGTGGGCGAAGGCCAGCCCCTGGGGCTCCCCCTGGGGTACGGCGGACCGTACCTTGGGTTCATGGCCACCACCACCAAGCACATGCGCAAGCTCCCCGGCCGTATCGTGGGCGAGACCACGGACGACGCCGGGAACCGGGCCTACGTCCTGTCCCTGCAGGCGCGGGAGCAGCACATCCGCCGGGAGAAGGCCGGCAGCAACATCTGCTCCAACGAAGCGCTCTGCGCCCTGACCGCCGGGGTATACCTGGCCGCCATGGGTCCTGAGGGCTTGAAGGAGGTGGCCGAAAGCGCCATGGCCAAAGCCCATTACCTGTGCCGGGAGCTCTGCATGCTCCCCGGCGTACAGCTTCGCTACGAAGGCGCCTTCTTCCACGAGTTCCTGCTGGATATGCCCAAGGCGGACGAGATCTTGGCGGCGCTGGACGAAAAGAACATCCTGGGAGGCCTGCCCTACGAGGGCGGCGTCCTCTGGTGCGCCACAGAGAAGGTATCCAAAGCGACCCTGGATGAGGTCGTCGCCATCGTAAAGGGGGTGCTCGCATGAAGCTGATCTTTGAAAAGAGCGTGCCCGGCCGCCGCTGCGCCATTTTGCCCGCCTGCGACGTGGAGAAGGTGGAGCTGCCCGGATCGCTGAAGCGGGACGTGGCGCCCATGCTGCCCGAGATGAGCGAGGTGGACGTGAGCCGCCACTATACGGAGCTCAACCAGCACGTCCACGGCGTGAACTGCGGGTTCTATCCTCTTGGTTCCTGCACCATGAAGTACAACCCCCGCATCGACGAGGAGATGGCTTCCCTACCCGGCTTCGCCAGCGTCCATCCCCTGGCCCCTGAGGCTGCGGTGGCTGGCTGCCAGGAGGTCATCGACACCGCCAAGAAGTATCTCTGCGAGATCACCGGCATGGCGGATATGACCTTCCAGCCTGCGGCCGGCGCCCACGGCGAGTTCACCGGCGTTCTGCTCATCAAGCAGTACCACGATTCCCGCAACGACAAGGCCCGGACCAAGATCATCGTCCCCGACTCCGCCCACGGCACTAACCCGGCCACGGCGGCCATGTGCGGCTACCAGGTGGTGAACATCCCCTCGGCTCCCGACGGCTGCGTGGATCTGGACGCCCTGAAGGCGGTCCTGGGCCCCGATACGGCGGGCCTCATGCTCACCAACCCCAACACCGTGGGTATCTTCGACGAGAACATCCTGGAGATCACGCGCCTGGTCCACGAGGCCGGCGGCCTCTGCTATTACGACGGCGCCAACCTGAACGCCGTCATGGGCGTGGTCCGGCCCGGGGACATGGGCTTCGACTGCGTGCATCTGAATCTGCATAAGACCTTCGCCACCCCCCACGGCGGCGGCGGTCCCGGCGCAGGCGCGGTGGGCTGCAAGGATTTCCTCGCCCCCTTCCTGCCCCATTCCGCCCTCATGGAGGAGCCGGGCCATATCCAGGTGAGGGGCTTCCGCGGCAACTTCCTCGTCGTGGTCCGAGCCCTGGCGTATCTCCTGACCCTGGGTCGGGAGGGCGTGCCCGAGGCGGCCCAGAACGCGGTCCTCAACGCCAACTACCTGATGCAGCGCATCAAGGGCACCTTCACCCCTGCCTTCGACCGGATCTGCATGCACGAGTTCGTGCTGGATCTGTCCGAATTCAAGAAGGCCACGGGCGTGTCCGCCCTGGATGTAGCCAAGTCCCTCATCGACTACGGCATGCATCCGCCTACGATGTACTTCCCCCTCATCGTCCACGAAGCCCTCATGCTGGAGCCCACGGAGACGGAGAGCAAGGAGACGCTGGACTGGGCGGCGGAGGTGTTCCGCGCCCTGTACGAGCTGGGCTATAAGGACCCCGCGTTCATGCACGCCGCGCCCCACAACGCCCAGATCGGCCGGCCTGACGAGGTGAAGGCGGCCCGGAACCCCGTCGTCCGCTACGTCAAGGCATGATCGACCGGCTGGCCACCTTTGATAGCGGGTCCTTCGATCCCTATCTCAACCTGGCTATGGAGCAGCACCTGCTGGAGACCGTCGAAAGCGGGTGCTGCCTTTTGTACCTGTGGCAAAACCAGAACACCGTGGTCGTCGGCAAGAACCAGAACCCCTGGGCTGAATGCCGGGTATCCCTGCTGGAAAGCGAGGGCGGGCACCTGGCCCGAAGGCTCTCCGGGGGCGGGGCTGTGTTCCACGACCTGGGCAATCTGAATTTCACCTTCCTGGTGGCCACGGCGGACTACGATTTAGCCAAGCAGCAGCGGGTCCTCTTGGAGGCCTGTCAAAGCTTCGGCATCCCGGCGGAATTGTCCGGAAGGAACGATCTCACCGCCGACGGCCGCAAGTTCTCCGGCAACGCTTTCTATCACAACGGGCCTCGGTCCTACCACCACGGCACGCTGCTGGTAGACGTGGACGGGGCGAAGCTTCAACGCTACCTCACCCCCTCTAAGGCTAAGCTGGAAGCGAAGGGCGTCCCCTCGGTCCGGTCCCGGGTGGTGAATCTGAAGGAGCTCTGTCCGACGCTGACCATCAACGATCTGAAACAGGCCCTGGTGGCTGCCTTCGAGGAGGTCTACGGGCTCAAAAGCGCCCCCTGGACCTTGGCGGACCCGGATCGGGTGACCGAGCTCCGGGAGCAGTACGCCGGCTGGGCCTGGCGCTTCGGCCAGAAGCTGCCCTTCACCTGCCGGGTGGAGGGGCGCTTTGCCTGGGGCGGCGTGGAGGTACAGCTCTGCATCGACGAGGGCGTCATTCGCCAGGCCGCGGTCTATTCCGACGACATGGATTTCGCCTTTCCCCCGGCCCTGGAAAAAGCCCTCATCGGCTGCGCCTTTCGCCGTGACGCGCTTTCGGAAAACCTGCGTACCGTGTCCCACGGTATGGATATTATCACCTTACTACAACAGGAGATTTGAGTATGTTCGATTTTGATCTGATCGTCGTCGGCGCGGGCCCGGGCGGCTACGAGGCCGCCCTCCACGCCGCCAAACTGGGGCTCAAGACCGCGGTGGTGGAGCGCCGGGAGGTGGGCGGCACCTGCCTCAATAGGGGCTGCATCCCCACCAAGGCCCTGCTCCACGCCTCCACCGTCTACGAGGAAGCGAAGAGCGGCCCCGCTTTGGGCGTCACCGCCGATGGCCTTTCCTATGACCTTTCCGCCATGTTCGCCTACAAGCAGCAGGTGGTGGAGAAGCTTCGCTCCGGTATCGAAAGTCTCTTCAAGGCCGCCAAAGTAACGCTATTACGCGGCACCGGCACCCTGACCGCTCCCAACACCGTCACGGTGGCCGGCGAGAACGAGGGCGTCTACACCGCAAAGAACATCCTCCTGGCTACGGGCTCCGTGCCCGCCAGGCCCCCCATCCCGGGCCTGGATCTCCCCGGCGTCATGACCTCCGACGAGCTCTTGGCGGGGGAGGGCGGCGATTTCGGTTCCCTGGTCATCATCGGCGGCGGCGTCATCGGCATGGAGTTCGCCACCTTCTACAACGACCTGGGCGTGGAGGTGACCGTGGTGGAGGGATTGGATCGGCTCCTGCCCAATATGGACCGGGAGCTGGGGCAGAATCTCGCCATGATCATGAAGAAGCGGGGCGTGCAGGTGTTCACCGGCGCCATGGTGAAAAATCTGGAAGCCGTGGAACGCGGCCTGCAGGTCAACTTCGAGACCCGCGGCCAACTTCAGTCCGTCGTGGGTGAGAAGGTCCTCTGCGCCATCGGCCGCAGCCCCTACACGGCGGGCCTCTTCGGCGAGGGTGTCAGCGTGGAGATGGACCGGCGGCGGATCAAGGTCAACGAGAAGTTCGAGACCAGCGTCCCCGGGGTCTGCGCCATCGGCGACGTCAGCTCCCCGGTGCAGCTGGCTCACGTGGCCACGGCCCAGGGCATCTACGCGGTCAACGAGATGGCGGGCCGCGCCAACGAAATGGACCTGAGCCTGGTCCCCGGCTGCGTGTACGTGCGGCCTGAGATCGCCGCGGTGGGCCTCACTGAAGCCGATGCCAAGGCGCAGAACATCCCCGTGAAGACCGCCAAAGCCCTCATGTCATCGAACGGCAGGACCGTGATCCTCAACGGTGACCGCGGCTTTATGAAGCTCGTCGCTCATGCCGAGACCCACAAGCTCCTGGGCGCCCAGCTCATGTGCGCCAACGCCTCGGACATGATCTCCCAGCTCTCCGAGGCCATCGCGGGCGGCCTCACCCCCGCTGATCTGCTGCGCGCCATGCGCCCCCACCCCACCTTCGAGGAGGCGCTGACGGCGGCGTTGGAGGAATTGATGGTCAAGTTGGGATAATCCCTTCTTTTTGCGACTTTTTCTCTTTATACAAAGGAGAAAAAGTCGCCCAAAAAGAGAAACTTATCCAACAAAGAAAGGATTGTAGCCGATGCCACAATCCTTTTTTGTGTTTCTCTTTTTTGCGCCGCTTTTCTTCTCTTCACCGAAGAGAAAAAAGCGGCAAAAAGGAGATGTTTACTCCTCTACCTCCACGCCCAATTCCCTGAGCTCCCGCCGGAGCCGCGCCGGGTCGTTCCGATAGACCAGCCCCTGGAAGCCCAGGCGCCTGGCCGCCTCCACGTTGGGCGGGTTGTCGTCGATGAAGACGCAGGCAGCGGGGTCCAGATGGTAGGTTTTCAGGAACAGCTCATAGATCTCGTGCTCGGGTTTCAACAGTCGGTAGTCCGAGGACACGAACCGCCGTTCCTTGGGCAAATACTCGCTGCCGGGGATGGAATCGAAGTACTTGTGGAAATCCTGGGAGGCGTTGGAGAGCACGAACATATCGTACCCCTTTTCATACAACTCCCGGACCACTTCCTTCATGCCGGGCATGGGGATCATCTCGTCCCACCAGTGGAACACCAGCTCATGAGCCGCCTCATGGAGCCGCTGGGGCAGCCGCGAACAGGCGCTGTCCACCACGTCCTGGCCGGTCACGTCCCCCCGGTCGAAGGCCACCCACTCCCAGCCCCGGAACACCTCCTTCAGGAGCAACTGCGCGTCCTCGCCGGTGTACCCGAGCCGGGCGATGAACTTGGGCGGGGCAAAGTCCATCAGGACCTGCCCCATGTCGAATACGATGCTGAGCTTCATGCGTTCAGGGCTTTTTTGCTCTTACCCGTGAGCTTATCCCAGCGATTCCGCCACCGCTTCTTGGACTCCAGCCGCTCGCCCAGGTCCCGGGCACCCACGCCATAGACCAGGTACAGGATAAGCCCGGACACGATCATGATGAACACCGTGGACGCGCAGCGGCGGCCCAAAGCGTTCATGTTGGCACCGCGGGTGGCGTCCGCCAGCATCCCCTGGATGACCATGGCGTAGGTGATCCCGTTGGGGCTCTGGAAGGTGGCGGACATGTCGTACTCCGTGAACAGGGCGTTGAAGTTCAGTGCGAACACGGCGAGCACGCTGGGCAGGATGATGGGCAGCTTCACCTGCAGGAAGGTCCTGAGCCCGCTGGAGCCCAGGTTCCTGGCCGCGTCCTCCAGCTCCTCGTCGATGGCGTAGAAGGCGGCCTTGATCATGCGCAGGGAGAACGGCAGCTTGACCACCGTATAGGCCAGTATGATCAGCAGCCGCACATACTTGCCGAAGTACAGGTTCTGGTTCCCCACGTACCAGACGGTGTCCGAGTTGAAGTAAGTCCGGAAGGAATAGCAGATGAGGATGGTGGGCAATAGCCAGGGGAACAGCAGCGCGTATTCCACCAGGGAGCTCATCTTCTTGCCCTTCTTCTTGAAGATGTAGTTGCAGGCCACGATGACGATGATGCAGGCCAGGGCCGCCGCCACCGCCGAGAGGAGGAAGCTGAGCTTGATGCCGCCCAGGGTCTTCTCGTTGGAGAACACGCCGGAGATGGCACCCACCACGGTCTTGGTCCGACCCCGGTCGTTGGTGTATGTGTAGTCAGCCGTGCCGATGAAGTTGATCAGCGTCCAGCCGTGCAGGTCGAGCCGCTTGCCCTTGATGGCGCTGTAGTTCTGGAAGGAGAAGACGATGATCATCACCACGGGGGTCATATAGATGATGAACAGGACGTAGGCGTAGATATGGGCGATGACGTTGGCCACGGGGTTGTTGATCTTCTGCTTCTGAAGCTTGGCCTTGGTCTTCGACACCGACAGATAATGCCCCTTGCGCTCATAGGCGGAGAGGACCGTCAAGAGCACGATGGTGAACATGGCCAGGATGATGGAGAGAAGCGCCGCCCTGGCCTGGGGGAAGGACTCGTCCGCCGTAGTGGAGCCAGCCAGGCGTACGATCTCCGGGTTGATGGAGTCGTAGCCCAGGAGCGTAGGCGCGGACATGGCACAGAGGCCCGTGATGAAGGTCATGACCGTCAAGGAGAACAGGGTGGGGATCAGGGTGGGGAACACCACCTTCCACAGCACCTTGAAGGGGTTGGCGCCCATGTTCCGGGCCGCTTCCACCGTGTTGTAGTCGATGCCCCGGATGGCATTTCGCAGGAACAGCATGTGGTTGCTGGTGCAGGCGAAGGTCATGGTGAACAGCACCGCGTTAAAGCCGGAGAACCAGTTGGGGTTGAAACCCGGAAACGCGTTCTTGAGGAGCGTGGTGATCATGCCGTCCCCGGCGTACAGGAACATATAGCCCGTGACCAAGGCCACGCCGGAGTAGATCATGGTGGTCATGTAGCCCACCCGCAGGATCCGGGCGCCCTTGATGTCGAAGTACTCCGTGAGCAGCACCAAGGAGATGCCCACCACGTTCACCGTGATCACCAGGCAGATGGCCAGCTTCAGGGAGTTCCACACGAACCGGGGCATGGTGCCCGCCAGGAAGAACCGGATGACCGCTAGGGGATCCCGGACCCCGTCCGCGTTCTTCACGCTGAAGATGCTGGTCAGGGTATTGAGGCAGGGGATCAGCATGAACCCGAAGAAGAAGTAGGCGAACAGGATCAGCAGAATGATCCTGAGCACCAACTCCGGGGTGAAGCGCCGTTTATCGGTGTTCATTTCAGGCCTCCTCCTTGGCCTCGTAGGCCATGATGTCCCGGGGATTGAGAAGCACGGTCACTTCCTGACCGGGCTCGTAGATGTTCACGCCGTCGTTCTTTTCGATGACCTTGATGGTCTGGCCGTCCAGGGTGATGTAATACTTGATGTACAGGCCGTAATACTCCCGCATCTCCACCACGCCCTTGAGGGAAACCTCCCCCTCTGCAGGGGCCTGGTTCACGTGGAGCCGCTCGAGACGGATGTAGTTGTGCTTGTTGAAGTCCACGTCGGCCCCGGCGGCCTTCAGCTCCTGCAGCACCCCGTCGCCCAGGCGGTTGATGTCGCCGATGAAGTTGCAGACAAACTCGGTCTTGGAGAAGTTGTACACCTCGTTGGGGGTGCCGATCTGCTCGATGTAACCTTTGTTGAACACGGCGATGCGGTCGGAAAGCGTCAAGGCCTCCTCCTGGTCGTGGGTGACGTAGATAGTGGTGATGCCGAAGTCCTTCTGCATCTTCTTGAGCTCGTTCCTCAGCTGGACCCTCAGCTTGGCGTCCAGGTTGGAGAGGGGCTCGTCCATGCAGATG
The DNA here is from genome assembly GCA_045224495.1 of Christensenellales bacterium. Lineage (GTDB taxonomy): Bacteria > Bacillota > Clostridia > Christensenellales > CAG-138 > RUG472. The sequence goes on from JBGVAK010000129.1 coordinate 8,670, forward strand.
ATGGCAGGGTTGGTCACCAGCGCCCGGGCGATGGCCACGCGCTGCTGCTGGCCGCCGGAGAGCTGGGACACGGCCTTTTGGAGCTGCTCGTCGGAGAGGTCCACTTTCCTGGCGATCTCCCGGACCTTCTTGTCGATCTCCGCCTTCTTGAACTTCTTGATCTTGAGGCCGAAAGCGATGTTGTCATAGACCGTCATGGTGGGGAACAGGGCGTAGCTCTGGAACACGATGCCGATGTTGCGGTCCTCGATGGGTACGTGGGTGATGTCCCTTCCCTTCACGACCACACTGCCGGAGACGGGCTCGATGAAGCCCGTGATGGTCCGCAGCGTGGTGGTCTTGCCGCAGCCGGACGGTCCCAAAAAGGTAAAGAATTCGCCCTCCTTCACATGGACGTTGATGTCATGCAGGGCGGTGAAGTCGCCGAATTTCACGACGATGTCGTTGAGCTTGATCATGTTCTGTTCCCCCTCTATTTATCAAAGACTGCCGTAGAAGGCGCCAGACCATTTGCGGCAGCGTGGAATGGAATGCTGTCCATAGGGATATGGCGAGCCGTCGCCGACTCGCCATATCCGAAATGCAATGTGGTTTTAGTCCTTCTTCTGGGTCAGGGTCGCCCAATCCAGGGTGTCCCAGGCGGGCTCGGCAGGCGCCGCGTTGGCGTCCTTCCAGTAGAAGCCCAGGTTGGTCATGATGTTGGTCCACTCAGCGCTGTGGGCGGCCACATACTCGGCATAGGTCATCTCCGTGCCTTCGATCTTGTTGAGCGCGAAGTTGGGGATCTGGTAGATGGCGGGGATGCCATCGGGATAGAGCTCAGCGGCAGCCACGGTGTTGCAGGGGAAGGAGTCAAACTCTTCGCCCCAGGCGGCCTGGACAGCGGCGGAACCGAACCACTCGGCGAAAGCCTTTACGGCCTCGGTCTCGGCCTCGGTACGGCCGGGCTTGTCCAGAATGCCGATGTACTCAGCGATGTAGTAGGTGCCGTCCTTGATGTCCACCAGGGCCCAGTTTTCGGGCGTGTAGGTGCCCTTCAGGGGCTTGTCGGGGTTCACATCGGCCGCGTTGTCGATGGAGCCGTAGAGAGAGGAGGAATAATACTCGGAAATGGCCACATCGCCCCGAATCAAGGGATCAATGCCGTATTTCCAGTCGTCGCCGCCGAACTTGCCGTCCGCGCAGAACTTCCACAGGGTCTTCCAGCCGTCCACGGTGATGCCGCCAGCGGGGGAAGCGGGATCCACGAAGGGATAGAGCAGGGCGGAGTTGATGTTGGCGTTGGTGGTGCCGCCGACCTTATTCTGACGGTACCAGCTGTAGCCGCTGTTCACCACGTCGGCCCAATGGTCGAAGTGGAGCTCCTGGCCGTTGGTGCCCAGCTCGTCGTTCCGATAGAGCATGAGCACGTTCTGGATGACGATGCCGTAGGCCTTGCCGTCATACTTGTACGCACCGACCTCGTCGGCCCAGGAAGGCGTCCAGTCCATGATCTTCAGATTCTCATACTGACCGGAAACCAGCTGGCCCCAGCGGGTCTCGTTCAGACCGAAGATCAGATCGCCGTCCTTGTTCTCCTCGGCAGCCTGCACGGCCTTGACGTCGCCGGAATAGACCTCGTTGGTGTCCAGGCTGATGGTGAAGCCGGCCTTCTTGGCCTCTTCGACGAGCCAGGTCACGCGCTCGGTGGAGTTGGAGTTGGAGTAGATCCGAATGGTGTAGCCGGAATAATCCGCGGCGAAGGCCGCCGGGACCAGCGCGAACACCATGATCAGCGCCAGCATCAGTGCAAATGCTTTCTTCATGTTTCTTCTCCTTCTTATTACGATTTGGGCATAAGCCCTCAGCAGTTATTATATCTATATGGATACGAATAATCAAGGGGCAGAACGAAGAATCGGTCCCAAAAATATATTACTTCCGGGACCGGCCCCGGCTCTTTTTCGCCGAGCCCACCATGCCGGGACGGACCTCCCGGGCGTGGGTGACCGTTTCGCCCCGGAGCTTGCGGATCTCGTCCCGAAGCTTGGCCGCCTGCTCGAACTCCAGCTCCCGGGCCGCCTGCTGCATCTGCTCCTGCAGCAGCTCCAGGCGGGCCGCCTTCTCCTGCTCGGAATAGGTGCTTTCGCCCGCCTCCGCCTTGTGGCTGATGCCCAGCAGGGCGCTGACCTCCTTGATGATGGTCTTGGGCGTGATGCCGTGCTCGGCGTTGTAGGCCATCTGTTTCTTCCGTCGCCGCTCGGTCTCGTCCATGGCCCGCTGCATGGAGGGGGTCACGGTGTCCGCGTAGAGGAGCACCCGGGCCTCGGCGTTCCGGGCGGCCCGGCCGATGGTCTGGATGAGGGAGGTCTCGGACCGGAGGAACCCCTCCTTGTCCGCGTCCAATATGGCCACCAGGCCCACCTCCGGCAGGTCCAATCCCTCCCGCAGCAGGTTGATGCCCACCAGCACGTCGAATTCCCCCAGTCTCAGGTCCCGGATGATCTCCATGCGGTCCAGGGTGTCGATGTCGCTGTGCATGTACCGGACCCGGACGCCCATGCCATCGAGATACTCGGTGAGATCCTCGGCCATGCGCTTCGTGAGCGTGGTGATGAGGGTCCGATACCCCTTCTTCGCCGTCAGGCGCACCTCGGAAAGGATGTCGTCGATCTGCCCCTCGATGGGCCGGAGGAAGATCTCCGGGTCCACCAGGCCTGTGGGCCGGATGATCTGCTCCGCCACCTGGGTGCAGCGGCTGAGTTCCCAGGGGCCCGGCGTGGCGGACACGCAGAGCATCTGAGGGATGCGCGCCAAAAACTCGTCGAACTGCAATGGCCTATTGTCGAAGGCGGAAGGCAGCCGGAAGCCGTACTTCACCAGCTCCTCCTTGCGCATCCTGTCCCCCCGGTACATGGCGCCGATCTGGGGGATGGTCACGTGGCTTTCGTCGATGATGAGCAAGAAATCCTTGGGGAAGTAGTCGATGAGCGTATAGGGCGGGTCCCCGGGCCCACGGCCGTCGAAGTAGCGGGAATAGTTCTCGATGCCGTTGCAGTAACCGATCTCCTGCATCATCTCCATGTCGTGGCGGACCCGCTGCTCGATGCGCTCCGCCTCCAGGGGCTTGTTCTCGTCCAGAAACTGGTCCCGGCGGAGTTCCATGTCCCGCTCGATCTCACCCATGGCGGCCATGAGCTTGGCCTGGCCCGTGGCGTAGTGGGAGGCGGGGAAGACGGCCACGTGGTCCTGGTGGCTCAGGACCTCGCCGGTCAGGGTGTTGATCTCTGTGATCTTCTCGATCTCGTCCCCGAAAAAGCTGACGCGGAAGGCTTTGCCCTCGTTGCCCATGGGGAAGATGTCCAGGGTGTCCCCCCGGACGCGGAAGGTGCCTCGCTGGAAATCGAGATCGTTCCGCTGGAACTGGATGTCCACCAGCTTCCGCATGACCTCCTCCCGGCTCACCTCCATGCCGGGGCGCAGGGAGAGGGACAGGTGCAGATACTCCTCCGGGTCGCCGAGAGCGTAGATGCAGCTCACCGACGCCACGATGATCACGTCGCTGCGCTCGTTCAGGGCGCAGGTGGCGGAGTGGCGGAGCCGGTCGATCTCTTCGTTGACTGCGGTGGTCTTCTCGATATAGGTGTCGCTGGAGGCGATGTAGGCCTCCGGCTGATAATAATCATAATAGGAGACGAAGTACTCCACCGCCGAGTCCGGGAAAAACCCCTTGAGCTCGGAGCATAGCTGGGCGGCCAACGTCTTGTTGTGGGCCAGCACCAGCGTGGGCTTCTGGACCCTTTCGATGACCTTGGCCATGGTATAGGTCTTGCCGGAGCCCGTGACGCCCAGCAGCACCTGGAGCTTGTCGCCCCGCAGGACGCCTTCGCTGAGCTTCTCGATGGCCTCGGGCTGATCGCCCTGGGGCGTGAAGGGGGAAACGACTTTGAACATCTTAATATTCGTAATCTACTGTATGAGACTCTTGAACGTGCTCGTGGATATACTTTCTGGCCTCGTTGTGGCTGGGAGCCTTGTCGTAGGCAAGATACCCCGCCTTGTCCTTAAAGGTGACGATCAGGGCCGCGTCGTAGCTCCGGCCCTTATGAAGCTGATCGAGACCGTACTCGATCTTGACGATCTCCGGCACGGTCTCCTTTAAGGCCAGGAGCTTCTGCCCCACCACGGGCGCGCACACCTCCGGGTCGATGAACTTGAACAACAGCACATGCTTGAACATATGGCTAACTCCCTTCCTTGTTTACAGTATAGTATATAGCATTACCGCCGGACGGGCAAGCCTGCCTTGCACCTTGCACGAAAAACCGCTATACTGTAATGCATTCGAGGAAAGGAGATCCACCCATGGCCCGCTACATCGCCTTCGACGTGGAGACGCCGAACCGGTACAACAGCCGCATGAGCGCCATCGGCATCGCCGTAGTGGAGGACGGGCGGATCGTGGACACCTTCTATTCCCTGGTGGACCCGGAACAGCCCTTCGACTGGTTCAACACCCAATTGACCGGCATCGACAGCCGGGCGGTCCGGGGCGCCCCCACCTTCCCGGAGCTGTGGGCGCGGATCGAGCCCGTGATGGCCTCCGGCATCCTGGTGGCCCACAACGCCAGCTTCGACATGGGCGTGCTGAAGAAGTGCCTGCAGGGGTACGGCATCCCCTGGCAGCCTCAGGTCCAGGGCCTCTGCACGGTGCTCATGGGGCGGCGGCTCCTGCCCGGCGTCAGCCATCGGCTGAACGACCTGTGCGACTACTTCAACATCGACCTCACCCACCACCGGGCCGACAGCGACAGCCTGGCCTGCGCCCAGATCCTGCTGCGGTATATGGAGAGCGGCGCTGATCCCGCCCGTTATATCCGGACGTACCCCTTGGCGTGATAGTGCCTTCGATTCTTTCCAGAATCAGGCATTTTCTGGTTGCGCCGGCGAAGGTTGTGTGCTATGCTGGTTCCGTTATGAAAAGCCACGTGAAAAAAGCATGTATATGTCTTCTTTTGGCCCTGCTCCTGCTGCCCTGGGGCCTGCTTTCCGTCGCCAAGGCGGAGGCCGTGCCAGGGGAGGTGACCGCGTCCTGCAGCTACACTCTGCCCGAGAACGTGCCGGTGGAGCGGCTCACGGACCATAGCCTTCTCACCCGGCTCACCATCCGCAGCCAGAAGAAGCTGACCGTGTCTCTGCCCGCCTGCGGGAAGCCCTCCCTGTACGTGACATGGTTCGCCCGGCCCCGGGCCCTGACCGTCACCCAGCTGGACGCGGGCGGCAAGCAGATCGCCGTCCAGGACGTGTCCCCCGCCGCCCCCTTCGAGCGGTATGAGCTGGACCCGGCCTGCCGCCAAGCGGTCCTGACCTCCGGCGACAACTTCACCATCAGCACCCTCCGGGTCTTCGACGGAGACCTGCCCCAGGAACTGCCCTGGTACGGCGCGCCCCTGGAGCAGGCGGACCTGCTGGTGATCCTGGGCCAGCCCCAGGCCCTCTTCGAGGAGCTGGGCGGCCTCGTCCCCCTGTACACCGGCGTCTGCGAAATGAAGACCGCCTTCTGCTTCCTCAATGAGGACAGCGCCGTCAAGGACATCCGTGAGGCCGGCGATCCCCGGCCCCTGGGCGAGGCGCTGACGGCCCTCTGGTCCCTGGGCTACACCGAGGCCCCCTTCCTGGGCGGCTTTTTGGACCACGACTACAATGAGCTGGAGGACGTGCAGAAGAGCTGGCTGGACAAGGATCTGGAAGAATACCTGGTCCGGTTGATCCGCACGTTGAAACCCAAGGTCGTGGTCTGCGCTGCAGGCGGTGAGGAGGATCAGCGCAGCGCCTATGCCGCCAGCCAGATCGAGAAGATCGTGACCGTAGCGGCCAACGGGGGCAAATACGCCGAGGTAGGCAAAGCCCACAAGGTACAAAAGCTCTATGTTTCCGATCCCGCTGGCCAGACCGTGGTCTCCTACGCCGGGGTCAGCGAAGCTGCCGCAGCCGCCTATGAGCACGTGGCTTCCCGCCAGTTCTACAAGCGCGCTCTGCCCCGGGAGGGCCGGTTCACCCTGGCCTATACCGCCGTGGGACAGGATAAGAAGCGGACCGATCTGCTGGAAAACCTGAAGACCGGTACCCTGCTTTCCTACGCCTCCCCCACGCCGGTACCAACGGCCACGCCGACGCCTACGCCCACGCCCAGTCCCACCCCCACGCCCACGCCGACCCCCACGCCCACACCGTCGCCCACGCCTACGCCGACCCCCACGCCCACGCCTACGCCGACCCCCACGCCCACACCGTCGCCCACGCCGACCCTGACGGAAAAGGTGGCCGTGCTGCCCTATAAGGGCGGAATGGAGATCGGCCTGCTGGTGCTGCTGGGCCTCAGCGCAGCCGCCGGGCTGGTGACCGTGCTCCTGCGCTCGAAGGGCAAGGCCGTGCCCTTCCTGCCGCTGATGATCGTCACCTTGCTGCTGTCCGTCCTGGCTGCAGCCGGGTTCTCCTATCTGCATTTTATGGCCGTGCCGCCCCCGCCCCCGGTGCCTACGCCTACGGCTTCGCCCACGCCCGCGCCGACCTATACGCCCACCCCCACGGCGGAACCTACGCCTGAGCCTACGCCCACACCCACCCCCACGGCGGAGCCCACGCCCACGCCCACACCGACCCCCACGCCCACGCCGGATCCCTATCCGTTCCTGGCCTACGGAGAGGAGGAGAAGGTGGAATCCTTCGACGACGCGGCAGGCCGGTGGGTCTATCGCTCGGACATCCTCAGCGTGGACGTGCGCCGGGAGCGCATGGAGCTCACAGAGGGCCGGGACAAGGGCAAGCCCGTGACCTACTTCGTGGCCCACGTGTACACGCGGGATTACGACAGCTTCTACCCCACCTTCGCCACCAACCGCAAGAACGGCATGTCCCGCTGCTGGCCCCAGGAGATGGCGCTCCGGTATAAGAGCGTCCTCTGGTTCACCGGCGACAACCTGATCCAGGCCGAGGCCGGCTCCAAAGGGACCCTTATCCGGGACGGCCGGGTCTTCGGCAAGGCCAAGGCTTCCAACTGCGTAGCCTACTACGCAGACACCATGACCTTCAAGGTCATCGACCGCCGGTCCATGGAGCCTTTGACCATCTGGGAAAGCGGCGCTCAGGACGTGTTCTCCTTCCCCCGGGGCTCCGACCTCATCATGAGCGGGGAGATCTCCTCCGGCGCCTCCAACACCACCCAGCGGAACCCCCGCTGCGCTGTGGGCATGGTGGAGCCGGGCCACTTCGTGGTCATCGTGGCCGACGGGCGGCAGCCGCGCTACAGCGTGGGCCTGGTGCTCATAGAGCTGGCCGATCTCCTTAAAAAGGAGGGCTGCGTGGAGGCCTACAACCTGGACGGCGGCCAGTCCACCTCCATCTACTTCATGGGCGTGAAGCTGAATCACCACGGGGACGAGGCCGGCACCGGCGCCGTGGCCGACGTGAAGCAGCGCACCCTGCCCGAGGGCCTGGCCTGGGGGTATTCGGAGCTGTGCGGGACCTTTGGCGGCGAGTAAACGCCCCATCAGAACCATATGGATCCTGTCAGATTTGCAGCGGGAGGCCTCGGCCTCCCGCTTCGAGCACTATGAAAAACCGAACCGGGAGATCCGCGGGGCGCGGCGGCGAGACTTGTAAACATTTCCCCCGCCAGCGGGTCTTTCCTTGACGAATCAGGCCAGGTGGGGTACAATGGCGGGGCTATGAAATACGTGATCGCTATATTAAAAGGTATCTTAGTGGGCCTGGCCGTGCTGATCCCCGGGGTCAGCGGCGGGTCCATGATCATGACCATGGGCATCTACGAACAGGCCATCTCCATCACCAGCCGGGACAAGAAGGTCCGGCGCGCGGCCATCGTGTTCCTGATCCCCTACGTCATCGGCATCGTGGTGGGCATACTGGGCCTCGCCTTCGTGATCAAGTGGCTCATGGAGCGGTATCTCTTCGAGACCGCTCTCTGCTTCATCGGCATGATATTAGGGAGCCTGCCCATGCTCTATAAGAAGGTGAAGGGAGAGAAGTTCTCTATCGTGGGCGCGGTGATGTTCGTGCTGATGGTGGCGATCATGATCGCCCTGCCGCACCTCTCCGGCAACGCGGGCAGTGAGGGCCATCTCACCGTCGGCGTGGGCGGCGCCCTCATGGCCGTGATCCTGGGCTTCATCGGCGCAGGCACCATGATCGTCCCGGGCATCTCCGGCTCCATGGTCATGCTGGTGCTGGGCTACTACAACGACATCATCGGCCACATCACGGGCCTGAAGGAAGTCGTCAAGGGGGGCCTTTCCGGGGCCGCCATCCCCTGGGACCACGTGTTCGCCCTGGGCTTCTTCGCCGTCGGCGCCATCTTGGGCCTGCTGCTGGTGAGCCGGTGGATCAAGTGGCTCTTGGGCCACTGCCCCGTCCCCACCTACTACGCCATCATGGGCTTGATGCTCGCTTCCCCCTACCCCATCTTCATCAAGTCCGGCCTAAACTTCGCTGGCATGGGCGCGGGGCATATCATCGCGGGCTGCATCACCCTGATATTGGGCTTTGCCCTGGCCCTCTTCCTCGATAAACAGGGAGAGAAAGCCGAGCAGCCAAGGCTGTCGTAAAAGGCGACAGACCATTTGCGGCGAATATGACTAAATAATCCCGGCAGGTAGAAATGGCGCTTTTGGCGCCATTTCGATTTATTAGGCGCCGCAAATTAACGGCGTTTTCTCCCTCTCGCAGTACTTAGTACAGCTTCGGGAAGAAGAACGCCGTTTCTGTCATCCTTCCCGACAGTCTGCTTAGCAAAGCTTGACAAATATGCAAAACGCGTCTATACTTCCTTTTGATCGCAGGGGCGTTCGTTCCCGATGGGAACGGGCTGAGAAGTACCCTTGGAACCTGTTGGGTAATGCCATCGGAGGAAGCGGCGCCATAGCGCAGTTTTTCCGTACCGTTATCTGACGGTGCGGATTTTTATTAGGAGGGAAAAACTATGTTTCTGAATGAATTTGTGCTCTTCGAGAAGCTCGCCAAGATGACCACCCGCCAGTGGTGTTTCGCGGCGGGCGCCTTCGTGGTGGCGGTGGGCCTGCTGGTGTATCTTGCCAAGCGCCCTCAAAAGCAGGGGAAGACGGACGTGCGCGCCCTGACCTACGGGGCATTGTGCATGGCCATGAGCTTCGTGTTGAGCTACATCAAGCTCTGGTCCATGCCCCTGGGCGGCAGCGTGACCCTGGCCTCCATGCTGCCCTTGCTTTGGTACAGCAATAAGTTCGGCGTGAAGAACGGCCTCATCGCCGGGGCGGCCTACGGCCTGTTGCAGCTCATCCAGAAGCCCGAGATCTACCACTGGGTCCAGGTGCTTCTCGATTACCCCCTGGCGTTCATGATGCTGGGGCTCGCCGGGTGTGTGAAGAACCTGCAGCTGGGCTCCATCCTCGGCGTCGCGGGCCGCTGGGTCTGTCATATCCTCTCCGGCGCCATCTTCTTCGCCGAGTGGGTGCCCGAGGGCTGGTCCAACGCTTGGATTTACTCCGCCGCCTACAACGGTGCGTACCTCTTGGTGGACCTGATCATCTGCCTGGTCCTGTCCTTCGTCCTCGCCAAGGCGCTGGATAAGATCCCTACGGGGCGGAAGTGACCTTTTGACCAACTGAATCAGGCTGTTGGTAAGGATGGCAGAAGCCGCCTTCTACAACAGCCTGAGAATTAACAGCTTGTTAACCCCTTCGTTGCATCCTTGACAAGTCTTTCTGGTACAGTGCAGGATATGGAGGTATATCGTATGAAGCGAGCCCTTTGTATCCTGCTTTTTTGCGCCCTGCTGCTGACGGGCTGCGGCGTGGAGCCCACCAACATCGTCAACGACGTGAACAAGGACGAGCCCATCCGCATCGTAGCCGTGGCGGAGAGCATCCTGCCCGCCACGCCGGTACCCACGGCCACGCCCGTCATCACCCTGCCGCCCACCAAGGCGCCTACGGCCACGCCCACCGCCACCCCCACGCCTAAACCCACGGCGGCGCCTACGCCGGAGCCAGAGGAGACCCCCGCCCCCACGGCGGATCCCACGCCCACGCCGGACGTGGACAAGGGGCTGCAGCTGGTCATGGTGGCGGAGCAGTACATCAACTTCCCCTACACCCGGGGCGGCAAATCCCCCGAAACCGGCTTCGATCCCAGCGGCTTCGTCTACTGGTGCCTTCGAAAGATGGGCCTGAAGGTGAAGCGCCGCAACTCCGCCGGGTACGCCGAGGAGGAGGGCTGGGACAAGATCACCCGGCTTTCCGAGCTCATGCCCGGGGATCTGCTGTTCTTCCGCACCGGCGACAACGAGAACATCAACTGCGTCTGCATCTATCTGGGCGACAGCCGGATGATCTACCCCTCCACCAGCAAGGAGTGCGTCATCGTCACCGAGATCAACAGCTACTGGACCAACGCCTTCCAGTGGGCTCGGAGGGTGTTCTGATGCGGTATGTGGACATCGACACCTGGGATAGGCGGGACGCCTACCGGCTCTTTTCCCGGGGGTATCTTCCGTATTTTTCCGTGACCACGCCCCTGGACGTAACGGAGCTCTATGCTTTCGCGAAAAAGGAAGGCTTGTCCTTCTACCGGGCCATGGTGTATGTTGTCAGCAAGGCCATGAACGAGCTGGAGCCCTTCCGGCTCCGGATCCGGCCCGAAGGCATCGCCGTATGCGACACCGTGTCCCCCTCCTACACCACCGCAGGCCCCAACGGGACCTTCGGTATCTGCGACGTGGACTACCGTCCCGGGGAGGATATGGCCGCTTTCTGCCGCCGGGCCCTGGAAACGGAACGGCAGCAGCAGGAACAGATGGTGGTGGAGGATGACGTGCGAGACGATCTGATCTTTATCTCCTCCGTCCCCTGGTTCGTCACCTCGTCCGTGCTTCAGGAGCAGCCCACCAACCCCGACGACAGCTTTCCCCGGGTCCTGTGGGACAGGATACACGAGGAAAAGGGAAAGCTCTTCGTGAACTTCACCGTGCAGCTCAACCACCGGCTCCTGGACGGCAGCCATGTGCGGGACCTGCTCCTGCGCATGGGCGAGCTCATGGGGCCCCGGCGGGAACTCTGAAAGGATAGCCTATGGAAAGACCCGTTTTCAAGCGCACCTGGGTGCTGATCCTCCTGGGCGTCGTCATTTTCCTGGTGCTGTTTCTGGCGGTGACCGTGGCTACGGTCTACTCCGCCCGGCAGCGGGAGCTGAACGCCACGCCCACGCCCTCCAATATCCCCACCGAATCGCCCACGCCCACGCCGCTGCCCAACTACCACGCCCTTTCCTTCGACCCGGACCTTGCCCGAATGGACGGCATGAACGCGGTCCCGGAGGCGTATGCGGACCAGCTGGGCCGGGAGTGCTGGGTGGACGTGACGCCCGTCAACGAGACCATCCCCGGGTATACCCTGTTCCGCCACGTGGAGCTGGGATACAGCTTTTTGCGGCTGCCCGACGGCCGGTATCTTCGGCTGGGGGAAAGCACCGACGGCTGCGGTATCGTGAACGCGGTCTACGCTGACCTGGATGCGGACGACGGCTGGGAGCTCCTCTACACCTACACCGCCGAATCGGAGGATGGGCCCGCCGCCCGGGTGGGCTGGCTGGACCTGGCCACGCTGGAGAATCGGCCCGGCGCGTTCCTGCTGAAGAACGGCGCCCTGGCCCTGGCTGAACAAAACGGCCGCCTGCTCCTCTACCGGGCCGCCCTTCAAACCACCGACTCCCGGGGCTTCTACACCATCGACTTCCTCTCGCCTCTGGGCGAGCTCATGGAGCGGGACGGCGCCCTGTTTTTGGAGATAGAATAAGGATTCTTAGTAAGAAAAAGAACCAAAAAGAACACGATTGGGAAGTATGGCTCACGCTGTACTTCCCATTATTCTTCTCAAGTTTCTCTTTTTCCGCCGTTTTTTCTCTTTGTCTAAAGAGAAAAAACGGCAAAAAGCAATCATCTCCCCGGCTTCCTATGATAATCCCTGCCATACGCAAGCGCCTGGCCGCTGCTTTCGATGAGCTCTGTGACGGTCACCAGATCGTAGCCCTGCTCCTGCAGGTAGGGGATCACGGTCTCGAGGGCGGTGACGGTGGTGGGGAGCCGGTCGTGGAAGAGGATGATGGCCCCGTCCTTCGCCTCCTTCTTGACGGTCTTCAAAATGGTCTTGGGACTCTTGTTGCTCCAATCCCGGGTGTCGACGGACCAGCGGATGCAGGCCACGCTCTCCGCGGCGCAGGCCCGGCGCACGGCCTTGTTCAGGTTCCCGTAGGGCGGCCGCAGTAGGTGGGTGTCATAGCCCCCGTCGACCTGGGCGGAGATTAGAGCCCGCATGCGCTGGATGCGCCGGGTGTTGGCGGCTGTGGAGAGCTTGGTCAGGTCCGTGTGGGTGAGGTCGTGCATGCCGATGTCGCAGCCCAGGTCCACCATCCGCTGCAGGATGGGCCGGGTGTTCCCGTTCAAACGGGAGCCGATGACGAAGAAGGTGCCCTTGGCCCCGTACTGCTCCAGCAGGTCCAGGACCTCACTGGTGTACTCCGTGGGCCCGTCGTCGAAGGTCAGGGCCACCATGGGCCGGTCCGGATCCAGGGTGGGCACGGGCGTGGGGGTAGGTTCCGGGGTCGGCGTAGGTTCCGGGGTCGGTGTGGGCGACGGGGTGGCCGTGGGCGTAGGCCGGGGCGTGATTGTAGGCTCCGGCGTCCGGGCCGCCACCGCCACCGTCTGCCGCGGAGCCGTCGTGACCGCCTCGAAGACCACCAGGGGCGTAGCCTCCGCCGTCAGGGCCGTGGCCACCTCCTCTCCGCCGCAGCCCATGAGCAGCAACAGCAGCAGTATGCAAATGATGCACCATCGTTTCATGCCGCTTAGGATACCACGCTTTTCGACAAAGTACAACGCGAACACAAAAATCCCCTGCTCGAGGCAGGGGATTTTCCACATATTGTCAATATCTTGCCTTGATCTCTTCGATCACGTGATCGACCGATGCGGCCACGGCGCCGTCCCGGAAGGGGTTCAACAGGTCGCCCACCTCCAGGAGCTCGAAGTAGCCCTTGGTGCCGCCGGCGCGGCAGAGGCGCAGGTAGTCCGCCCAAGCCTTAGGCCGGTCGGTCTTCATGCGGCCGTAGTACTGGAAGGCGCACATCTGGGCCAGGGCGTAGTCGATATAGTAGAAGGGGTAGAGGAAGATGTGCTGCTTCTGCATCCAGAACCCGCCCTCCTCCAGGAAGGGCTCCCCGTCGTAATCCCGCCAGGGCATGTACTCCTTTTCGATCTTGCGCCAGACGGCCCGCCGCTGATGGGCGTCCAGGTCCGGCTGCTCATACATCCTGTGCTGGAACTCGTCCACCACGCACATGTAGGGGAGCACGCTGATGGCGCCGATGAGATGGGCCGTCAGGTACTTGTCCGCCTTGGCGCCGAAGAAGCTCTCCATCCAAGGGTAGGCGAAGTGCTCCATGGTCATGGAATGTATCTCGTTGATCTCGGAGGTGGACCCGGAGAGCATGCTCACGGGGATGGACCGCATGGCAAGGTACCCCTGGAAGGCGTGGCCTGCCTCGTGGGTCAGCACGTCCACGTCGGCGCTGGTGCCGTTGAAGTTGCTGAAGATGAAGGGGGCCTGATAGCCGGGGAACCGGGTCATGTACCCGCCCATGCGCTTGCCGGGCCGGGTCTCGAGATCGAACAGGTGGTACTTCACCATGAAGCTAAAGAACTCGCCGGTCTCGGGGCTCATCTCCCTGTACATGGTGAGGGCCTTTTGTACCAGCTCCTCCATGGTGCCTTCGGGATCCGCGTTCCCTTCGGGGAAGATCAGCGCTTCGTCGTAGTACCGGAGCTTGTCCACGCCCAAGAGCTGCCGCTGCCGCTCCCGGATGGCGGCCACGGCGGGGGTCACGATCTCCTTGATCTGCCGGCGGAAGTTGGCCGCATCGTCCTTGGTGTAGTCGAACCGCCGCCGCTCTAAATAGGCGAGGTCCGTATAGCTCTCGAAGCCCAGGGTATGGGCCATCTTGTCCCTGAGGTGTACCAGCTCATCGTACTCCGCGTCGAGCTGGGGGCTGATCTGCTCATAGAGGGCCGCCCAGGCGTGGAAGGCTTCTTTCCGCTCCTGTCGGTCGGGGCTCTCCATGTGCTTCAAGAGGCCGTAGAAGTTGCACTGTTCGCCGCGGAAGTCGGTGACCGCCAGGGCGCTGTCCTTCTGGTACTGCTGGCACAGGTCCCCCTCCCGGATCACGTCGGGGATGATCCGCTCGTCCGAGGTCTTGAGCCCCGCGTCGATGAGCCGGAACATCTGCTTACCGAACTCCGCCTCGAACTGGGGCCGGAAGGGGCTGGCCGCCAGGGCCTCCTGGTACGCCTTTCTCAGGGGGATCAAGGAGGCGTTTTGCTCCCTGAGCCACTTCATCTCGCCGTCGTAAAAGACGTCGGTGGTGTCGATGGTGTTGCGCACGGAGCAGAGCACGGCCAACGTGGCCCGCTGCTCCTCCGCCTCCTGCAGTGCGAAGAAGGCGCTTCGAGCCTCCTCGTAGCTGGCGGCGCTCTTGAGCTTCTCGATGGTCTCCGTATAGGCGGCCTTCAGGGCTTCCATATCCGGCCGCGCATAGGGCATGTCCCGAAAATCTACCATGGTCATAGGGTTTCCTCCTGTCGGTTTGTTATGTTCATAGTAAGAAAAAGGAGCTTGCATGTCAAGGGGATAGCTCCTCCTAAACCGCATCCCGATGCAGCACCGGCACTTTGATCCGGTCGATCATTTCCTGTCCACCGGCATGACACTCTGCCTGTTCAGGGCCAACATCCGCTGACGGGCTGCCCGATGGCCTTCCGATTCCTCGTAGAACGCAGCCATGTCCGGGCAGGGAAAGCTGGCGCATCGGCCGCAGCAGTCGATGCCCTTGCTCTGGCAGCAGGCGATGGGCATGCAGGGGTCCCCGTCGGGCCATTGACTATGGCGGCATTCGGGGCATTTGCCGGACAGATACTCCGGACAGGCAGCGCAGTCCACGCCGCAGTAGGCTATGTGCGTCAGGTTCATCCGCTGGTCCTTCCTTTCCCTATGTCAGGCACTTTGAAAACGCCTCGGGGATGGGCTCGCTGCCGGTGTACCAGGCGCAGCCCGGCACCTCCACCTGCTCCGCAGCCAGCCGCACCACCTGCATGTGCCAGACCACGTGGGTGAAGATATGCTGGCGGCTGACGATCTCCCAGGCGCCCACGGGCCGGACGCCCAGGTCCGTCAACGCCTGCCCGATCTCGGCCTGGGAAAGATGCCCCGGCCGGTTGGGCAGTTCGTAGAGCCCGGAAAGGAGGCCCTTGGGGGGCCGACGGCGGATAAGGAAGCTGTCCCCGCATTTCACGGCGAAGACGGTCAGGTCCTCCTGCCGCTTCGTTTTCTTCTCGCCCCGGTTGGGATAGTCGCCCTGAGTGCCGTGGGCAAAGGCTCCGCACTGGTTTTGCAGGGGGCAGTCCCCGCATAGGGGCCCTTTGGGCAGGCAGACGAGGGACCCAAGATCCATGAAAGCCTGGTTCAGGTCCCCGGGCCGGTCGCCCATGCGGTCCTGCAGGAAAGCGGTCCACCGGTCCCGGACCCGCGGGTCCGTCACGTTCCCGCCGTCCTCACAGAGCCGAGCCATGACCCTGAGCACGTTCCCGTCCACGGCAGGCGCAGGCTCATGGAAGACGATGGAGGCGATGGCTCCGGCGGTGTAGGGGCCCACGCCGGGCAGCTTTTTCAGTTCCGCCACCGTCCGGGGGAACTGACCTCCGTGTTCCCGGACAACGACTTCGGCGCACCGCTTCAGGTTCCGGGCCCGGGAGTAATAACCAAGGCCCTCCCACAGTTTCAACAGCCGCTCCTCGGGGCAGGCCGCCAGAGCCTCCACCGTAGGGAGTTCCGCCATGAACCGGGCATAGTAGGGGACTACCGCCGCTGCCCGGGTCTGCTGGAGCATGATCTCCGACACCAGCACGGCATAGGCGTCCCCTGCCCCCCGCCAGGGCAGGGAGCGTTTATGAGCGTCATACCATTGGATCAGGGCGTCCGTAAATTCCATGAAAGCAGTATACCATATCCGCCCCAAATGTGCTATACTGTACCTATCACAAAAGAAGAAGGACGAATATATGGATTTTGAAGCGATCACCCAACAGGCCCGGGAGGCCATGGAGATCTTATTGACGGCAGCCAAGCCCAAACCCGGCCAGCTCATGGTCCTGGGCTGCTCCACCAGCGAGACCGTAGGCAGCCGCATCGGCTCCAACTCCAGCGCCGACGCCGCTCAGGCCATCCTACGGGGCGTTCTGCCCGCGGTGAAGGAAGCGGGGCTCATCCTGGCTGTCCAGGGTTGCGAGCACATCAACCGCTCGCTGTGCCTCGAGCGTGCGGACGCGGAGAAATTAGGTCTCGTGGAGGTTTGGGTGCGCCCCCACGCCCACGCCGGCGGCGCCTGCATCACGGCTTACTACGAGCAATGCCAGGACCCCGTCATGGTGGAGGGCCTGCAAGGTAAGGCCACGTTGGGCATGGACATAGGCGACACCCTCATCGGCATGCACATGCGGCCCGTGGTGGTGCCGGTCCACTCGCCCCTCCGGCATATCGGGGAGGCGAACCTGGTACTGGCCTTCTCCCGGCCCCGGTACGTGGGGGGACCGAGAGCCCAATACGCACAACAGATACGATAAATAAATATATTTTTTTCCTGCGGAAAAAAACCCTATAAACCGTTTGCAATTCCCAAAACAAACGCGTATACTCTTATTTGGTGCTTTTGTATGGGTCTGTGGTTGCAAGTCGAGGCCAGTCGCAGGCGAAACGATCCACGTAAGCGGGCAAAGGTCCCGTGAGCATGGTGCGGCTTAGAAGTAAGACCAACCGGGACACCGAGAGAGGCAGTAGTGGGGAGCCATATGGCTTAGGAGCGAACCCTCCTGTTGGCGAGTGTGGGGGCAAAGACCAGGTCAGCCATACAACATGCATCGACAAAATACCAAAAGGGGAAAGTACAATGTTCGAAGACAAAGTTTTGATCTGCAGGGATTGCGGCCGTGAGTTCACCTTCACCGCCGGTGAGCAGGAATTCTACGCCGAGAAGGGCTTCCAGAATGAGCCCGTCCGCTGCAGGGAGTGCAGGAACAACCGCAAGAACGCTGCGCGCAGCGAGAACCGTGAGATGCATGACGCCGTCTGTGCGGATTGCGGCGCACCCACCAAGGTGCCCTTCCTGCCCCGGAACGACAAGCCCATCTACTGCTCCGCCTGCTTCGCCAAGCATCGCGCCCAGAGATAAGCGAGGTCAACGAAAAGAGCCTTCCGCACGGGAGGCTCTTTTTTTGCGGTCTGTTCCCGCCATGCCCACGGGCATAGGGCAAAGAAATTATATGACGGGCCCTGCAGCCCCCTCAATAATTGGGTCCGTCGCCGGTGTGGGTCACGGGATCGCTCACGTTGGGGACCAGGCGGGAGTAACCCCAAACCAGGGCGTCGGCCCAGGTGCGCTGGGGGTCGGCAGAGTGCCAGTTCACGTGCTCGCCCATGAACACCATGGCCGCCGAGGAGCCGCCGTCCAGGTTGTAGGCGATCTGGACACCCTGGTCCGCGAAGACCTGAGCGAATTCGCTGAGGGTGTAGCCGTAGGCCCGACGGGCATCTCGCCCATCGGAGACGATGATCACAAAATGGCCCGGCTCCACCATGCCCACGCCGCAGCGAGGGTTCTCCTTGAAGACTCGGTGGTCGTCGGCGTCAGGGTTCACCTTCCCGTTCTCCACCAGGATTGGGCCAAAGCTGTAGGCGGCCACCACGCCGCTGTCCAGCAGGTCGAGGCCGGTGATCTCCCGGGGATGGTAGACGCGCATGGTGAGGTCGTCGTACATGACCATGGTGCTTTCGTCCTGGTTGCCGGAGTAGAGGATGCCGTTGCGGATCAGGATGCCCTTGAGGCTGATGTCAGCGTTGTTGATGTTGTCCCCCGTGATGGCCAGCACCGCCCGATAGTTTCGGGCCATGCGCCAAGGCGCCTCGATGGCCATGGCGGTCTCGTAACGGGAGGATACGGCGGAGCGGAAGCTGTTGACGTCGCGCATGCGCACGTGGGCGATATACTTGCAGTAGGGGTGGCCTTGCTTCTCGTGGGTCAGCTGCCGGTCGATGATGACGGACAGGATATCGGAGCGGTACTCCCAATGGCCCTTGTCGTAGTCGGATATCACCACCTCCGCCGGGTCTCCCTCCTGCCGGAAGTAGTATGCAAAGGGCACGGGCGTGGGGGTCGGCTCAGGCGTGGCCGTAGGCTCAGGCGTGGGTGTGGGCGTAGGCTTAGGCGTGGGTGTGGGCGTAGGCTCAGGCGTGGGCGTGGGCACAGACGTGGCCGTAGGCTCAGGCGTGGGCGTGGGCTCAGGCGTAGGGGTCGGCGTATCCTCCGGTACAGGCGTCGATTCATCCGCAGGTGAGCCTGTGGATATAGGCGTGTCGGCCGGCGTGGATGTCGGTGCAGGCGTCGGCGTCGGTGTAGGTGTGGGCGTCGGCGTCGGTGTGGGCGTCGGCGTCGACGTCGGTGTGGGCGTCGGTGTAGGTGTGGGCGTCGACGTCGGCGTCGGTGTAGGTGTGGGTGTGGGAGTCGGCGTGGGTGTGGGAGTCGGTGTCGGCGTGGATGTAGGCGTCGGTGTGGGTGTAGGCGTCGGCGTGGCGGCAGACTGGGGCACCGGCGTCGGCGCCTGGTAGGCGAGCAGGGTATCGGTGTCGATGTGCTCGAAGAGGTCGTCGCCCCGTTCGTCCTGGCCCACGGTGGTGTAGGCCAGGGTGAACCTGGACAGCTCCGGGATCACCGTGCCATAGGAGACCTCGGAGCGGTACTGGGCATAGGCGTCCTGGGCCACGTCCGCAGCGGTGCGGCCGCCATAGACCGCCAGGGGCACGGTGCCGTCCACCTGGGTCTGGCCGCTGGGGCTAAGATGATACACCTTCTGCACGGTAAGGTCATGGGTCTTGGCCCGCTTGGGCACTATATCCAGGACCAGCTTGGCCGTGTAGGCGGTGCGGGGCGGGGAGAACCGGTCCTTGGGGTCTGAGACCACCACCACCTTGGGCTGATAGGTGCGGACGAGACGAACCAGCTCCTCCCGCAGCTGAGGCTCCCGCCAAAGGCTGGGCAGCCGCTCCGGGTTCCAGGTCAGATGATCCTCTCTTTGGAGGAACAGGGGGATCACGTCGATGCCCATCTGTTCGAAGGCCTGGAAGGCCTCCTGGACCTGGTTGCCGTCGTCCTTGCCCACGTAGACCACAGCGGTCCGGATGCCGTGTTCCCCGGTATACAGGGGCAGGATGCCGCCCAACAGGTCCAGCTCCTCGCTGACGCTGGACAGGATCAGCATCAGATCCACGTGCTTCTTCTCCGTGAGGCAGGTGGCCTTCTGCCCCCGAGGCAGGACCTGCACCTCACAAAGGCTGGCGATGGACCTGCGCGCGGCGGTGACGGTCAGCTTCCGGGCTCCAGCGGCCCCCAGATACTGGCGGTAGGGCAGGGACTCGAAATGGTTCTCGTACAGCAGGGCGCCGTCCTCAGAAAAGAGACAGATGTCCGCCCGGTATCCCACGTCGAACCACTGGAGCACCACGCCCTGGGCCTCCTCGGTCCATTCCACCGTCAGCCGCTGGCCGGAGGTCAGGGTGAGCCGGGTGCGGGGGTCGCCGTCCGAAAGGTGACCGGCGGCCGATTCCCGTCCCTTAGGCACCGAAAGGGTATAGCTGAGCTCCGCCGTCCCCGTCTCCGCCGCGGCGGGCAAGGCTACGGCCAGGGTCAGGGCCAGCAGGAGGATGAAGATGATGGTTCGCTTCGCCATAGTGTTCCTTACATAAAAAGGGATCGGGTCGAGCCGCCCACGATTTGTATAAAAGTATACCTATTTTTGGCTGTCGAATCAAGACCGTATTGACATTTTTATGGGGGGTCCTGTACAATGACCTTGCTATGAAAAAAACCATTCTTCGAGTGATACTCATCCTGTTGTTCCTCGCCCTGATCGCGGCGGGCACTTTCGTGTACGCTCAGGTGGAGCGATTGGACGATCTGAAGGCCCAGGCCGACGTACTGCTGCAGGAGCAGCAGTACGACGAGGCCATCCCCGCCTGCGCCAAACTCCTGGAGAAGACGCCCATCAGCTTCATCCATCGGGACAAAGCGTATGTGGAGCAGGGCATGGCGGGGGTGACCACCGCCGTGGACGCCCTGCTGGAGACGCTGGAGGGTGCCCGGTATCTGACCGAGAACCAGGTGGTGGACCAGGTGCTTTCACAGGCCAACAATCCGGCCATTCCCGATTCCTTCCGCAAGCTGCTGCAGGATCGGGTGGAGCAGGGCGAGGCCATGCTGGAGGCGGAGGCCGAGCGGCTCCGTCAGGAGCAGGCGGCCCGAGAGGCGGCGGCCAAGGCGGAAGCGGAGCGGCGGCAGGCGCTGCTGGACGACGCCCTGCAGGCACGAGCCGAGGGGCGGTTGGAGGAGGCCGTCAAGCTGGTGAAGGAATCCGGATTGCAGCCGGAGCTCATCGCCGAGATCGAGGCCCAAATCGTCCGGGAGCACGACGAGGGCGTGGCGGCGGAGGCCCGGGCGGCGTTGGACGCCCTGCATCTACCGGAGGCCCTGGCCTTGGCAGTCCAGGCCACGGACGAGTCGGTACGGGACGCTCTCACCCAGGAGATCAACGACGGCTGGGCCCAGAAAGGGCCCCAGCTGCGGGAGAAATACACAAACAAGCTTTGGGCGGGGGCCTGGTATACCCTGGCCTTGGGGGACGAGGCGCACCTGACCGGCGACAAGCGATACGAGGGCCTGGAAGCGGGCCTTGCTC
Organism: Christensenellales bacterium; assembly: GCA_045224495.1. Lineage (GTDB taxonomy): Bacteria > Bacillota > Clostridia > Christensenellales > CAG-138 > RUG472. Next base: position 29,530 of record JBGVAK010000129.1, read on the forward strand.
CGGAGGACACCCTCGTGGGCGGCATGTTCGGCTGGATGAAGATCTCCGGCGGCAAGGTGACGCTGATCGGCGACACCCTGGGTGCGGAGCAGACAGCGGCCGAGATCACCGACGCGGTGGGCGGCGCCCTGGGCTGGAACCACGGCCTGATCCTCCATTCGGACGGCACCGTCACCAATTTGGGCAACTGGACCTACGGCCGCAAGGCCGTGGCGGAGTGGACCGGCATCGAGGCTGTGGCCGCGGGAGGCTTCCATAGCCTGGGCCTCACGAAGGAGGGCACGGTGGTGGCCGCCGGCTTGGATCTGGACGGCCAGTGCCAGGTGACGGAGTGGACGGACGTGGCGGCCGTGGCCGCGGGCCTTCGCCATTCCGTGGCCCTCACGAAGGACGGCCACGTGCTGGCGGTGGGCGACAACAGCTTCGGCCAGTGCGACGTGGGGAGCTGGAAGGACATCGTCCAAATTCGCTGCGGCGGCAACTTCACCCTGGGCCTCACCGCCGACGGGCGGCTGCTGGCGGCAGGCGACAACGGCTGCGGCCAGTGCGACGTCAAAAATTGGAAGGACGTAGTGGCCTTCGACGGGGGCCTCTGGCACACGGCGGCCCTGCTGCAGGACGGTCAGGTGGTGACCGCCGGCACCGACAACCACGGCCAGTGCGCCCTCCAGGGCACTAAGCTGTTCGAGACGGGCCGCGAAGAAGCCTTTACGAGCACCTTTACCCAGCAGGAGACGGAATACGTTTACGAGGCCGATCCCTTCAACGGGCCCTGGCTCTACTACGGCGGCGACGGCAGCGTGATCGTGTCCTTCGACGAGGACACGGGCAAGATCAAGGCCACCCGGGCGGACCTCATCTGCACCTATGGCCATCCCCCCGTGGGCATCCTCTCCGGCGGCGGCGACGATAAGCCCCGCTCGGCGGTGAAGGCCAGTATTTTGGCCCGGCAGAACCGAGCGGTCTTTGCTTTGACCGGCGACTACTATACCTTCGGTTACAACGCCGACGGCCTTCAGATCCGCCGGGGCCGCGTGCACAAGGAGAAGAAGGACGAGGTGGGCTTCGGCTTCTACCCCGACGGGTCCATGCGGATCATCGACCCCCACGAGGTCACCGCGGAGGAGCTGCTCAGCCAGGGCGTCAACGACTCCTGGGTCTTCGGCCCGGCCCTCATCGAGAACGGGGAGGCCCTGGACATACACAAACATCCCCTGGCCAAGAACGACGTGACCATGCGTTCCGTCATGGCCTCCATCTGCCCCTACCACCACGTGGGCGCGGCCTACGGTTTTTCCACGTTGAATCAGGTGGTGGAGGATCTGCTCTCCTACGGCTGCACCATCGCCTACAACCTGGACGGCGGCCGCTCCAGTATGCTGGTGTTCATGGGCACGTCGATCAACAAGACCGTCTTCCTGCTGGAAGGCTGGCGCGGGCTCCAGGATATGGTGGGCTTCCTCACCAGCGATCTGGTGCCCGATCCAAAGGCAAAGTAATCATACCAACGAAACTGACAGGAGCCACCCGAAAGGGTGGCTCCGTTCTTGTTTCTGGACGCTTCAGGTCACGGTTCCTGTCCGGGGATGGGGGCGGGCATGAGGTAGAGGGTGGCGGGCTCGGGGCCGGCGACGGTCAGGCGCAGGAAGCCGTCCTGCTGAAGCTGGAGGGAGATCGTGGATTCCCCCTCGGTGAGGGTCAGGGCGCCGTCCGCGGGGGAGAACACCCGGATCACGTCGCCGAAGCGCTGGCCGCCCAAAGCCACGTTGGTGCCCTCGATGAAGACGAAGGCGTCCTCCGCCAGGGCCTGAGCCAGCATGACGCCGTTCCCCACGGCCACGAAATGGGCCTTCCAGAAGCCGTCAAAGCTGCCCGTCTGGGCGTCGGCAAGAGGTTCGGCAGGGGCATAGGTGAGGGGCTGCTCCCGGTCAAAGAAGAGGCCCATGTTCTCCATGCGCAGGGACTGACCTATGGGGGTGAAGGTGGGCTCCGCCTCCCCGTCCAGGCACAGGTCCCCGTTCACCAGGGCCCAGACCCCCGTATGGGTGTCGGGTCCGTCCAGGGTGTAGGTCCCGTCCCCGGCCAGGTTCAGGGACAGGAGCAGGCCGTTGGCCTCCGCATACCAGTCGCCCAGAACGCGGAGCTCCAAAGGCAGCAACTCCTCCTCCGGCAGGGGCTCATACTCGGGCTCCTCCGGCATGGGCGGCCGGGTGGGTTCGGGCGTGGGCTCGGGGGTAGGTTCTGCGGTAGGTTCGACTGTGGGCTCGGGCGTGGGCTCAGCCGTGGGCTCAGCTGTGGGCTCGGGCGTGGGCTCGGAGGTAGGTTCAGGCGTAGCTTCGTTCATAGGTTCTTCGCTGGCGCTCAGGATGGCATCGGTGGCCGCAGGGGCGGCGGTCTCCTGGGGCGCCTTGGCGGCACAGGCTGCCGAGAGCAGCAACATCAACGCCAGCAACAGGGCGAATACTCTTTTCATATCATTGCTCCTTTCGGATAGATTTTGTGTCATTTTTCGGTTCGTTCCTGTGCCGCGTCATTATTTGTAAGCGAACGTAGACGACGTACACTTGTTGCCGTTCGCATCCACTATTACCGCATAATACCGTGCTACGTCCATGTAAAACGTTGTTTTACCGTCAGATGTGGTCCCAACAAGCTTTACATGATTATCCAGGGATATCCAGCCGAGTTCTTCAAAGCTGTTGCATGTGAAATGGGCGTATTCCACATCCTTATAATCCGTAGTGGTCCCTGTCCAATAGGGATATTTCATATATATCGTCACATCATACGGCCCCGTTCCGCCTTTGCATGAAAGGGTAAATGACGTTTTATTATCGCCTGTCGAAACGATGGCAATGCCTTTACAAACCAGCTCCTCATAGGCAACGGCCACCTCGCTCCAGGTATAGCCGCCGGTGGCGGTGTCGGTGACCTTGCAGCGGTACTCGCCCGCGAAGTAGCCCGGGTAGGACTGGATGTCGGCGGCGTAGATGGTCCAGCCGCCGCCGGACTTGCGGGTGTACCAGTCGTACCGCAGGTTGCTGTCGTCCCCGGTGCCGGAGATGGCCTTGCACTTGAGATCGATCCAGCGCACGTCCTTGCTCAGCTCCCGGCGGCTGGTGGGCTGCTCCACGATCATGGGGACCTTGCCGGTGTAGGTGACCGTGATCTGCTTGGACTTGATGGACTGGTTGGCGGAATCCTTGACGGTGCAGGAATAGACGCCGGGCTTGTAGACGGAGATCACGTCCGCGTTCTCCCCGACCTTGAACCAGCTGCCGCCGTTCTGGTAGGTCCAGGTGTAGGTATAGGGCTCCTTGCCGCCCTCGGCGGTGACGGACATGTTAGCCGAGCCGTAGAGCCGGGTGATGGAGGAGGTCTCGGTCTGGCTCGTGATGCGGAAGACAGAGTCCTCGAAATAGGCGGGATCGGACTTCGCCGAGCGTCCCTTCGCGTCCGAGATGAGGAAAAGGTATTCGCCGGGATACCAGACGGCGAAGGTGCTCGTCTTGCTGTTTTCCGTGGACTGGACCAGATGCTTTCCGTTTCTAAAGAGGGTAAAGGTATACGGCGCATCGCCGTCCGATACAGCCACGCTGATCTGGCCATGTGTACCCTTGATGATCACCCCATCCTCGGGCTGCTGGACGATGGTGAGCTTAGGGGCGATACGGTGGCTGGTGGCGGTGACGACCTCGCCCATGGCGTCCACAGCGTGGACGGTGTAATTGCCGACGGTAGCGTTATAGACCAGGGAGCCGATGTAGTCGTCCACTTCACTGTCTACAGAATCGATGGCTTCGCCGTCCTTGTCCCACCAGATCTCATAGGGCTCCACGCCTCCGGCAAAGCCCGCTACCAGGATGCCCGAGCTATCGGAAAAATGCTCCCCGTCGCCGGTGAAGCGCATGAGGCGGAAGGGCTCCACAGAGTAGACCGTGCAGGTCTCGGAGTCCACCGTGTCGCCGGTGACGTTGTCCATGACCCGGCAGAAGTACTCGCCGGGCTCCGAAACGGGCACCGTCTGCCCGATATCATGGATCGAATCCCCGGGGGTGCGCCAGGTGTA
>JBGVAK010000130.1:0-12339 GCA_045224495.1 Christensenellales bacterium
TGGAGCAGGTAACGGGACTCGAACCCGTGATCTCAGCTTGGAAGGCTAATGTGTTACCGCTACACTATACCTGCCTGGTGCGGGCGAAGAGACTTGAACTCATACGCCTTGCGGCACTGGAACCTAAATCCAGCGCGTCTGCCAATTCCGCCACGCCCGCGCTGCAAGAGGCTGGTGACCCGTCGGAGATTCGAACTCCGGACCCTTTGATTAAAAGTCAAATGCTCTGCCAGCTGAGCTAACGGGTCAGGTTGGCTGGGGTGGCGGGATTTGAACCTGCGCATACAAGAGTCAAAGTCTTGTGCCTTAACCGCTTGGCGACACCCCACCGCTGTTCATCCGAAAAAAATGGGGTGGGCGACGGGATTCGAACCCACGACCTTCAGAGCCACAATCTGACATTCTAACCAGGCTGAACTACGCCCACCATATGTTTTTCGGATGAACATCCCCCGTATACGCTTGCGCTCGCCGGGCCTTCCTCCCGGCGAACGCCGCGCCATGGCGCGTCTGCAGGGATTCGAACCCTGGACCTACGGCTTAGAAGGCCGTTGCTCTATCCTGCTGAGCTACAGGCGCATTCAGGAGTTCCAGTCACACATTTTAACAAGGAATGGCGCTCCTGTCAACTCATTTCTTAGAATATAGAAAGATTTTTATTTGTTCTTCCCGCAGCAGTTCTTGTACTTTTTGCCGCTGCCGCAGGGGCAGGGATCGTTGCGGCCCACCTGGACGGGAGCCACGAAGATCTTGGAGGCGCGGTAGGCCTTGGTGATCTCGTGCCGCTTCTCCTCGGACAGGACGTCGTTCCACTCCGGCAGGTTGAAGAGCCAGTCGGCCTTGGCTTCATGCATGTTGAAGAAGAGCTTCTCAAAGTCGAAGTTCAGGGTGACTTCGCTGTCCTCTGTCAAAGCCTCCAGGTCCTTTTCGCCGTCGGCAAAGGAGGAGTTGGCGCCGTCGAGGTAGCCCACGAAGGCCACGCTGTCCATGCCCACCTGCTCAGCCAAAGCTTTCACCGTGCCCGCGAGGGGCTTGTCGTGGCTCAGGAGGACCTGCTTATAGACCTCGGTCTCCTGGGCGAAGTAGTTGTTCCAATACTGCTGATAGGCGGCGTCGCTCTGCAGATTCTCCGCCCGGGCTTTCCAATCGCTGTACAGACTCATGTTTCGACTCCTTTTTCAAGATCGGTTTATTGTAGAATGAATTTGTCCTTTAGGCAAGCGTTTTTTTCCAGGGTCTCGCCCATACTGTCGTTCCAGAGGAGATAGGCCCCTTCCCCCGTGTCCTCGTAGTACCGCTTGCGGAACCCCTGCTTCTCGAAATCGAAGCTGTAGTACAGGTTCTGGGCCACCCGGTTGGTCTCCCGGACCTCCAGCGTCATCCGCTCGGCGCCCCGCTCATGGGCCGCCTGCATCATGCCGTAGAGGAGGTAGCGGCCCAAATGCTCCCCCCGCTTCTCCGGGGCGATGGCGATGTTGGTGATGTGCGCTTCGTCGAAGAGGAGCCACATGCCGCCGTAGCCCACGACGCGGCCCTCCTCCTCCCCCACGTAATAGCGGGCCACATCGTTGTGGAGCTCCCCCAGCAACGACAGCTTGGACCAGGGGGAGCGGAAGCTCTGGACCTCGATCTCATAGACCCGGGGGACGTCCCGCTTGGTCATGGGCCGGACCGTCATCATAGCCGCTGCTTCCTTTCCGCCTGGGAAGGCCTAAGATACAGAGGGCTGGCCGTCCTCTCCCCTGCCCGGCCTGCGGCCATACGGGCGATGCTGCCTGCAAGAGGCAAAGCGCCGTCCGCGCCTGGAAAGCCGGTGCCGGTGAGGGCAGCACCTTGAGGCAATGTTTGCAAAAAGGGCTCGATCTCTATGGCGCAGGGCGGGATCAGGGCCGTGCCGTCGGGGGCGTAGAGGGCCCCGTAGCCGTTGCCGTTTCTCGCGTCGACGATAGCCGCCACCGGCGCGCCGCCGCCCAGCAGCGGCCAAGCCAGGGCCTCCAAAGCGTTCACGGAGATGACGGGCAAGCCCAGGGCCAGGGCCATGGCGTTGCCGTGGCAGACGCCGATGCGGACCCCCGTGAAGGAGCCGGGGCCCACGTCCACGGCGAGGGCGGTCAGGTCGGAGGGGACGAGGCCCGCCTCCGCCAGCAGTTCGTCCACCGCCGGCATGACGGTCTCCTCGTGCCGGAGGGGGCTTTCGATCCGCTTTTCCCGGCAGCCGTCGTCCGTCAGCAGGGCCACGGAAGCCACCCGATCCGTAGTCTCCAAAGCGAGGATGTTCATAGCGCTTTCACCAGCCCTTCGTACCGTTCTCCCCGGGGCAGCAGCCGCACGGTCCGCGCGTCGGCGCCGCTGCCCACGATCTCGATATCCAGTCTATCCCTGGGCAGAGCATCGGGCACCCGGTCCGCCCACTCCATGAGGATCAGACCGCCCCGATCCATATAGTCCTCAAAGCCCATGGCATACAGCTCGTCTTCGTCCGCCAGGCGATAGGCGTCGAAGTGGAAAAGAGGCGGCGCCGTGGGGTACTCCTGGACGATGGTGAAGGTGGGGCTGCTCAGATGGTCCAGGCCCAGGGCGCGGCCCGCGCCGCGGGAAAGGACGGTCTTCCCCGCCCCCAGGTCCCCGTAGAGGGCCACGAAGCCGCCACGAGGCAGGGCCTGGGCGATGCGCATTCCCAGAGCTTCCATGTCTCCTTCGGTTTTCAGCGTCAGCGTCCGTTCCATCAGAACAGCTTGACCTCCAGAAGTTCCCTGGCAAAATCGCCGAACCGGTCCTCCGCGATGGCCTGGCGGATGTCCGCCATGAGCCGCACGGAGAAGCGGATGTTGTGCATGGTGATAAGGGTGCCGGAGAGGATCTCCTCCGCCTTGATCAGGTGCCGGATATAGGCCCGGGAGAAGTTGTGGCAGGCGTAGCAGTCGCAGCCCTCCTCGATGGGTGAGAAATCCTCGGCATAGGTCTGGTTCCGCAGCATGATCCGCCCCTTGCGGGTGAGCGCCAGGCCGTTGCGGGCCGCCCGGGTCTGGAGCACACAGTCGAACATATCGATGCCCCGGAGCACACCTTCGATGAGGCAGTCGGGGCTCCCCACGCCCATGAGGTACCGGGGCTTGTTCTCCGGCATATAGGGCCGGATGGCGTCCAGCATCTCGTACATCTTCTCCTTGGGCTCGCCCACGGACAGGCCCCCGATGCCGTAGCCGGGGAAGTCCATAGAAGCCAACGTCTTGGCGCTTTCGATGCGCAGGTCCTCGTAGACACAGCCCTGGACGATGCCGAAAAGGGCCTGGTCGGGCCGGGTGTGGACCTCCCGGCAGCGCTCCGCCCAGCGGTGGGTCCGGTCCATGGCCTTCACGGCGTAGCGGTAATCCGCCGTGCCGGGGGCGCACTCGTCGAAGCACATGGCGATGTCCGCGCCCAGGGCCTGCTCCACCGCCATGACGCTTTCGGGCGTAAAGAGGTGCTTGCTGCCGTCGATGTGGGAACGGAACAGGACGCCGTCCTCGTGGATATCTCCCTTCTTAGCCAGGGAGAAGACCTGAAAGCCGCCGCTGTCCGTCAGGATGGGCCTGTTCCAGTGCATGAATCTGTGGAGGCCTCCCGCCTGCTCCACCAGCTTGTGGCCAGGCCTGAGGTACAGGTGGTAGGTGTTGGAGAGGATGATGGATGCCCCCGTCTCCTCCACGTCCCGGGGCGTCATGGCCTTCACCGTGGCCTGAGTGCCCACGGGCATGTACACGGGGGTGTCGATGTCCCCGTGGGGGGTGTGGAGACGGCCCAGCCTTGCGCCGGTCTGCCTGTCCACGTGCAGTACTTCAAATTTGAAATTCTCGTTCATATCCGTTCCCTCAATCAAACAGACACGCAACTGCCTGTCCCTCGGTAAACGCCGATCCCTGTCGGCGGACGCTTGCCAATCTGCTCAATCAAAAACGGCATGGCCCATATGAGAAAGCCATGCCGTCACGATCCTTGCTCTTCGTTTCCATCTGGCCTATTCCGTATTATACGGCCGGGACCATCAAATTGCAACCTTGTTTGCGTCAGCCGCAGTCAGCGCCCGTCCCCGAACCTCCGATGAGGCAGAGCCGCTAAACGAGGCATGACCGCCGTTCGGGTTCTGAAAGAATCAATGCCAGTGGAGCCAATAGTCCATGGCGTACCGTTCCATCTCGATCCAGGCGGCATCCATCGTATCCGGATCCATAGTATCCAGCGACTCATGCTCGCTGACTGACCGGCAAACTGCGATGTATTTTTCATTCGTTTCGCGTATGCGCTGACTCAGCAGCCTCATGATCCGCAACAGCTTTTCCGGCTTGTCCCGGAAGTACGTTTTCAGTTCTTCCTCTTTGATCTCCGTGAGAACGGTCTCCTCCAGGGCAACGGCAGTCGCCGACCTCGGAAAGTATTCGATCATACCCATCTCTCCAAAGATCTGGCCCTCTCCAAGCTCCGCGATCTTGGTCTCTGTATCGGTCCCGTAGTTGCTGAAAATACCGACCTTGCCGCTGACGATATCGAACATGCTTTCAGCAAAGTCTTTCTGCCGGAAAATTATCTCACCGGAATGAAGTGTCAATGTATTCATGGTATCGCTCTCCCCAATTAATAGAACAGATCAAAATGAAAATCACGATAGGCTCGGCAAAGCTCCTGTATGCGTTCTTTCAGGGAAGGACTCCTTTTCTTTCCGCTCTTCTCCGTCTCGACCGCATCGTACACCGTATGGCAAGCCTCCGTATACGCCTTGGTCGTCATACGCAGCCGATTGCACATCTGCTGCATGACGTCGAGTATCACATAAGGATTCTCTTCAAAAAACGCCAGAAAGCTTTCCTCGGAAATCGTCGTCAGCATCGTGTCCTTTTCCAGCACGACCACGGTGGCAGATCGGGGCGCATGATCCAGCAGCCCCATCTCTCCAAACACCTTGCCGCTGTCGAGCATGGCGATTTGTGTTTCATTCTTGCCGCCGTAATCATGATATATCCCCACCATGCCGGTTTCGATCTGATACATGCAGTCGCCCGGATCCCCTTCACGGAAAACGACTGTGTTGCGGCGGTAGATCTTCGTGTCGCTCATATAGTATCCTCCATTTCCACTGCACACAGCGATGCGCATATATTCCGTAAATAGGATATCATATAGGATCGAATTATTCAAGGAACGTCGAAAAAAAATTTTCACAGCGACAAAAAAAGTTGAAACGGTGGCCTCTGTGGTAGTATAAATATAATAGTAAACCGCAAGGAGGACGCAGATGAAGGAACATAGCATGTGCCTGACCGTTTTAGGTGCGCGCGGCTCCCTGCCGGTCAGCGACACAAGCCGGTCCCGGTTTGGCGGTGCCACCTCGTGCTACATGGTGCAGGCAGGCTCGGAGACCATCTTTCTGGACGGAGGCACCGGCCTTGTTTCGGCCCCTGCACTGTACGAAAAAACGCCGGTCATTTTACTCAGCCATCTGCATCTCGATCACGTGATCGGGCTCGGCATGTATCCACGGCTCTCTCAAGACGGGACGATCACCCGGTTGCTTTTCAGGGCGGATACGGAAGATGAGATGCGAGCCCTGCTTCAGCGGCTGTTCTCTCCTCCCTTCTGGCCGATCCCCCTCACGGAATACCAGGGGACATTGCTTCTCGAGCCGCTTGCACCGACTTTGCGGATCGGGGATGTGACCGTTGAGAGCATCGAAGGCCGTCACCCGGGAGGCTGTCTGGTCTTTCGTCTGAAATATGGGAACAAACGTCTCGTCTATGCCACCGATTGTGAACCGGATGACCCGTTCTTTTCAAAACTGATCTCCTTTTGCAAAGGGGCTGACCTGCTGCTCTATGACGGACAGTTCACCGAGAAAGATTCCGTTGCCAAGAAGGGCTTCGGCCACTCCACGACGGAAAAGGGCGTTGAACTCATGGAGCGATGCAGTGCGAAGCGGCTTCTTCTGATCCACCACGATCCGCAGGCATCCGATGAGGAGCTTCTGCGCAGGGAGCGCCAGTTCAACAGCGAGCGTATTCGCTATGCCCGTGAAGGAGAGGAGATCGAAATATGATGGATCCTTCGGATATTACAGCACTCCAGAGGGAAAACGCGCATCTGAAAGAGGCTCTCGCTGCCAGAGATGCTTTTATTTCCAACACCTTCGGCCGCTATCTGACCGACGAAGTGCTTGAGCAGATCATGTCCGGCGAAGACGGCCTGAAGATCGGCGGAGAACGCAGGATCGTGAGCATGATGTTCACGGATCTGCGCTGCTCCACCCAACTCTCCGAAGAGATGGATCCCGTATCCTTTCTGAACATGCTCAATCACTTTTTCGAAGAGATGATCGAGATCATCAACGCCTGGCAGGGCAACATTCTTGAATTTGCCGGCGATGCGATCGTGACGGTCTTCGGCGCGCCACATCCGAATGAGCTCTCCGCCCGTGATGCTGTAGCATGCGCTGTCGCCATGCAGAGACGTATGCCGGCGGTGAACATCTGGAACCGGGAGCATCATTACCCGAAGATCGAGATGGGGATCGGCCTGCACACCGGTGAGGCGATCCTTGGAAATATCGGCTCTCAGACCCGGATGAAGTATGATATGATCGGTCGCAACGTCAATCTTGCCTCCCGCGTGCAGGGCTTCGCCGCTGGCGGGCAGATCCTTGCCACCTCCGAACTGCTGCAGGCAGGCGGTGAGCTGGTCCACGTCAATGAAGAAGGCGCCATGTGGGTCACGCCCAAGGGATTCAGGGAGCAGATCCTGCTCCATGACGTGGTGGGTTACGGAAAGCAGCGACTTGACAGGCAGTAGCCGGCTTCATGAGATGAGCATCGCGTCACCGAAGCTGAAGAAACGGTAGCGCTCCTGTACGGCGTGTTCATAGACCCGCAGGACCTCCTCCCGGCCTGCGAAGGCGGAGACCAGCATCAGCAGGGTGCTCTCCGGCAGGTGGAAGTTGGTGATGAGGGCGTCCACAGCCTTGTAGCGGTAGCCGGGGGTGATGTAGATGCCGGTGTAGCCGCTGCCCGGATGGACGATGCCGTCGTCAGTAGCGACGCTCTCCAGAGTGCGGACGGAGGTGGTGCCCACGCAGACGATTCGCCCCCCCGCCGCCCGGGCGTCGTTGATGGCCTTGGCCGCTTCCTCCGTGACCCGGTAGAACTCCTCATGCATCTGATGGTCTTCGATGTTCTCCTCGCTGACAGGACGGAAGGTGCCCAGGCCCACGTGCAGCAGGACATCCACGATCTTCACGCCTTTACCCGCGATCTGCTCCAACAGCTCCGAGGTGAAGTGGAGTCCCGCCGTGGGGGCGGCGGCGCTACCCCGGGTCACGGCATAGACGGTCTGGTACCGTTCCTTGTCCGCCAAACGCTCCGTGATGTAGGGCGGCAGGGGCATCTGTCCGGCCCGATCCAGTATCTCCTCGAAGATGCCGTCGTAGAGGAGGCGTACCCGCTTTCCCCCGTCCATGGGGGCGTCCCCCAGGACCTGCACGGACAGCTCCGGCGTCACCTCATAGACCGTGCCCACCTTGGCCCTTTTGGCGGGCTTGGCGAGGCACTCCCAGGTGTCGCCCTCCAACCGGCTCAGAAGCAAAAACTCCATGGTGCCGCCGGTCTCGGGCCTGTGGCCTATGAGCCGGGCCGGGATGACCCGGGTGTTGTTCCGCACCAGCACGTCCCCGGGATGCAGATGATCCAGCACGTCCGTGAAAACGCCGTCGGTGATGGACCTGTCGCCCCGGTTATAGATCAACAGTCTGGACTGGCTCCGCACCGGCGCCGGCGTCTGTGCGATCAGCTCCTTTGGCAGGTCGTAGTAAAAGTCGCTTGTCTTCAAAACGCACCTCTGAAAACAGATTCTTCCCTATTATACATATCCGCATCTCCCGGCGCAACACCAAAATATGTTCACTTTCCACAGACTTTTCTTTTTGCGGTTTATATGGTATATTGCTGTTGATATGAATGAGTTCAACAAACAGCGGGCCATGATCGCGGGCAAGGTGCAGGAGAGCATCACCTCGGTGCTGCCCATCCTCTGCATCGTGTGTTTGCTGTGCCTGTTCGTGACGCCCCTGCCCACGGGACACATGCTGTCCTTCCTGGTGGGGTCCTTGTTTATCGTAGCAGGCATGGGATTGTTCACCGTGGGCGCGGAGAGCTCCATGACGCCCATCGGCGGCAAGATCGGTTCCGCCCTGACCAAATCGAAGAACCTGCCCCTCATCTTGATCATCAGCTTTCTATTGGGCGTGGCGGTCACGGTGTCGGAACCCGATCTGCAGGTCCTCGCCACCTCCGTCCCCCATATCAGCACGGTGGTGCTGCTTATTGTAGTAGGCGTGGGCGTGGGACTGTTTCTGGCCCTCGCCATGTTCCGCATCATCACCGGCGTCAAACTGCGGTATCTGCTGCTGGGGCTGTACAGCCTGATCTTTATTCTTTGTGTCTTTGTAGATAAGAGCTTTCTGTCCGTGGCTTTCGACTCCGGCGGCGTGACCACCGGGCCCATGACCGTGCCCTTCATCCTGGCCATGGGCGTGGGCGTCAGCCATATCCGCAGCGACAGCAACGCGGAGTCCGACAGTTTCGGCCTGGTCTCGTTGTGCTCCGTAGGCCCCATCCTGGCGGTGCTGGTGCTGAGCCTCTTCTATGGCCAGGGCGAGGGGACCGTGTCCACCACGGTGGCCGTCCACGAGACCACCACGGAACTTGGATATTCCTACCTGTTCGCTTTGCCTGACTACCTCAAAGAAACGGCCATCGCCCTGTTGCCCATCCTGTGTATCTTTCTGCTGTTCCAGGTCCTCTCCTTCCGCATGAGCGGTCGAAACTTCTGGAAGATCCTCATGGGCATCGGGTTCACGTACCTGGGCCTGGTGCTGTTTTTGACCGGCGTGAACGTGGGCTTTGCCTCCTTAGGCAGCGTCCTGGGCGCGGCGCTCACGCAAGGGCCTCTCCGCTATGTGCTTGTGCCCCTTGCCATACTCCTGGGCTGGTTCATCATCTCGGCGGAGCCCGCGGTGTTGGTGCTGCAAAAGCAGATCGAGCAGGTAAGCTCCGGAGCCATCTCGGGCCGATCCATCCAGCTGGGGCTGTCGATCGCCATCGCCCTTGCCATGGGTATTTCCATGCTGCGGGTGCTGACGGGGCTGTCGCTCCTCTACTTCCTGATCCCCGGATACGTGCTGAGCTTAGGGCTCTCCTTCGTGGTGCCGGACATGTACACCGCCATCGCCTTCGACGCGGGCGGCGTGGCCTCCGGGCCCATGACGGCGGCGTTCATGCTCCAGTTCATGATCGGCGCCAGCAGCGCTCTTGGGGGGAACGTGCTCTCCGACGCCTTCGGGATCGTGGCCATGGTGGCCATGATGCCCCTTATCACCATCCAATTGTTGGGCGTGCGGGCGGCCATCGCGGAGAAGCGCATGGCGAAGCAGACGGAGGTCTACGGCGAAGCGGACATCATCGAGCTGTGGGAGGTGACCTCATGAACTACGTGCTCTCCGTCATCAACCCCTATGGGGCCAACATCATGAAGAAGATATGCGAGGAGATGGATCTGCCCTTGGTCCTGTCCACCCCCTGCAGGGGCACGGCTACCCGCAGTATGCTGGACCTGTTGGGCATGGACTCCCGGGATCGGCGGCTGTTCATGACGGTAGCCAGCCCGGAGCAAACGAAGGAGCTCATTCAGGAACAGCGCAAGCGGCTGTACATCGACGCTCCCGGCAACGGCGTGACCCTCGGTGTACCCATCAAAAGCGTAGGAGGCGCAAAGACATTGGCATTCTTATCCAACGGGCAGAACGTGAAGGGCGCGCCCACCCTCAACTACGACTACGAGCTTATCCTGGTCATCGCCAATCAGGGCGCTACGGACCAGGTCATGGACGCGGCCCGCTCCGCCGGGGCCCGAGGCGGCACGGTGGTCCACGGCCTCGGCACGGGCAGCAAGAACGCGGAGAAGTTCTACAAGGTCTCCATCGCGTCGGAGAAGGAGGTCATCCTCATCGTCTCCGCTGCCCAGCAGAAGGCTGCCATTATGAAGGCTATCATGGAAAAGGCCGGCCCCGATACCAAGGCCGGCGCCATCGTCTTCTCTTTGCCCGTCAGTGAGATCGCCGGGTTCGGCATCGGGCAGCAGGCCGAGAAATAGGAACCGTTCAATTTGCCCGCCCCGTTCGGATGAAATGGCCCTCCTGGACGGCGGCGAAGGTGGCGACGGTGCAGAGGGGCACAGCTGCATATTTCAATTCTATCCAGGACAACGTCAGCGGCAGGAGGAACAGCAAAGCCCCTGTCGCTTTGTTCATGGGCGTATGCAGCGATACGAACCGCTTCTTGACCACATACCCGGACGCGATATTGACAACCTTTATCAGAGCGATGAGGACGGTCCAGCCATATAGCCACCCGGGAACGTCCAGGATCGGCAGGAGCTTATAGAGGCACACCGCCACAAAGATAAGGTCCGCTGCTGTGTCCAGCTTTGCGCCGAAATCGCTGGCGGTGCCGGTCTTCCGCGCCACAAAGCCGTCCAGCATATCCGTGATCCCGGCAAAAATGTACACCGCGAAAAAAGCCGGCGAAAGCGCCGGACAAAAGAGCAGCGCTGCGCTGGCCAGGATGCGGAAGATGGTGATAAGGTTCGCCATGAAAAACGATCAGTTCTCCCGGGCGCTTCTGAGCAGGTTCCGGGCGTGCTGGATGGCCAGGGGGTCGTTGACGCTGCCCATGATGCGGGCCAGCTCCGCCGGACGCTCCTCCTCCGAGAGGGGCTTCACTGCGGAACGGGTGCTCTCCCCCAGGGTCTCCTTGTAGATATAGTACTGCCGATCCGCCCGGGCCGCGATCTGAGCGAGGTGGGTCACGCACAGGAGCTGATGGGTCCGGGACAGCTCCTGCATCTTCTTGGCTACGGCGTTGGCGATGAGGCCCGAGATGCCCGTGTCGATCTCGTCGAAGATCAGGGTGTCGATGGTGTCCGCGCGGGACAGCGCCGCCTTGAAAGACAGCATGACCCGGGAGATCTCGCCGCCGGATGCCACCCGCACCAGGGGCTTTTCGGGCTCCCCCTTGTTGGCGGAGAACAGGAACGATACCTCGTCCACGCCGGTCTCGGATAGGGCCTCGGGATCCAGGGCGTTGAACCCGGCCGAGAAGGAGGCAAAGGGCATGCCCATGTCCTTCAAATTCGCCTCGATGGCGGTCTTGAGCCGCTGGGCAGCCTCCCGGCGGCGCTGGGAGAGGGCCTGGGCGTCCCTGGTAAAGGCGGCCACGGCTTCCCGTTCCGTGCGGCTCAACTCCGCCATACGGTCCTCACCGCCCATGAGCTCGGCCTGCTCCGCCCTAAGGCCGTCGGCATAGGCCAATATCTCAGGGATATCGGTACCATATTTGCGCTTCAATTGCTCGATCTGGAACAGGCGGCTCTCGATCTCGGTCAGGGCATCTGGGTCGAAGGAAAGGCCGTTGAGAGCGTCCCGCAGGGTGTAGGACACGTCCTCCAAGGTGTAGTAGGCCTCCTCCGTCTGCCGGGCCGCGGCCTGATACTCCTCCCCGTATTCCTCCAGGGCGTTCAAACAGCGCTTGGCCTCGGAGATCTGGTTCAGGGCGCCCTGCTCCTCGTAGAGGGCGTCGTATGCCGCCTGCAGGTTCTCCTCGATGGCGGCGAAATTCTGCAGCTGCTTCTTTTTGAGCTCCAGCTGCTCCTCCTCCCCCGGCTCCAGAGACGCACCGTCGATCTCCTTGAGTTCATAGGCGATCACGTCCAGCCGGCGGGCCCGCTCCTTCAGGCTGGCCTGGAGCTTTTCCCGGGCGCTGCGGGCCTCCAGGGCCCCTTTGCGGTCCTCCTGCATGCGGGTCAAAAGCCCGTCGCCGTCGCTGTTTGCAAAGGCGTCCAGCAGACCCAAATGGGTCTTTTCGTTCAGCAAGGACTGATGGGCGTGCTGGCCGTGCATATCCACCAGCATGTCCCCCACCATCTTCAGTTCCGCCGCGCTGACCAGGGTGCCGTTGATCCGGCAGACGCTCTTGCCGCTGGCATACAGCTCCCGGTAGAGGACCACCTCCTCCCCGTCATAGAGCTCCTGATCCAGCAGATATTCCGCCGCAGGCGTGCCCTCCTGTACGGTGAACAGGGCCTCCACCGCCCCCTTCTGGGCGCCGGTGCGGATGCTCTCCCGATAGGCCCGCTCGCCCAGGGCCAGGCCCACCGCCTCGATGAGGATGGACTTGCCGGCGCCGGTCTCGCCCGTCAGTGCAGAAAAGCCCTCCTCGAAGTCCAGGGAGAGCTTATCGATCAATGCGATATTGGATATGGTCA
>JBGVAK010000131.1:0-2071 GCA_045224495.1 Christensenellales bacterium
GCATCATCGACGCCCTGGGCACATTCTTCGACTCCGTGATCCTGCGGGAGGAAGCCACGGGCACTTTCTTGGACAGCGTATTCCCCACCATGCTGGAGGAAGGCCCCGCCAACGTGGCCTATGAACTCACCTTCCTGGCTTGCGGCATCGTGGCCGCCATCTACGTCTTGGGCGTCCGCCGGGACAAGCTCACTGTGAAGGCCGAAGGGCCCAAGCTCCTGGGCGGCATCTTCGAGACGGCGGGCCAGCTCGCCTACATCTACGCCCTGGGCGACACGGCCCATGCAGGCTTCGCCGCGGCCATCATCGCCTCCTACTGCGCCCTGTCCGTGGTGTGGAGCCGCATCTTCCTGAAGGAGAAGCTGTCCTGGAAGCACTATGGGGCTATCGCCCTCACGGTGGCGGGCATCATCATCCTGGGCGTCTTTGACGCATAAGAACGGCTCTGCGAATAAAAAGAGCAAAGGCTGCCGACTGTCGGCAGCCTTTTTGTATGAGCTGGTTATTCCCGGGCGCTACGGCGCAGGAGCTCCGAAAGGCTCTCGCACAGGGTGCGGATCAGGGCCTCCGTGTCCCGGTCCCCCTGGACCTTTCGAGGGCGGCCCGGACCGGCGGGGGCGGGGGCGTAGGGGTCGAAGACCTTACCGCCCTGCTCCTGCAGCTCCCGACGGGCCCGATCCACCAAAGCCGGCCGGCTCTTGAGCAGGGCCCGATACTTGTTCTGGTACCGAAGCATGCGCCGGGAGTCCCCCTCCGCGATGCGGAGGGTGCAGGCGCGGACCGATTCTCCGGCGGATCGGGCCAGGAGCACCGTCTTCAACAGGGACAAACTCTCCTCCTCCGAGAAGGGCAGGAAGGCAGGGGCGGCGTCCCCGCCGGCCTTGCTGCTGGCATAGTAATGGTTCCGGACGCTGTTGGGGCGGCGGCCCGTCTGGATGGCGGCTTCGGTGAAAGCGGTCTTGAGAGGTTCTCCGGCGGCTTTGCATCGGTCCACGGCTTTGGCGAGCAGCTCCTCCTCGGTGCTGTTCCAGCCGGAGCGTGGGCGGGCAACGATGGCTTGTTCCATGGGTATATCGCTTCCTTTCCTATAGATTCAGTAACCAGTGTGGACAGGAGGACCTGCCTCTCATACCACTGTATGCATGGCCATGAAAATATTGCGTATTTGTAAAAAAATAATCTTGACAGCTTGTAGACACAGTGATATTATTCTAAGTCGCATTATGATAGCTAAACTGTCGGTCTATGCCCGTAATTTCGAGACGCATTCCCGTTGCGGGCGAAGGCGCAGAGGCAAAGATGCAATCCAAGTCGGTGCAAAACGGCATCAGAAGGAGTGAACGAGATGATGCATGACGTCAAGATGGGACGGCGGGTCCGCAAGAGCTTTTCCAAGGTCAACGAAGTGCTCAGCATGCCCGATCTCATTGAGGTGCAGAAGAATTCCTACTACCGCTTTTTGAAAGAGGACCTTCGCGAGGTTTTCAATGACATCTCCCCCATCGTCGACTATTCCGGCAAGCTCGTCCTGGAGTTCGTGGACTATCGGATCGATCTCGATAAGCCCAAGTACACCCAGGAGGAGAGCAAGGAAAACGACGTGAACTACGCCGCACCCCTGCGGGTCACCGTCCGTCTCATCAACAAGGAGACCGGCGAAGTGAAGCAGCAGGAAGTTTTCATGGGCGATTTCCCCCTGATGACGCCCCAGGGCACCTTCATCATCAACGGTGCCGAGCGAGTCATCGTGAGCCAGCTGGTCCGTTCCCCCGGCGCCTACTACGCGGTGAGCACCGACAAATGGGGCAACCAGCTCTATTCCGCCCAGGTCATCCCCAACCGGGGCGCCTGGCTGGAGTACGAGACTGACAGCAACGGCATCCTCTACGTCAAGATCGACCGGCAGCGCAAGGTGTTTATCACCTCGCTCCTGCGCGCCATCGGTTACGGCACCAACGCCGAGATCAAGGAGCTGCTTGGCAAGGACGAGCGGCTGGAGAACACCCTGCAGAAGGACCCCACCCGTTCCGTGGCCGACGGTCTCATCGAGATCTACAAGCGCCAGCGCCCC
>JBGVAK010000132.1:0-15352 GCA_045224495.1 Christensenellales bacterium
GTGGTGGAGCCGGACCGGGTGCTGGAGGAGGGCCGGACGGGCCGGATGCTGTTCCTGGAGTCCGTCACCGCCATGCTGGAGCGGGGCGAGGGCCATCCCAAGCAGGCGAAGCTGCTCAGGGAGGACGGCCACCTCATCTCGGTGCTGAACACCCCGCGGACGGGGGCGATCTACGCCCTGTTCCGCACCTGCCGGGACATGGAGCACCGGATGCGGGTGAAGTGCACCCTGGAGGGGGCGCCCATGTACCTGGGGGATATGGGCGAGCTCAGCCGGGAGCTGAAGCGGTTCAGGCAAACCGGCGGCAGCGCCCTCCTGTACGGCGGCGAAAGCGCCGACGCCCTGCTCCAAAGCCTGCAGGACGAGATACGCTGTGCCATAACGGACGAATTAACCAGAGATTTGGAGCCCGGCGAGGTGCTGATCCTGCGGGAGAGCCTGCCCCGAGGCTTTTTGTGCCCGGCCCGGAAGCTCATGGTGCTCACCGGCGCGGAGCTCTTCGGCAAGCGCCTGAGCCGGCCCCGGAAGAAGAAGAGCGGCCTCAAGTTTTCCGATCTGACCGTGGGGGATTACGTGGTCCACGAGGCCCACGGCGTGGGCCGGTTCGTGGGCGTGGAGCAGCTGACCGTGCAGAACAGCACCCGGGACTACCTGCTCCTGCTGTACAAGGGCGGCGACAAGCTGTACATCCCCACGGACCAGCTGGACCGCATCCAGAAGTATATGGGCTCCTCCGGGGAGGACGTGGCCCCAACCCTAAGCAAGCTGGGGGGCGGCGAGTGGCAGCAGAAGGTGCAGAAGGCCCGGGCGGCGGCGAAAAAGCTGGCCGTGGACCTGGCGGCCCTGTACGCCAAGCGCGCTTCCCTCCAGGGCTTCGCCTTCTCCCCCGACACCCCCTGGCAGCGGAAGCTGGAAAGCGCCTTCCCCTACGAGGAGACCCGGGACCAGCTGCGGTGCATCCGGGAGGTGAAGGCGGACATGGAGAGCCGCCGGCCCATGGATCGGCTGCTGTGCGGCGACGTGGGCTACGGCAAGACCGAGGTGGCTATCCGGGCGGCCTTCAAGGCCATCCAGGACGGGAAGCAGGCGGCGCTGCTAGCCCCCACCACCATCCTGGCCCAGCAGCACTACGCCACCATCTCCGAGCGGTTCGCCGCCTTCCCGGTGACCGTGGGGTGCCTGTCCCGGTTCCAGACGCCCAAGGAGCGGGAGGACGTGAAGAAGGCCCTGGCCACAGGGGAGCTGGACATGGTCATCGGCACCCACGCGCTCCTTGCTAAAGACGTGAAATTCAAGGATCTGGGCCTGCTCATCATCGACGAGGAGCACCGCTTCGGCGTGAACCACAAGGAGCAGATCAAGGCCATGCGCAGCCAGGTGGACGTGCTGACCATGACCGCCACCCCCATCCCCCGGACGCTGAATATGGCCATGACCGGGGTCAGAGACGTGTCCGTCATCGAGACGCCGCCGGAGAACCGGTTCCCGGTCCAGACCTACGTGGTGGAATACACCGACGCCCAGATCGCCGCCGCCATCCGCCGGGAGCTGGGGCGGGGAGGCCAGGTGTTCCTGGTCAGCAACCGGGTCCTGGGCATGGAGAGCACCCTCAGCCATTTCCAGGAGCTGGTGCCCGAGGCTCGGTTCCTCATGGCTCACGGGCAGATGAACGAGCACGCCTTGGAACAGACCATGCTCTCCTTCATCCAGCATGAGGCAGACGTGCTCCTCTGCTCCACCATCGTGGAGAGCGGCGTGGATATCCCCAACTGCAATACCTTGGTGGTCCTGGACGCGGACAAGCTGGGCCTTGCCCAGCTCTACCAGCTCAGGGGCCGGGTGGGGCGGTCGAACCGCATCGCCTACGCCTACTTCACCGTGCCCCAGAGCCGGTCCCTGCCGGAGGCGGCTCAAAAGCGGCTGCTGGCGGTCCGGGAGTTCACCCAGTTCGGAGCCGGATACCGGCTGGCCATGCGGGATCTGGAGATCCGCGGCGCCGGGAGCCTCCTGGGGGCGGAGCAGCACGGGCATTTGGCCGACGTGGGCTACGAATACTACTGCAAGCTCATCCGCCAGGCGGTGGACCAGGCCACGGGCCGGGAGGCGCCGCCCCTCATCGACACCGCCGTGGACGCCCCCGGGGACGCCTATGTGCCCAAGGGCTTTGTCAACGGCGAACTGCAGCGCATGGCCATGTACAAGCGCATCGCCGAGATCGAGGATGAGGCTATGTTCGACGACATGTACGATGAGTTCACGGACCGGTACGGAGATTTGCCCGACAGCGTGGAGCGGCTCATGCGCCTCTCCCTCATCAAGCACTTGGCCGCCCAGGCCGGATTCCTGTCCGTGACCGTAAAACCCGGCAAGGCTACCTTAAAATACGACCAGAGCGCACGGCCCGACGGGGGCCGGCTCTTGATGGCTTTATCCAACGAACAGGGGGCGCGGCTCCTGGCTGGAAGCCCGGCAACCGTGGAGATCGCCGTCAAGGGACGCAGCGCGGACGAATTTGTAAAAAAACTGCCACAATTTCTTTCCATCTTAGCGGATTGCAACCGGCTGGAGGAGAGGGTATAATGGGGCGAAGCCATAGGATACGAAAGGAAAGACGAATCGTGATGAAGAAACTGTTGGCCCTGGCACTGTGCGGCCTCATGCTGCTGAGCCTGGTGGGCTGTTTGGAAGAGAAGGAAACCAAGGCGGAGGCGGAGACCAAGCCCGCCACCGAGACCACTGAGGCCACCGAGACGACGGAGACGAAGCCCGTCGTGGACGAGACGCTGCCCGCCTTTACGTTGGGTGATTTCACCGTCACCGTGGGCGAGGTAAAGAGCAGCTACAATACCATCGTGGAGTACATGGGCTATTACGGCATGGCCGCCCCCTCCACGGGCGAGGAGATCAAGCAGTATCGGGATATGATCATCGAGGATCTGCTCTCCGCCAAGGTCCTGCCCTGGAAAGCCAAAGAGATGGGCGTGGAGCTCACCGAGGAGAAGAAGGAGCAGGTGGCCCAAGAGGTGGAGGAGCTGCTGGCGGAGTACGCCGGGGACTATCTCGATCAGGCCAAGGAGGAGCTGGGCCAGGACGCCGGGGCTGCGGAAGTCGCCTTGAAGGCCCGGGAGCTGCTGGAGCAGGAGGTAGCGGAGTACTTCGGCTATCCCTTCAGCCAGTGGCTGGAGGAGTTGACCACCTCCTATGAGGAGAACGCCCTGACGGAGCTCCTGCAGGAGAAGTTCAACGAGGGCGTCTCCGTCACCGAAGAGCAGGCCAAGACCTGGTTCGACGCTGAGCTGACCCGCCAGAAGGAGGACTTCGAGGGGGATTACAGCGTCTTCAAGCAGCAGGCGGACGCCTATCGGCTGGGAGATTCGGACGTGCCTACCCTGTACACCCCCGAGGGCGTGGGCCGCATGCAGGTCATCTCCTTCAACGTCAACGACGACGACAGCGCCGCCTACTCCGCCAACGAGCTGGAGATGACCAACCTGGAGGCGGAGTACGGGAAGCTGTTTTTGCGGGATCAGGACAAGGAGCGGCAGGCTGAGATCGTGGTCCGGTACGACGAGCTGAAGGCTCAGAACGCCGCCATGTTCGCGGTCATCCTGGAGAATGCCCAGAAGGCCCGGGCGGATGTGCTGGACGGCATGGACATGAAGGAGGCCTACGACAAGTACGCGGATCTGACGGGCGTGGTGGGCTACCACAACTACAAGGATGGGTTCGTACTCTTCAACACCCAGGAGCTGGATACGGAGTGGCCGGAGCAGGTCTGGAACACGGCCGTGGCCCTGAAGGAGGGGGAGGTGTCGGAGCTTTTGCAGGTGGGCGAGACCTTCTATCTCGTCAAGCGCCTGGCGGATCTCCCCGCCGGAGCTGCCGCCTTCGAGGACGATCCGGAGACCTACACCAAGGCCGCCCTGGCGGAGAAGCAGACTGAGGAGTGGAACGCCGTCCAGGAGGATTGGCTCCACGAGGCCCGGAACGCCGCCACCTTCTACGAGGACAACTACGCGGGCGTAGGCCTCTCCTGAGGGGCTGGTCAAGGCACAAAAAAGTCTGAGAAGGGGTACAGCTCATGCTCGAAGCTGTACCCTTCTTGTGTTTTTTTCAAAAACCCCTTGACTTTCCCCCTGGTGGAAGCTGTATAAAGGAACCAGAAAGGACGTAAACGCCATGAAGATCCAACAGGTGGAGGAGCTGGTGTCCATCAACAAGAAGAACATCCGCTTCTATGAGGAGCAAGGCCTCCTGTCCCCCGGCCGGGCCGAGAACGGCTATCGGGAGTACGGGCGGGAGGACGTGCGGCGGCTCCAACAGATAAAGCTTCTTCGGAAGCTGGCCGTGCCCATCGAGGACATCCGGGCCGTGTTGAAGGGCGAAGGTTCCTTGGAGACCTGCCTTTCCCGGCAACTGCAAGCCTTCGACCGGCAGCGGGAGAGCCTGGACGCTATGGAGGACATGACAAAGGAGCTGTTGAGCCGCCCGGGCTTGACCCTGGAGGGGCTGGATGCAGAATCGTGCCTTGAACAGATCGAGCGGTTGGAAAAGGAGGGACAATCGTTTATGGACGTGTCGAAGCGGGACGTGCACCGCCGGAAGGCCACGGGCGCCATTCTGGGGGCGGTGATCTTCATCGCCCTGATCCTGCCCGCCCTGTTCGTCATTCTGTGGGCCAACGGGCAATCGCCCCTGCCGGTGGGGCTGTTGGTGCTTTTCGTCGCCATACCGGTGGTCGTCATCGTCTGCGTCGTGGCGGTGCTCATTCAACGGATCAAGGAGATCAAAGGAGGAGAAGAAGATGAAGCTGCTCAGTATTGACAGTGTGCCCGGCCATGAGATCGAGGCCCTGGGCATGGTGAAGGGAGCCGTGGTGCAGACCAAGCACTTCGGCAAGGACTTTATGGCGGGCCTTAAGACCCTGGTGGGCGGCGAGATCGTGGCCTACACCGAGATGCTCAACGAAGCCCGGCAGATCGCCGTCAAGCGTATGGTGGACGAGGCCAAGGCCCTGGACGCCGACGCCGTCATCGGCATCCGCTACGGCTCCGCCCAGGTTATGCAGGGGGCGGCGGAGGTCCTGGCCTACGGCACGGCGGTGAAGATCATCGGGCCCAAGGAAAGAACGGTGCGGCTGTGAGCGTGCCGACTCTATCCCTGGTGTGCATGGCCCTGGCGGCGCTGTTCGCCTTCGCTATCCCCGTCGTGCTGCTGATCTACTGTAAGAGGAAGGGCGCGGACGTTTTGCCCTTCTTCGTCGGCTGCGCCGTGTTCGTTCTCTTTGCCTTGATCCTGGAGGCACTGATGCATCAGCTGGTGCTGAAGGTGCTGCCCGTGGGCGAGAAGATCATGGGGAACACCCTCCTCTACGCCCTCTACGGGGGCCTGGCCGCTGGTGTCTTCGAGGAAACGGGCCGGTTCCTGGCCTTCAAGACCGTGCTGAAAAAGCGGCTGGGGAACGACCGCAACGCCCTCATGTACGGGGCGGGCCACGGCGGCGTCGAGGCCGTTTTGTTGCTGGGCTTCGCGTACATCAGCAATATCGTCATGTCGGTGCTCATCAACGCCGGGCAGACGGACGTGCTGACGGCCACCACCCCCGGCGAGACAGCGGAACAGCTGAAGGCCGTCCTGGACAGCTTGGTCACCACCGCCCCCTGGACCTACCTCCTGGGCATGGTGGAGCGGGCCGTGGCCGTCACGACCCATATCTGTCTGTCAGTGTTGGTGTGGTTTGCCGTCAAGAAGCCCGGCAAGGGCTGGCTCTTCCCCCTGGCGATCCTTTTGCATGCGGCTTTCGACGGGATCACGGTGATCCTGGCAGACAAGCTCCCTGTCTGGGACGTGGAGCTTTGCCTGGTGGTCATAGTCCTGGGGCTGGTGCTCCTAACCCGCTCCGTGTGGAAAAAGAACGCGGAGGTGTGAAACCGCACATGGAAAAAGGCGAGGAAATCCTCGCCTTTTTTTGATTTGACGAATTCTTCGGATCCGGCAGTCTGAAGATCACCAGATCCTATACGCCATCAGGAAGTGTTCCGTCCAGTAGTTGGTGAAGACGCTGCCGCGCTTGACCACGCAGCCGCCGGAACTGCTGGCGTCGATCATGCCGCCGCCCAGATAGATGCCCACGTGGCCTGTGGACTCGCTGCTGCCGGAGAACACCAGGATGTCGCCTCGCTGGATCTGATCCATGCTCTCGATGCGGGTGTACTTGGAACAGGTCCGCCAGCGGACGCTGGTCATATAGCTGGCGTTGGCTCCCGCCTGCTTCAAACACCAGTAGACGAAGCCGGAACAGTCGAAGCTGTCGGGCCCCTTGGCGCCCCGCACGTAGGGGCAGCCCAGACGGCTTTCCGCAGCGGCGATCATGCCCTCGACGCCGCTGCCGTAATTGCCCACGGGCTTGGCGGGCCGGGGCGTGGCCGTGGCTTCAGGCTCCGGTTCGGGATCCGGCTGGGGCTCGGGCGTCTCCTCCACAGGTTCGGGAGTCACCTCGAGGGGTTCGGGCGTTTCTTCCACGGGTTCAGGGGTCTCCTCCATAGGCTCGGGCGTTTCTTCCACAGGTTCGGGGGTCACCTCGACGGGCTCCGGCGTCCATTCAGGCGTCCAGGGCGTCTCCTCCGGCAGGGGCGTATAGATCTCCGCTTCCGTTGGCTGCGGAGTGGCCTTGGGGGTCGTCTTGGCCTTTTTGGTGGCTTTCTTGGTGGCCTTAGCCGTGGTCTTGGCGGTGGCTTTCGCCGTCGCCTTGGCCGTGGCCTTCTTGGTGGCCTTAGCCGTGGGTTTGGGCGTGGCTTTCGCTGTAGGCTTGGGGGTAGCGGTGGCCGCCGGAGTCACGGAATCGGACAGCAGCTTTTGTATGGTTTCGGGGCCGATTTCCCCGTCCACAGCGAGCCCGTTGCGGCGCTGGAACTCCTCCACGGCCTGCTCTGTGATGTCCCGGTAGTTGCCCGTGATCTGATTGGTCTTCATGTACCCGTATTTATGGAGCAGCCGCTGCA
The DNA here is from genome assembly GCA_045224495.1 of Christensenellales bacterium. Taxonomy (GTDB): domain Bacteria; phylum Bacillota; class Clostridia; order Christensenellales; family CAG-138; genus RUG472. The sequence goes on from JBGVAK010000132.1 coordinate 7,002, forward strand.
GGGCCATGACGTCCTCTCCCCGATCGCCCAGCTTAAAGGCGTGGGAGGACACGTCGCCCTCCGTCAGCAGGGATACGGTCATGACGCTCAGATTCCCGTCGGCGGTCAGGCCGGTGTCCTCCTGGAACCGTTTGACGGCCTGGGCCGTGGACTTGCCGTAGACCCCGTCGGGCCGCATGACCAGATACCCCAGTTCCAGCAGCCGCTGCTGCCAGGCCAGGATCTGATCGGACTTGTCTCCCAGGCGGATGGAGTTAGCTACAGGCTCGTCCCCAAAGAGGGTCTCCAAAACGGCGGAATCCACCGATGTGCCGCTGCCCAGCCGATTCAGCACCCGGAACCGGTCCACGGCGTGGGCGGTGGTTTCCCCAAAGAAGCCGTCCGCCGTCGTGGCCAGATACCCCAGCTCGATGAGCCGCTCCTGGATGCTCTCCACCTCGGGCCCCTGGTCCCCGGGCAGCACGGCGTAGAGGGCGGCATCCTCGGCGTTCAGTTTCAAAAAGGTTTTTTGATCGCAGAGCCCCGTCACGGGCAAGCCGTTACGGCGCTGGAACAGAGCGACGGCGTTGGCCACACCGGCGCCGTACACGTCCTCCGGCTGCTCGAAATCCAGATATTCCAGCGTCATGAGCCGGATCTGGATGTCCAGCACGATGGGCGAGCGCTGGCCCGTGCCGATGGCGTCCCCGTTCAGCGGGTGCAGAGTAGGCGTGGGCGTGGGCTTTTCGGTGGGCACCGGTGAAGGCGTGGGCGAGGGCTGGGCTACGGGCGTAGGCGTAGTCTCCACGGGCGCGGCGGTCCGGCCCTGGGTCTCGGGGCTGGGCGTCACCTGGACCACGTGTTCGTTGCGGCCCAATTCCGGCTGTTCCACCGCCACGGCCAGGAAGGATTGGTGCAGGTATTCCCGGGCGTAGAGGCCCCCGGCGATGATGCCGCCCAGCACCAAAATGACCAGGAGCCAGACCAGCACCGCGGTGGTCTTGTCCCGTCTTTTCTTTTGCTGTGCGCGCTTCTCCATAGCCGTCCCTTTCCTGCTTTCTTACGGTCTATTGTAGCGAAAAAGGGCCCTTTTTGTGTTAACGGCTCGTAAATAAACTGCGGGAATTTTGCAACATTCAGATGAACTTTGTCACATTTTTCCTGTTTTACCCAAATGCCCCTTAAGACAAGGAGTCCCATCTTGCCCACATTGGTATTCAGCAATGGATACTCAGTTTGTCACTATTTCATATTCCAGAACCGAAATATCTGAATCTGCTGTGAAATTGTAGGCCTGCTGCGGAGATGTGAATACGAATTCATACCAGTCTGTTCCCACGGGAAGCGGTTGCTCATGCTTTTCCACGTTGGAGAATAAAACCATTTTTGTCTCTTCGGTGGCACTGATTTTCATGCGAATAGTCAATTGCCCTTCAGTATAACGACTGTTGAACAGAACAAGAACACCTGTATAGCCCACTTCCAGCTTGTTGGATTTGACATTTGCCATAACAGCATCGAAAACCGGTTTGTCTTTTTGTATCTTCAAAACGTGGAGCAGATCATTTTCAGGGTCCAATTCTCGAGTATATTCACTGAGTTTGACCATACTGAACACCGTATTGTCGACGACAAATATGTCCGTATCGGGCGTCATCTTTCCCGCCTTCGTCCCTCGCAGCAATTGATCCGGCTTGTAGGGCACGTATTTACCGCCGGTGGGATATAAATTGTTGAACAGATCGTTTAACGTTACATAGAACCCTGTTTTCGCCGTGCGCACATCCAGATTGCTGTAAACAATATAACTATCGTTGGTTAAAACATACAGATATTCATTACCTTTGATCGCTTGTAGTGCGGATTCAGCAGGTTTTTCCCAAGAATCCATCTTCTTATATTCGTGATGAAACGAACAATACAGGGTGATGTTCCCGATCAACAGAAACATGGGCAGCACATATATTATTCGCCTGGCCATTTTGTCTTCACCGATGCACAAATGAAAGTATCCCACAAACAGCGTCAGAATGATGACAACGAGCCCAGCGAGCCGTTGGATAGAACCAGATGATATAGAAGAGAAAGCATAGGGCAAGGAAAGCGTCTCATGCAGCATGGCGGTTGAATTTTCTTTACCGCCGACGCCCCATATAGCTGCGCAGATCGCCACAAAAGACAAAACACAGATGGTCAATATACGGACCCTCTTTCGATTTTCCTTTGTATCGCTCGTTTCACCTTGAACCAAGGAAAAGAGGAAGAAAAGAGGGATATACATGCCGATGTATCTTAAATGAACGGCATGTGTAGCATATTCATACCGATTGATGGTCCAGGCTGTGCCGATGATCGATAAAGCGAGACTGACCACTGTAAGAATAAAAATAACTTTTGCGGTCCTATCAAATCCTGAAAACCTGGTGATAGGCACAAGAAAGCAAGCGATCCCACAGGCAAGAATGAAATAGTACAGGTATTGGGGGAGCGACTTGAAGAAGATGCTGAGATGCAAGTCGTTGTTCGTACCACCCAACTGCGAACGGTATAGGGAAAGGGCGTTGTCGGCCTCGTTATGAAATACATATTTGAGAAGCGCGGAAAAAGCGAAACAAATAGCCGCACAGGCAAGAATGCCGACGAGCCCATGGAGTATCCCGCGCCAATTCTTTTGCCGTGCAGAAATGATGCCAAAGAACACCAGAGACACCACCGGGAAAACGAGAGCGCCGGGTTTCGTCTCATAAAGCAATCCAGCTATGACTCCCAACAGAGCGGCGGGGAGCACGCCTCCTTTTTCAAGCAGCAGAATGGCACAAAACACCGCTGCAAAAAACAGAGGATAAATAACGTTTTCACTGTAAATGACTTGGCTTAGGGCAAAGTCCCCGGCAAGCATGAGGATCGCTGTAGTGATGAGGGCCTTTTTCGCATTCTTCAACAACCTTGCCGCTATACCATATATGGGAAATACAGATAAGGACATCAGCAGCGCATTCCACAGTTGTATCAACCGATAAAAGTTGGCGCCCTCTTTAAAAACCAGATAAACGGGGGAAAGAACGAGTGGATAAACGATGTAGGTATAGTCGGCATACATCCCTCTGAACAATAATTCGCCTTTTGTCGCGATGGATCTTGCAACGCCATAGTACAGAAACTCATCGATGTTGCTAATAGGATGTATCGATGTTAACAGGGCGAGCACGAAACGCGCAGAAACGCTTACAATATAAATGGCCAGCAGGAACAAATAAACCTGCCCTTTTTGCATGTTTTTGTTAAGTGCGAAGACCGTGTCCTTGGTCTTTGTTCTCTTTTGTGTCATGCTTTTTTGTTCCTTTTTTGATTCTATACGTATTGTATCAAATATTTATCACAATGCAAGCAAAAAGGCTTGCCTGCTGTTCATAGCCGATTGCAAGCCCTTGCCTTCTTTGCGATGCTTATAAAAAACGCCCGGTTTCCCGGGCGCTGAGGTCAATCGCCATAGTATAACGCATAATACCGGTCCCGCGTGTCTTCGGGGATGTCCAGGACCTGGAACAGCTGGGGAATGGTGACCATGTAGTCCGGACCCATGTCGAAGGCGGAGAGATAGGACCAGTCGCCCACCACCTCCATGGCGCAGCCCTGCTCCGCCTCGATGCGGGCGGCCGCGGCTGCGAACAGGACCTGTCCCCGGCGCTGATGGTAGTGGGAGGTGACGACGGTCAGGGTCTCCACCTGCTGCGCCTGCAGAATGGCCATGACGTTGACGGCGTTCTCAGCGGTGGTCATGGCCCGCTCCTCCGCAAAGACGCGGCCGGGGTCGATGCCGTGGACCGTCTCCAGATACGCCTTCATAAGGCCGGCTTCGGTGTGTTCCTCCGGGTTTTCGATGCCTGTCGGGCCGCCGGTGCAGACGATCAAAGAATCGGGAAAAGCCTGGGCCGCAGCCGCCGCAGCGTCGCAGCGGCCCTTTAGCTCCTCGGTCATCTCCCCCTTCTCCAGCTCGAAGCCCAGGACCACGAAAGCGTGCTTTCCCCGCACGGGGATATCCCGGGGATCGTCCTGCCCGTAGATCAAGAGCCGGTAGTCGGGATTGGCGTAGACCTGCACCCAGCTGGCGGCCACGGCGGCAGCCACAGGGTCGTCCGTGGCCGCAACGTCCGCCTTGATCCGCCGGCTGGCTTCCGGGGAAGGGGCCTCTGCCGCGCGGGCCATGTCCGTGAAGAGCACAGCATAGTCGACCTTCTCCTCCTCTCCCTCCGCCGGAGCGACGGCGGGCAGCCCCAGCAGCGCCAGGGCCAGAAGGTGCAGAAGGATGCGCATTCTCGGTTTCATAGGCAAGTCGTTTATTCCGCGGCCAGGCGGCGCAGGCACTCGGCCATGTATTTGGTGTTGAAGAGCATCTCCGAGAGGAGGATGTTCTCGTTGGCGATATGGCAGAGGTCCGGCCGATCGGGCCGGGTGACGCCGATGGCCACGGCGTTCTTGAACTCCCGGGCATAGGTGCCGCCGCCGATGGAGAGGGGCTTGGCTTCCCAGTCGCCGGAGAGCTCCCCGTACACGTCCATGAGGACGCTCACCAGCTCCGTGTCGGGGGCGATGTAGTGGCCCAGGGAGTTGGATCGCTCCTGGACGGCGAAGCCCAGGGCGCCCATGCGCTCATCGATGGGGCCGGTCAGCTGCTCGAAGGTCATGGAGGCAGGGTAGCGGCAGTCGAAGCCCACGGTGACGCCGGTCTCGTCGGCGATGAGCCGGGTGACGGCCAGGGTCAGCCGCCCGGAGGCGTCGGTGAAGTCCACACCCAGGCCCTCGCCGTGGTTCACGCCGCAGAACAGGGGCACGAGGCCGGCGAAGGTGGCTTTGTCCTCAGCGGGCAGATCCGCCTCGGAGAGGCCCCGCAGCAGCTTCATCAGGGCGTTGTCCGCATGGTCCGGCATGGAGGCGTGGCCCTCCCTGCCCTTGTACGCCAGGGCGGGGACCTCGGACGCGGCCTCGCCGGGGATCACGTTCATGGCCGTGCCCACCTTGGCCCGAACGGCGGTGGGGTACGCCTTCTTGAAGATCATGTGGGAGATGTTCATCTCGGAGTTGACCACGGGGTAGCTGGCGTCCGGGGTGAAGGCCATGGTGGGCTCCCCCTCCACCTCCCGGTACCGCTCCATGCCCGTGGAGCCTCGCTCCTCGTCGCAGCCTAAGAGGATGCGGACCCGGCGCTTCATCTTAGCGCCGCTCTCCTTCAGGGCGTAGAGGGCGTAGAGAGCGGACACCGCCGCACCCTTGTCATCCGCCGTGCCCCGGCCGTACATGGCCCCGTCGTGGATCTCGGCGCCGTAGGGGGGATAGGTCCAGCCCGTGCCCTCGGGGACCACGTCCAGGTGCGCCATGACGGCCACCAGCTCGTCCCCCTGGCCGTACTCCACTACGCCGCAGCGGGCCTCCACGTCCCAGACGTTCTCAAAGCCCAACCTTTTGGCGATCTCCTGGGCCTTTCTCAAGGCGTTGAACACGTTCTCCCCGTAGGGCATGCCCTCCTTGGGTTCGCCTCGGGACACGGAGGGGATGCGGATCAGCTCCTGCAGGTCCTGCACCTGGTTTTCAAAGCTTTTTTCGATGATATCAAACATAAACGATCCTCCCTGTTTTTGATAGGCCCATTGTATCACAGGATACGCTTTTGCGCCATCATTTCTTCACGTTTCCTTCCTTGAATCCCGGTGGGTGTTGTGATACAATACGTCGTTGTTTGGAGGAGAGGGATGTTCAAAAAAGCCTTCAACTGGATACGGAGCCTGCTGCCGGACTACGGCTGGGTCTGTCTGATCTTTTTGATCCTGTGTCAGGCCCTGGTGTTCTGCGCCACCCGCATCCCCCTGCAGTACATGGACAAGCTGGATCTGTCCACGCCCTTGGACGGCCGGATCCCCTTCCGGCCGGCGTGGATCTCCATCTACGTGCTGTCCTTCGCCTCCTGGGCCATCACCTTCTTTTTGCTCTTTCGGCAGCGGAAGGAGCACGTGTACCGGAACTCCGCGGCCTACCTGTTGACGCTGCTGTGCACGGTGATCCTGTTCATGGCCATGCCGGCAGAGATGGAGCGGCCGGAGGTCCCGGGACGCGACTTCTTCTCCTGGCTCACCCGGTTCGTGTATTTCGTGGACCAGCCCAACAACTTGTGCCCGTCGCTCCACGTGGTGTGCAGTTACTACTGCTGGCGGGCCCTTTACGACACGGAGGGTATCCCCCTCTGGTACCGCCGGTTCAACTTCGTGTTTTTGCTGTTGGTCTCGGCTTCCATCCTGTTCGTGAAGCAGCATCTGGTGGTGGACATCCCGCCCGCCGTGCTGGTATCGGAACTGCCGCTGCAGCTGGCGAAACGGTTCCGCTGGGAGCGGCTGGGCTTCGCCATCGAAAAAAGGATGGAACGGGCATGAGCTTTACCGTACAGCCCCTGACCGAGGAAGAGGAAGCCCTCGTCGAATGAAGACGCACAAAAACAGGAAGCCGTCGCAAGAATCGGTTGTCAAAGGGCCGCCGGTTGTGATATAGTAAGAAAAAATGATCGGGAGGTAAGAAACCCATGAAGCAACTGAATCTCACGCCCCACATCGGCTGCGCGCCGGAGGATTTCGCCAAGACCGTGCTCATGCCCGGCGACCCTCTGCGGGCGAAGATGATCGCGGAGACCTACTTCACCGACGCGGAACTGGTCAACAACATCCGGGGCGTCCAGGGCTACACCGGCTACTACAAGGGCAAGCGGGTGTCGGTCATGGCCAGCGGCATGGGCATGCCCGCCATCGGCATCTACTCCCACGAGCTCTTTAACTTCTTCGGCGTGGAGAGCATCATCCGCGTGGGCTCTGCCGGCGGTATGAACCCCGATCTGAAGCTCTTCGACATCGTCATCGGCCAGGGCGCCTGCTACAACAGCGCTTTCGTGAGCCAGTATGCCCTGCCCGGTACCTACTCCGCCATCGCCGACTTCGACCTCTGCCGCAAGGCGGTGGACGAGTGCGAGAAGCGGGGCTTCCGGTACAAGGTGGGGAACCTCCTGGCCTCCGACAACTTCTATAACGACGCCGTGGACCAGACCGCCTGGGTGAAGATGGGCGTGCTGGCGGCGGAGATGGAGAGCGCCGCCCTGTACATGAACGCGGCCCGGGCGGGCAAGAAGGCCCTGTGCATCTGCACCATCTCGGACCTGATCGCCGGCGGCGAAGCCACCACCCCCGAGCAGCGGCAGAACGCTTTCCACGACATGATCCAGGTGGCCCTAGAGATCGCGGAGTAAGCCAAACAGCATAGAAAAAGCAGCCCCGTGGGGCTGCTTTTTTATCGTGTGGATGTTAGTTTCTTCTGCGGTTGCCGTTCACCAGCATGAAGAATCGGAGGAAGGAGAGGAGGGAACCGAGGGCCGCCAGCACGTAGGTCCAGGCGGCAGCCCGCAGGACCTTCTGGGCGTCGGTACGGTTGGCGTAATCGATGTATCCGCCGCGGTCCAGGAGCTCCAGCCCCCGCTGGCTGGCATTGAACTCCACGGGCAAGGTCACCAGTTGGAACAGGAACATGGTCCCGTAGAGAGCGAGGCCGATGACCGCCAAGGGGTAGAGGTTCATGAACAGGCCGATGAGGATCATGTAGGGCCCCATGGTGGCGCCGATGTTGGCCACGGGCAGCACGGCCGTGCGCCACTTGATGGGCGCGTAGTTCTCCTGGTACTGGAGCACGTGGCCGATCTCGTGGGCTGCGATGGCCAGGGCGGCCACGGAGTTGGAGTTATAGACATCCGTAGACAGGCCCACGGTGTCGTTCCGGGGGTCGTAGTGGTCGGTGAGGGTCCCCTGGACCGGCTGGACGGTGACGCTGCTGCCGTTATCGAGGAGCATCTCCTGGGCCGCCTGGTACGCCGGGATGCCCCGGGCAGCGGGGACGGTGTTGTAACGATTGAAGACCCGCCGCACCTTGCCCTGGGCGATCAGGCTCAGGACGAAGACCACGATCAGGGCCAGCATCAGGGTCTCATAGCTGACGTAGACGCCGAAAATGCGCATGGGGAAAGCCTCCTTCCCTGTTCTATGGCTACAGTATACCACCTTCAGCGCGAATTTACCATTGCGCACTGGAAATTTTGTGATATACTAAGGAGAAACTTTTGTGAAATGTGAGGAAAACGCTATGCTGAAACTGCGTGACATACAGAGGACGCCGGAAGCACACGTCGGCAGGATCACCGTGGGCGGCTGGGTCCGCACCGTGCGGCAGGGAAAGGCCATGGGCTTCATCGAGCTCAACGACGGCACCTGCTTCAAACCCATCCAGGTGGTCTTCGAGAACGACGAGCGGGACCTGGGCCGCGGTCTCTCCACGGGCTGCTCCATCCG
>JBGVAK010000133.1:0-9347 GCA_045224495.1 Christensenellales bacterium
TCGGCGGTCCGATACTCGTTGGTCAGGGCTTCGCCCAAGGCCTTGATGGCCTTTTGGGCAGCCTCTGCGTCCCGCACGGCTACGACAGCTTTGGCGTCCCGGGGGATGGCATTGTCCTTGGCCCCGCCGGTCACGGCGACGAGCCGCGCCTCGGTGGCCTTCATGACCTCCACCAGCGCCCGGCCCATGAGGATGTTGGCGTTAGAACGACATTTGTGGATCTCCTCGCCGGAGTGGCCGCCCATGAGGCCGTCTATAGCCAGCTCACAGACCATGCCGTCGAAGGCCGCCCGTTTGACCGGCAGGGTGCAGACCGTCCGAGTGGACCCGGCGCAGCTGACGGTCAGGACCTTCTCCTCCTCGGAGTCCAGGTTCAGCAGGTATTTGGCCTGCAGGTCCGAGGCGTCCAGACCCCGGGCCCCCAGCATGCCCACCTCCTCGTCCACGGTGAACAGGCACTCCAAGGGCCCGTGGGGGATATCGTCATCGTCCAGGATGGCCAGGGCCATGGCCACGGCGATGCCGTCGTCGCCGCCCAAGGTGGTGCCGCGAGCGCCCACCAGGTCCCCGTCCACGAACAGGTCCAAACCCTCGGTGTCCATGTCCTTGGGGCAGTCGGCGTCCTTCTCGGCCACCATGTCCATGTGCCCCTGGATCATGACCACGGGGGCGTTCTCGTAGCCCGCTGTGGGGGCTTTCCAGACGATCACGTTGTTGAGCTCGTCCTGACGGTATTTGAGGTGCCGCGCCTGGGCGAAGGACACCAGATAATCGCTGATAGCCTTGGTGTTATGGGAGCCGTGGGGGATGGCGCACAGTTCCTCGAAGAAACGGAAAACGTTTTGTGGCTGCAAGCCGGATAGAATGCCCATAGTCTTACTCTCCTTTTCTTTTTTTCAAAGGCTGCCAAGAAAGATGGCAGAAGCCGCGTTCTTCGCCCCGAAGCTGTACTATGTACCGCGAGAGGGCGAAAACGCGGCTAATTTGCGGCGATCCATTCAAAGAAAGGGCGGTTGGCGCCCTTTCTTCCTCTGTTGAGTTTCTGACTGCATCCTTCGACGCAAATGATCTGGCGTCTTTATCGGCAGCCTTTATCCGAAGATCGACATCAAGTAGCCCACGCCGATGCCGCCGAAGGTGCCCACCACATAGCCCATGAGGGCCATGAGGACGCCCACGGAGACCAGGGAGCCGGAGTAGGAGCCGGCCAGGATGGGGGCGGAAGCGGTGCCGCCGATGTTGGCGAGGGACGCAACGCCGCTGGTGAACATATCGAGCTTGAAGAGCTTGGCTGCGCCCAGCATCAGCACGCCGTGGATCAGCAGGATCACGAAGCCCGCCACGATCCACCAGGCCATGCCCGCCTCAAAGAGCTCCAGGAAGGAGGCACGGGAGGCGATGAGGCCGATGACCATGTACAGCATGATGTTGGAGAGCTCGGTGGAACCGGCGATCTTGCCGATGGGGGTCATAGCCAGGACCAGACCGATAATGGACACCAGCACGATCCGGTAGGTGGCCACGTCGAAGACCTGCAGCCACTTGGGGGACACGTTCCGAAGGGCGGTACCCAGGTTGGTGCATACGGCGGAGACGAAGAGGGCGAGACCCAGCAGGAAGATCAAAGAGGGGAAGTCCACCTTCTTGGTCTTGGCCTGGGCAAACTCAGCGTCAAGACGGGTGCTGACCTCGTCCAGGACCTTGGTGTCAGCCTTGACCCACTTGTTGAACTTGGGCGCCAGGGTGATGGCCCACAGCAGGAACATGACCCAGATGGAGTAGTCGATGGAGTCCACGATGGACGCGCCGGCCAGCTGCGCCTCCGTGGCCTGCAGCGCATCAGCCACAGCCACCAGGTTGCCGGAGCCGCCCATCCAGGAGCCGCACAGGGCGCCCAGGCCACGCCAGGCACCTTCGCCCAGCAGGGGATGCATGATGGCGTAGGTCACCACGAAGCCGATGGCGATGGTGATGGTGGCGGTGAAGAAGCCCAGGAGCATCTTGGGGCCCAGCTTCAGGATCTGACGGATGTCGCAGCGGAGCAGCATCACGAAGATCATGGCGTACAGGATGGGATTGCGCAAGGCACTGTAGGCCTCCTTGGTGGCCGCCGTGTCCCACAGCTTGAAGGTGCAGCCCAGCATGCCGATGAGGTACAGCAGCACCACCGGGGGCACATACTCAAAGAACTTCCACTTGGTCAGCTTCTGTGCGCCGACCAGCAACCCGGCGATGAGCACCAGGGTCGCAAAGTAGGTAAAACCGTTGGTAATCATAGTTACCCTCCCTTTTGCATTTTGTTTTCGACCGGTCGAATTGTGTCACCACTGTGAACCCTTCGACTTTTTTAAGTATAATCCCATATGGTATATATGTCAAGAAATGAATGAAAAACACAAACGGGACGGGCAAGCTTCAGCTTGCCTGTCCCGACAGTAAAAACATGGCGTTATTTCAGCCGCCGCAGGGTCTCTCGCAAAAGGGCCCAGGTCCGCCAGGTGGAGGCGATCTTCAATCGCTCCCGGGTGGTGTGGACGTTGATCACGTCCGGGCCGATGGAGATGCAATCAAGGTCCGGCATCTTCCCCGACAGGATCCCGCATTCGAGGCTGGCGTGCAAAGCTGCGATCCGAGGCTCCGTGCCGTAGACCGTGTGGAAGGCGTCTGTCATGACCTCCCGAAGGTGGGAATGGGGCCGATACTGCCAGGCGGAATAGGACGCGGGGATGGCGGCGTTGCCTCCCAGGATGCGGGTGAGGCCCATGACCCGGCGGGCGGTCTCCTCCGCCTGGGAGTTGATGCTGGAACGGATCATGAACCGGGCTACCACGTCGTCGTCCTCGGTGTAGACCTGGGCGAAGTTCAGGGAGGTCTGTACCAGGCCCGGCACCTCCGCGCTCATCATCTGGACCCCGTTGGGCGCGCAGAAGAGGAAAGCGGCCGCCCGGCGGGTGCTGTCCGCGTCCATGGGCACGAAGTGGCTGCGGGTGGGGAACAGGCGGACCCGGATCTTGCTTTCCGTAGCCCGGTATTCGTTTTCAAGGGCCGTCACCAGGGCCTTGGCAGCGGCCTTGGCTGCCTCTACGTCGGATACGGCGATCAGCGCCGCCGCGTCCCGGGGAATGGTGTTGTCCTTGGCGCCGCCGGAGACGGTGAGGAGCCGAAGATCGGTCTTTTCCATGAGCTCCATCAAAGCCCGGCCCATGAGGTGGTTGGCGTTGGCCCGGCCCCGGTGGATGTCCTCGCCGGAATGGCCGCCGATGAACCCGTCCACCATGAGAGCGCAGACCCGCCCGTCGAAGGGTTCTCGTTTGACCGGCAGGGTGCTGACCACCCGGGTGGACCCGGCGCAGCTGACGGTGAAGACCCGCTCCTCCAGGGAGTCCAGGTTGATCATGAACCTGGCCTTGAGATCGGACACGTCCAGAGCCCGGACGCCCTGCATGCCCACCTCCTCGTCGGCGGTGAACACGCACTCCAGGGGCCCGTGTAAAATCCGATCGTCGTCCAGGACCGCCAGCATCATGGCCACGCCGATGCCGTCGTCGGCCCCCAACGTGGTCCCGCGGGCGCCGATCTCGTCCCCGTCCACGAAGATGTCCACGCCCTGCTGCTCCGGGTTGTAAGGGCACTCCCGCTCCTTCTCGATGAGCATGTCCATATGCCCCTGAAGCATGACCACGGGGGCGGTCTCATAGCCCGGGGCGGCATCCTTCCAGATGATCACGTTGTTCATCTCATCCCGGCGACATTTGAGCCCCCGATCCTTGGCGAAGGACACCAAATAGTCGCTGACGGCCCCGGTGTGCTGGGACGAACGGGGGATGGCGCACAGCGATTCAAAGAAAGCAAACACCGCCTGCGGCTCCAGGCCGGACAAAACACCCATAGGTCGATCCTCCTTAGCTCTTCTTGTATACATAGTAGCACGACCCCGGGAAAAAGAAAAGTGATCTTTTTTGTTTTCTCTCGGTTGAGGGACGGCAGGCGCAAATTCAACCGCCCTGCGATTGCTCAACCGCAGGAAGTATGCTATAGTATCATCATACGACCAAAGGAGGACTCCCCATGGCCCAAAAAGAGATCAAAGCCCTGCGCCGCCCCTTCGTCAAGGAGCTGTTCCGGGGAAACAAGTTCAACCTGTCCATGACCGTCCTGGCCTCGCTGATCGGCGCCGCCGCCAGTTTGGTGGTCTCCTGGTCCCTAAAGGCTATCATCGATCTCATCTCCGGCGAAAGCCCCTACTCCCTGGGGACGCTGCTGATCATCTTTGTCGCGTCCATCGCGATCATCTGTCTGGGCTGGGTTTTGGACCACGCCTTCCTGTCCCGGTTTAGAGCGAAGGCCATGCGCCAGTATCGGGCCTACGTCTTCGACCGGCTCCTCCACAAGGGCATCCAGGCCTTCTCCGGCGAGAATTCCTCCCTCTACCTCTCTGCCCTTTCCAACGACGTGAACACCATCGAGCAGGAATTCGTGAGCAAGCTGCAGAACGCCCTGGAGGTGGTGGTCACCTTCCTGGGCGCCTTGGGGCTCATGCTCTGGTACAGCCCCCTGCTGACGCTGATCGCCATCGGTTTTTCCCTGCTCCCCATCCTGCTGTCCATCGTCCTCGGTGACAAAGCCGCCAAGGCGGAGAAGGCGGTCTCCGACAAGAAGGAGGCCTACACCGGCATGCTCAAGGACGCCCTGACCGGCTTTGCTGTGATCAAGAGCTTCAAGGCGGAAAGCAGCATCGCCCGCCTCCACGACAGCAGCAACGGCGCTGTAGCCCAGGCCTCTGAACAGCGGTCCAAGGTGACCGTGAACGTGAACTACGCCTCCAACATCGCCGGAGCCAGCCTGCAGATCGGTGTGTTCCTGGTGGCGGCGGCCCTGGCCCTCTCCGGCAAGGGCGTTACCGCCGGTACAGCCCTCATGTTCGTGCAGCTACTAAACTACGTCCTCGCTCCGATCCAGAGCCTGCCCACCTTCTATGCCGGCACCAAGTCCGCCTTTGGCCTCATGGACAAGCTGGCGGAGGCCCTCTATAAGAACGTGCCCGACAAGGGGGAGCACATCGAACCCCAGCTTACCCGGGGCATCGAGCTCAAGGATCTGAACTTCGCCTACGAGCCGGAAAAGCCGGTCCTAAGAGACGTGGACATGGACCTGCGCGCCGGCGGCTGCTACGCCCTGGTGGGGGGCTCCGGCAGCGGCAAGTCCACCATACTGAACCTGCTTATGGCCGCCTACGATACCTATGAGGGGCAGATCCTCTACGACGGCAAGGAGCTCAAGACCATCTCCCCCAGCTCCTTGTACGATCTCGTGTCCATCATCCAGCAGAACGTGTTCGTGTTCAACAGCACCATCCGGGACAACATCACCCTGTTCTCCGACTTCCCCCGGGAGGAGGTGGATCGGGCGGTGCGCCTGTCCGGCCTCAGCAAGCTGATCGCCGAGAAGGGCGAGGACTATCTCTGCGGCGAGAACGGCTCCGGCCTCTCCGGCGGCGAGCGGCAGAGGGTCTCCATCGCCCGGGCTCTGCTGCGGAAGACCCCGGTGCTCTTCGTGGACGAGGCCACCGCCGCCCTGGACGCCGAGACCTCCTTCGAGGTCCTGGACGCCATATTGAACTTGGACGGCTATACCCGGATCATGGTCACTCACGATCTCGATGAGAACATCCTGCGCCGGTGCACGGGCCTGTTCACCCTCAAAAACGGCGCCATCGCGGAGCAGGGCACCTTCGACGAGCTCATGGAGGAGAAGGGTTACTTCTACTCCCTGTTCACCGTGTCCCAGCGATAAAGCCCACAAGCCATGCAAAAACGCCGCCCGAAAAAGGCGGCGTTCTTTTTATCCTTTGTCAGTCGCGATAGACTTTCATGGAGTGGTACTGCTTGGTAAACGGGAACAGCAGGGGGACCGTGTCGGAGTACTTCTGGTATTCGGGGTCCAGACCGTAGGTCTTCTCGTGGCGCAGCTCCAGGCGGCTGGCTGAATTATACATGACGTAGGTGATGAGCACCAGGGCGATGAGGACCATGATCCACTGCTTGCCCTGGACCGCGCCGATGCCGGACACGGTGACGCCCACCCAGAAGAGGACTTCGCAGAAGTAGTTGGGACAGCGGACGATCTTATAGAGGCCCGTGTCGCAGAACCGCTTGGGGTTCACCTTCTTGGCGGCGGACTTCTGCCGATCCGCGGTGGCTTCGCCCACGATGGCCACGGCCATGATGACGGCGCCGATCCAGGCGAAGGCGTTGTCCTTGGTCTGGTTGATGATCCGGTAGGTCACGGCGGAGGTCTCCGCGGTGTAGAGCCACATGGAGAAGGCCCACATGAAGAGGGACACGGGGATGGGCATGGCCTTGGTGGAGCCGGTCTTCTCCAGCGTCTTCTTGTATGTGGCGTTGGTCAGCTCCCGCTTCAAGATGTACCCGCCCAGCCGGTAGCCGTAGATGACGAACAGGGCGCACATGATGGCCGTGGCTACGGTCAGATACCCCTTGATGAGGCCCAGGATCAACAGGTACGCGCCGATGCACATGACCGCGAAGCCGTAGCCCACGGACATGAACCAAACGAACTCCTTGAAGCCCATGCAGCAGCCGATGGCCGCCACGATGACCACGCCCCACATAAACAGGGGCCAGGCCTGGCCGATATACTCAGGCAGCAGCGTAAACATCATTCTTTCCTCCCAAAGTAGTCTTTGATGTACTGGGCGAAGGAGCCCTCACCGGTCACGTCCTTGCCCACGAGATCGTGGGACAATGTCCACTTGGAGAAGAGGATGATGTCGTGCTTGCCGGCCTTCTTGATGGCAGGCAGGTTCGCGAGCAGCCCGAACATCCAGATGGGGCTGTCCTTGATGACGCAGGGCTTGCCGGCGGCCTTGAAGCACATCTTGGCCATCTCCTCGTAGGTGTAGGTCTCCTTGCCGCCCACCTCGTAGAGCTTATTGGTGTCCATCATGTGGTCGTAGATGAACCGGGCAAAGTCGGGGCAATCCACCACGTTGGCCTTGACGCCGTGATAGCCCTTCAAAAGCTGCATCTCGCCCTTGTCCACGTAGGGCTTGAACACCTTGGCGATGTCGTAGAAGTAGCCCGTAGGCCGGTAGATGACGTAGTCCATGTCGCCCTTCTTGATCTCGTTCTCCAGCATGAACTTGGCGTGGAGCATGGGCACCTTCTCGGCGCCGGGGAGATCGCAGGCGATGACGGAGATATAGTTGAACTTCTTCACGCCGGCGGCCTTGGCCTCGTTGTAGAGGTTCAGATTGCCCTTGTAGTCGATGTCGTAGGACGTGAACCTGGTGGACGCGGTGGTGAGGCCCATGGTGGTGATGACCACCTCCACTCCGTCGCAAAGGCCCTTCAGGGTCTCGGGGTTGGTGGCGTCGATGGATCGAAAGGTGTACTTCCCCTCCAGGCCGTTGTTCTCCCGCTCCTTCAAATCGGCGGCCACGACCTCGCAGCCGTTGCTCGTCAGCACCTTTAAGATCTCGAAGCCCAGGTTGCCGAAGGCTCCTGCCAGCAATACCTTCATGATTTTCCCTCCTTATATGTCTATGTATTATCCAAACAAAACCCTGGTGAACAATTCGGCCGTCTTCTCCTTGCCCCAGACCTTCAAGAAGGCGTCGGTGGCGGGGCCGCCGTGCTCCAGCAATCCGTCCCGATAAGCGTCAGCCTTTACCTTTTTGGCCGCAGGATCGCATAGCCGGGCGTCCTTCAACAGGTCCAGATACTCCTCGGAATACCGAGCGATGAGGGCCTCCAGCCGCTCCTCCTGCCCCGCCAGGGCGCACTTGGTCACGGAAGCGCCGTACCGGATGTCGTCGTACCAGCAGGGCTTGCCGGGGATGTCCGCGATATCCGCATACTCGTCCCGGATGGCGGCGAAGATGGACTCGGTCCTCTTCGCGTTCAGGAGCGTGTCGTAAAGCTCCATGTACAGCATCTTCTTCCCGGGCATGCCGATGATGTCCAGATTGAAGAGGGGGGCGTCGATCTCCACCGGGTTCACGATGAGGGAGGTCATGCTCATGGCCCCGCCCATGCCGGTGGCCCCCATAAGGGACACCTGGCCCAAACCTTCGGCCTTCCAGCCCTGGGTGGTGAAGTCCATGCCCGCCAGGTCGAACTTGTCGAACTCAGGCGCTTCGCAGGGGGTGAATGGATAGATCTCCCGGATCTCCTGTAACAGCTTGTCAGTCATGGCAACCTCCTTATTTATCTATGATTTGGCGCACGTCGTAGCCTTGTTTTACAAAATCGGTGTCGTACATCTCGAAGCGGCTGGGCACCACCCGGACCACGGCTACCTCCACGGCGGCGGCCTTCAGCACGTCGTAGGGGATGCCCTTAAAGGCCAATAGCTTCTTGAATTCGTCGGAGGTGTTGCTGTAGAACTCCGCCTTTCCCATGACCTGGAGCCCGTGGGAATCCTTGGGGTTGCCGTAGTACTCGAAGATGGCGAGGCCCACGTTCCGGTTCTTCTCGAGGCCGATGAACTTGCTGCCGCCCTCGCTGACGAACCAGAAGCAGCCGTCCATGTAGGTGTACTCGATGGGCGTGCAGCGGATGTAGGTGCCGTAGCCCGTAGCAAAGCCGCAGGTGTTGTGCCCCTTGATGAAGCCCTCGATATGGGCCCAGGCGGCGTCACGGTCCATGTGCTTGGCAGTCTTCTGCTGCTCGATCCAGAAGTTCTGGAAATGCTTGAAATCCGGTACAAATTCGCTCATAAACAGCTCCTTTCTTGCTCTATCGATTTATTACGTTCACAAGTCTCTGTTCACCGGGCATCGCAAAGCGCGGTGTAGCCGCGCGCGCTCAAGGATATAGGAAGAACGCGCGGCTTCTACTATGTCAAATCCAGCGACATGCGCGGTGGATTTGACCCCTTGCAGCTCTTGCCGCCCGGTGACCCGTATGGGTCATAGGCAAGAGCTGGAAGCGAAGCGAAGGCGGAGCCTCAGTCAGGCGAAGCCTTAGGGCTTCGTCTGACTGAATTACTTTCCTTTCTCCTTCGATCTCTTGTCGTTGATGATTTCCATCTCCTTCACGTCGATGACCTTCACGCCGTTCTCCTCGGCCCACTTGACGCAGCCCTTGAGGGCCGTGGGCAGGAACACCCGGGGCACCTTCACCAACCTTTCGAGGGCCGCGTCCGTGAATTGGACCTCGGTCTGGAGCCGGTCCGCGGCGTAGCGGACGGAGGCCACGGTGGTCTGCCGCTGGGGCAGGAGCTCGGGTAGGAGCCTCCGGTGCTTGTGGTACCAGAAGTTCTTGGAATCCCGATAGCCGTAGTCCACGGGCAGGTGCGGGAAGTCCCAGGACTTGACGCCGTTG
>JBGVAK010000134.1:0-2018 GCA_045224495.1 Christensenellales bacterium
GACCACCGATATGCGCAAGCGGGCCGGCAGGAACTTCTCCGGCCGCATCACCGTCCGGCATCAGGGCGGCGGCGCCAAGCGCAAGTACCGCATCATCGACTTCAAGCGCAACAAGGACGACGTGCCCGGCAAGGTCTTCTCCATCGAGTACGACCCCAACCGCTCCGCCAACATCGCCCTCATCCACTACGCCGACGGCGAGAAGCGCTACATCATCGCGCCTCTGGGCCTGAAGGTGGGCGACCAGATCGTCTCCGGCGCCAACGCCGATATCAAGGTCGGCAACACCCTGCCCCTCGAAAACATCCCCGTGGGCACCATGATCCACTGCGTGGAGCTGGTCCCCGGCAAGGGCGCTCAGCTCGTCCGGTCCGCCGGCAACGCGGCCCAGCTCATCGCCAAGGAGAACGGCTTCGGCCAGGTTCGTCTTCCCAGCGGTGAGGTCCGCCTGATCCCCCTGAAGGCTCGGGCGACCATCGGCCAGGTCGGCAACGTGGACTTCCAGAACATCATGATCGGCAAGGCCGGCCGGACCCGTCACATGGGCATCCGTCCCACGGTCCGCGGCTCCGTCATGAACCCCAACGACCACCCCCACGGCGGCGGCGAGGGCAAGAGCCCCATCGGCCGGCCCGGTCCTGTGACCCCCTGGGGCAAGCCCGCGCTGGGTTATAAGACTCGGAAGACCAAGAACAAGAGCAACAAGTACATCGTGCGCCGCAGGAACGGCGGTAAGTAACGGGAAGGAGTTAGGATAATGAGCAGATCGGTTAAAAAAGGACCGTTTGTAAGCGACGTTCTCTATGATCGCATCCAGGCGATGAACGAGAGCGGCAAGAAGACCGTTGTTAAGACCTGGTCCCGTTCTTCCACGATCTTCCCTGAGTTCGTCGGCCACACCATCGCGGTCCACGACGGGAAAAAGCACGTTCCGGTGTACGTCACCGAGGAAATGGTCGGGCACAAGCTGGGCGAGTTCGCCCCCACCCGCACCTTCCGTGGCCACAGGGGCTCCGAGAAGTCCTCTGGCGCGAAGTAAGGAGGAAAGTTATGGCAACGAGAAGCAAAACCAAAACCGCCTATCGTCATGAGCACGCTGACAAGCGGCCCCATGCCACGGCAAGATACATCCGCATCGCTACCCGCAAGTGCACCATCGTGGCGGACTTGATCCGGGGCAAGAGCGTGAAGGAGGCCCAGGCCATCCTGACCTACTGTCCCAAGGCAGCTGCGGTACCCATGCTGAAGGTCCTCAACTCCGCCGTCGCCAACGCGGAGAACAACCTGGAGCTCAACCGTGACGACCTGTTCGTCGCCGAAGCCTTCGCCAACCAGGGCCCCACCCTGAAGCGCTTTAGGCCCCGGGCCAGGGGTTCCGCCTCTTCCATTCTGAAGCGGACCAGCCATCTCACGGTGATTCTCGACCAGCAGGCCAAGTAAGGAGGAAAGAACATGGGTCAGAAAGTTAATCCCAACGGTTTCCGTATCGGCGTCATTCGTGACTGGAACACCCGTTGGTACGCTCCGAAAAAAGACTTTGCGGATTTCCTCGTAGAGGACCACAAGATCCGTGAGTTCGTGAAGAAGAAGTACTACGCGGCCAACATCTCCCGCATCGGGATCGATCGGGCCGCCGGCAAGATCTCCGTGAGCATCTTCACCGCCCGTCCGGGCATGCTCATCGGCAAGGGCGGCGCCGGGATCGACGCCATCAAGGCCGACATCGCGCAGGAGATCGGCAAGCCCGTCAACGTGAACATCATGGAGATCCGGGATCCCGACGCCGACGCTCAGCTGGTTGCGGAGAACATCGCCGCTCAGCTCGAGAAGCGCATCAGCTTCCGGCGGGCCATGAAGCAGGCCATGCAGCGGGCCATGCAGCGCCCCGGCGTGAAGGGCATCAAGCTCAGCTGCGGCGGCCGTCTCGGCGGCGCTGAGATCGCCCGCAGCGAGGGATACCATGACGGTTCCATCCCCCTGCAGACCATGCGCGCGGACATCCACTACGGGTTCGCGGA
>JBGVAK010000135.1:0-17046 GCA_045224495.1 Christensenellales bacterium
GAAGCTCTGGCCCAGGATGGCCATGCTCATGGCGGAGCACTCGATGTGCCAGCCGGGACGGCCCATGCCCCAGGGGGAGGGCCAGGCGGGCTCACCGGGCTTCTGTCCCTTCCAGAGAGCGAAGTCCAGGGGATCCTGCTTCTCCTCGGTAGGATCCACCCGAGCGCCGTTCTCGAGGTCGTCGATGTTCTGGCCGGACAGCTTCCCGTAGCCGGGCCAGCTGCGGACGGAGAAATACACGTCGCCGTTGGGGGTGGGGTAGGCGTGGCCTTTTTCGACCAGGGTCTGGACCAGATCGATGATGTCCTGGATATGCTCCGTGGCGCGGGGGTTCACGGTGGCTCGCTTCACGCCCAAAGCGTCCGCGTCGGTGTAGTACTCTTTGATAAACCGATCGCCCAGTTCCTTGACGGTGATGCCCTCCTCGTTGGCGCGGCGGATCATCTTATCGTCGATATCGGTAAAGTTCTGAACGAAGGTGACCTGATAGCCCCTATATTCGAGGTACCGGCGCAGGGTATCGAACACGATGAAGGGGCGGGCATTGCCGATATGGAAGAAGTTGTATACCGTGGGCCCGCAGGCGTACATGGAGACCTTGCCCTCCTTCAGCGGTACGAACAATTCCTTCTTGCGGGTCATGGTATTGTAGATATACATGTAAAACTCCCTTCTCTCATTGTCAAATTAAGAAAATTATATGAAATTTGCATGACGTTGTCAATCCGAATTTGACTTATGCCCGGAAGGATAGTACAATACTGCATATACTAAAGCAGAAAAGATGTACCCGATCGTGACGAGTGTATAAACAAGAAGGAGTTTTGGATGAAACGCAGGATCGTATCTTTATTCTTAGTGGTCATGCTACTGCTGCCCGCCGTATCCCTGGCTGCGTCCACGCCGGTGACCATCACCTCGGACGACATACAGGGCAGTGTAGGCGACACGGTGACGGTCACCATCAACATCGCCGTAGAGCCGCCCAAGCTGGGGCAGACCATGGATTCCCTTCAGTTCGTGATGGAGTACGACAGCGCAGCGCTGGAGTATCTGGGCATTCAGGAGGTCAACTCGGACCGCATCACCATCTTAGGCGCCCAGTATATGTGCAACGTGACCACGAAGGCGGGCGCGGTGGCCTTTGCCGCCTCCGCTACCACCGGCGGAACGGGCAGCGGATTGCTGATGCACGTCAAGTTCAAGCTCCTCTCCGCCGTCAGCACCATGCTGGTCTTGAAGAAGGTTTCCTATTCCTTCGTGACCGGCAGCTCCGGCAGCCAGCGCGGGTATACGGGCGGCACCATCAATCTGGGTCGTATCACGGGACAGAGCGTGCCCACCACGCTGCCGCCTGCTTCCTATGCCCCCATAACCACCCAGGAGGCGTCGCTGAATCCCTCCATGATACCCACCGACGCACCGCGGTTCCCCGTGACGGAAGTCACGCTGGAACCGGGCAGCAGCCCCTCGCCGGAGACCGTGGAAGAGGACAACGATATCCTTGCCTACATCGTGTTCGGCCTGTTCATCGTGGTAGCCATCATGATCTGTGTGGTCGTGACGCTGATGATCGTCCGCCGCGGCAAGAACAAGGCTCAGGCCGATTTCTTCGCGGATGACGAGGACGAAGGATATGACGAAAACGGATATGGCGAGGAAGAGATAGACGAGCGCGCCTACCGGCGTGGGTACGCGGAAGGGAAAGAAGATAGGCCCCGCAAGAAGAAGCTGACCTATGATGAGGAGGAGTATGAGCGTCCTCGCAAGAAGAAACAGCCGACATACGACGACGAGGCATACGAACGGCCCCGCAAAAAGAAGCAGGTGACCTACGAGGAGGACGAGATGCCCATCCAGATCACCCGCAAGAGCTCCAGCTCCGGCAAGAAAAAGACGAAGAAATACGACGAATAAAAGATAAGGTGGCGGTCAAATGACCGTCACCTTTCAGCTTGTCAAAAAACCTTTTGACAAGCTGATTAGTCTGTCAGCAAAGGATGGCAGAAACCGCGTTCTTCGCCCCGAAGCTGTACAAAGGTACTGCGAGAGGGCGAAAACGCGGTTAATTTGCGATATATTATAAAGAGAAATGGCGATTTGCGCCATTTCTTCCTGTTGATAAACTTCTGTTTTAGTTTGTCGCAAATGATCTGCCGCCTTTTCGACAGACTGAAAGGTGGCGGTCAAATGACCGTCACCTTTTTTCCGTCTGTGAATAGGTGAATGTCTCCGTCTATGGTCCTGAGCGTGGTGATATCCATGGTGTTCAGAGCATCCAGGGTCTCCGTATCGGCCGGGTTCTTGCTGGAATCCGTGACGATGGCGTAGGCGGGGAGGGACAGGGCGATGAGCGCGGGCACGTGCTTTTGCCATTTGCCGTGGTAGGGGAATTTGATCACGTCGCAGCCCAGCTCATACCCCTTGTAGCACAGGTCGTTCAGCCAGCCGCCCTCCGCGTCGCCCATGAACAACAGCCGGGTCTGGCCGAAGGATATGGCGGTCACCAGAGACATCTGGTTGTCGTTGCCTTTTTCGGGTTTGTAGGTCTTGGTGGAGGTCCATACCGTGAAGGCGGCGCGGCCCAGTTCGAAGGCGGCATCGGCGGACAGGCGTTCGGCAGCGATGCCGTACTTTTCGATGGCGGCCTCCATGTCCCGGTACGGGTCGCTGTCCCGTACGTAGTCAGGCATCAGGACCTTATCCATGGGGACGGCGTCGGCGATCTCGGCAAAGCCGCCGATGTGGTCCTTGTCGAAATGAGTGAGGATCACCAGATCCAGCTTTTCGACCTGCAGCTTTTTGAGCGCTTCGACGATCTCGTCCCCATCGTCCTCCTCGCCCGTGTCGATGAGTACGTTCGTCCCATCGAAGGACAGGAGGGAGCAGTCTGCTTTCCCGATGGAGAAGGTATAGATATCCATGCCGCTCTCGGGTGCAGGCGTGCAGCCAAAGAGCGTAGCGAGGCATATGCAGATGGATAATAGCTGTTTCATATATAATAGTGTACATGGGTTGCGACAGATTGGCAAGTGAAATGGGAGTGAACTTTTTTATCAAATGACAGAAAATTCATATCCCGTCCATGGACGCTGTCCCCACATGATGATATACTATACAACAAATCGAAACCACAGGAGGCAAATCATGGAAGAGTACAGCTTGGCCGATGCACGAGCCTTTATCGCCAAGAAGTTCGAGGAGCAAGGGGATTTCAACATCCTGTCCAAGGACGTTTTCGACAAAATGCTGGATAAGGTCATGGAGCTGGACGAGGCGTTTATGGCGGAATCCGGCGTGAACGACGGCGCCGTCTACGACGACGACAAAGCCTTCGACTACATGATGGAAAAGCTTCAGGCCGCTTTCCCGGAGCAAAAAATGTACGCCATGCGGTTCGTGGAGGATTATATGGAGTACGACGAGGCGTATCTCGAGAGCGCTGGCCTCATAGATTGGGAATAAAACAAAAGGGGATATTTCATGAGCACCCTGAAGCGATTGGGCGTATTCGACAGCGGCCTGGGCGGCTTGACCGTCCTCAACGAGATCTGCAAATACAATTCAGGCCTTGACGTGGTCTACTTCGGCGACACGGCCCGGGTCCCCTACGGCTCACGGACGGTGGAGACCATCAACCGTTACGCCGAGCAGGACGTGCGCTTTCTGCTCTCCCAGGGGGTGGAGGCCATCCTGATCGCCTGCGGCACGGTCAGCACCAACTGTCTGCCGACCCTGCAGAAAAGCTTCTCTCTGCCCATCGTGGGCGTCATCGAAGCCGGTTGTCAGTCAGCTTTGAAGCTGTCGAAATCCAAACGTATCGGTGTCATCGGCACCCGGGCCACCGTCAACTCCCGGGCCTATGAGCGGCGGATACGGGAGCTGTGCCCTGAGGCTCAGACCTGGGGCGTGGAATGCCCCCTGTTCGTGCCGCTGATCGAGAACGGTTTCGCTCCGGACGATCCCATCACGGAGATGACGGCGGAACGGTATCTCTCCAGCTTCCGGGACACGGGCGTGGACACCATCATCATGGGATGCACTCACTATCCTTTCCTGAAGAACACCCTGCAAAAGCACATGCCGGAGGTCACCTTCATCAATGTGGGCAAGGCCCTATCCTATGACCTTAGAGAGCATTTCGACCAGCCTGAGGAGGGAGCCCCCAACCATGTATCCTATTTCGTCAGCGACGAGGACACAGGCTTTTTGGATATAGCCCGTCGGTATCTGGACGCCGTGTCCGCTGAAAACGTGCAGAAGGTGAATATCGACCAATACTAAGGCGCATACCTCCTTTCCTGACCGCATATACATGAGCAAAGGTCAGGAATCGGGGGGAGCGCATGAAGCAAGATCGAAAGGAAAGATCCTGTTTGTATGGTCGATACATGGTGCAGAACGGGGCCACGGTCCGGGAGACCGCTCATTTCTTCGGCACCTCCAAGTCCACGGTCCATAAGCTGGTCACAGGGCGGTTGAAGCAAGCTGATCCAACGCTGTACGCTCAGGTGCGGCTGGTGTTGGACACCAACAAAGCCGAGCGACATATCCGCGGAGGCTTAGCTACGAGAGAAAAGTATCTGCATGAACGGGAGGATACCTGATTCACCTGTTTTTGCAGGCCACACAGGCGGCGTATACCCGGTATGCGCCGGCCTTTTTTAATGTGAGAGCACATTCGCTGAGAGTGGAACCCGTGGTGATTACGTCGTCGATGAGCACGATGGACTGGCCCTTGCATTCCGGAGCAGCCTGAAAGGCGCCTTTCAAATTCTTGCGGCGCTCTTTGCCTGAAAGCTCCTTTTGCTGCGGCGTGGCCCTGGTGCGGACAAGCAGGTCTTTGCAAATGGGGATCCCATATCGAGAGGACACATATTCTGACAGCAGATAGCACTGGTTGTAGGTCCTTTGATATTCCCGCCGCCAATGCAGGGGCACGGGCAGCAGCATCTGGGCATGCCACTCCTCTGGTATGGAGATGAATTGGGCCAGGAAGGGCGTATAATCGGTGCGTTCCTTTGCTTTGAATCGGTAAAAGACGGTGCCCAAAGCTTCAAAATACTGTATGCCTGCAGAGAGTCCGTCCAACCCTTCGGGCGGGGCGGGGGAGATGGCCAGCTTCAAAGCTGCACGGCAATCATCGCAGAGCCCGTCCTCCGTAGTGGGCCACTCCCGCTCACAGATATAGCACCGATGGTTGGGCGGCGCCGCCAGAGAGAGAAGGAGCTCTTTGACCCGATCCATCTCACACCTCCTGAAGTCGTATAGCCAGGGAAGTATACCGGCGGCGGGACTGCACCGTGCGGACCATGCGGGCCACGGTGTCCCTGTGCCCCAAGCAGTAGACCAAGCCCTTTGCCCGGGTGACGGCGGTGTACAGGAGGTTTCGGTTCAGGAGCATGGCGGGTCCACCCGCCAGGGGAAGCAGTACTGTAGGAAATTCACTGCCCTGGCTCTTGTGGATGCTGATGCAGTACGCCAGATCCAGCTCGTCGCTCTGCGTAAAGGTGTACTCGGCCAGCCGTCCGTCGTCGAAGAGGATATGCATGGAACGGTTGAGGTTGTCCAGCCGATACAGGGTCCCCAAGTCTCCGTTGAATACGCCGATGCCCTCCTGCATGGCGCCGTCAGAGCCCTGCTTGTACCAGGTGACCTTGTAATCGTTCTTGATCTGCATGATCTTGTCGCCCTGCCGGAAGACGGTCTCCCCGAAAATGTGCTCCGGTTTGTCGTCAGAGGCGGGGTTCAAAGCAGCCTGCAGCACCCGGTTCAGGTTCTCTACGCCCAGCATGCCCTTCTTCATAGGGGCTAAAACCTGCACGTCCATGAGGGGTTCGGAGGTATTGAGCCGTCGGCATTCCTGCAGACACAGCCGCTTGACCCGCTCCAAAATACGCTCGGGGGGCAATATCTCTTCAAAGATAAAATCGGAATCCTCGTCGCTCAATATGGGCATCTGTCCCTGGTTGATACGATGGGCGTTGGTGATGATGCGGCTCTGGGCAGCCTGGCGGAAGATCTCCGTAAGCCGGATGACGGGAAGCCGCCCGCTGTCCATACAGTCACGGAGCACGTCGCCGCAGCCAACCGGAGGGAGCTGATCCGCGTCGCCCACAAGCAGCAGCCGGGTCCCGCACGGGATAGCGTTCAACAGGGCGTGCATCAGCGGAACGTCCACCATGCTCATCTCATCTACGATGATCAAATCGAAGACGAGAGGATTGTCCCTGTTGCGGACGAAGCCCTCCTGGGGGTTGTATTCGAGGAGCCGGTGGATGGTCTTGGCATCGGCGCCCGTAGCCTCCGTCATGCGCTTGGCGGCCCGGCCCGTGGGTGCGGCCAAAGCGAATGTCAAGCCCATGCCGGCGAAGGCATGGGTGATGCAGCGGATGATGGTGGTCTTGCCTGTGCCCGGGCCGCCGGTAATGATCATGACGCCAGCGTCCAATGCTTTGGAAACAGCCGTCCGCTGGCTTTCGGACAAGGTCAGTCCCAGCTCACGCTCGTATTGCGCCACGTCCCAGAAGGGGTTCGCTACAGGCGGCTCGGAGAGCATGATGAGCTTTTGGGCGATGGCGGATTCCATGCGGGCCACGAAGGGCTGAAAAATGCCCCGTTGCTCGCCTACGCATTGCTCCACCAGGGAACCCTCGGCGATCATGGCGTCCACGGCGTCGGTCAACAGCTCTGCGTCTACACCCAAGAGCCCCGCAGCCTTTTGGATCAGCTTTTCATGGGGCAGATACGTGTGTCCATACTCGGTCCGAGCGTCCTGCAAGGCGAACTTTATGCCGGCAAACAGTCGAGCGGCGGAGTTGGTCTCGAATCCGGCGACCCGCTGGGCGATGGCGTCCGCGGTCATAAAGCCGATGCCGTCGATATCGTCGATGAGCTGATAAGGATTTTCCTGGACCTTCGCCAGTGCCAGATCCCCATAGGTCTTGAACATACGGTATGCCTGGTTCACGGTGATGCCGTAAGGGGCCAGGGCCATAAGGATATCCCGCATGGATCGGTTCTCGTTGAAGGAGGCGGTGATCATTTCCAGCTTCTTGCGGCCGATGCCGGAAACCTCCAACAGCCGCTCCGGTTCCTTTTCCATGATCTTTAGGGTGTCCATGCCGAACCGGCCCACGATCAGCTTCGCCATGGCCGGGCCGATGCCCTTGATGGTACCGCCCGCCAGATAGTTTTCGATGGCCAGCTGGGTGGAGGGGGCCAACGTCTCGGCAAAGGTGACCAAAAACTGCAGCCCGTATTTTTGATGATATTTGAGGCTACCCTCCGCCCGCAGCTGCTCCCCGGGAGAGGCAAGGGGCAGAGTGCCGCACAGGGTCATGGGACCTTCTGCCCCATCCGTGCGCAAAGAGAGGACGGTGTATCCGTTCTCCGCGTTCCGGTATATGATCCTGTCGACGATGCCGGTGACTTCCATATCATTCAAAAAGTTGGATCAGCAGCCCTGCCAGGGAGGCCGCCACATAGCAGACAGCCAGGATGGCCGAGTAGGTCTTGACGCCCCGCTTGCCGCGCAGCAGGGCCAGGATGCCCAAGCCCGCCGCGGAGGAGAGGCCCGCCACCACCGCGCCGAAGCTGATGAGGTCGGACAGATACAGTTCCACCAACACTACGGAAACGGCGCAATTGGGGATGAAGCCGAACAGGGCGGCCAGGAAGGGTTGGAAGGCGCCCTGCAGCAAAAACCGTTGGATGCTCTCCTTGGGAACATGCTCCATGACGAAGGTCAGTACGATGGACACCACGAACAGGGCCGCCCAGACCTCTAAAGTGCGCTTGAACGATTCCCGCAAAAGCTCGCCCATGGAGCTCTCCTGGATGTGGCATTCGTGCTCGATGTTTTTCTTGGCGAAGCTCTGGTGCTGCTTCTCCCGGGTCCAGACGAAGTCCGCCACATAGCCGGCCACGATAGCCAGCAATACCTTCACCAGCAGCAGCTTCCAGATAACGGGGAAGGCGCTGCGATGGGAGAGGAGCACAGGGAGCGCCTCGTCGGAGGTGGAGAGGAACACGGCGATGAGAGTCCCCGCCGTGACGATGCCGCCGTTGAAGAGATGGGCGCAGGACACGCTGAATCCGCATTGAGGAACAAGACCGATGAGGGCGCCCCACAGGGGCCCCGTTTTCTGGGCCCGCTCCACCCGGTCCAAAAAGGTCTGCCCGGCCCGATGTTCCAGGTACTCTATGAAGAAAAAGGTCAAAAACAGGATGGGGAAGAGGATCAGGCAATCCTCATAGAATACGTCCCATACCAGTTCCAAAAACGCCATAGGCCTTCCTTTCAAAATATGCCCGCCGGTCGAGGGCGGGCACGGTGAAGCTCCATACCTTAGAAATCCAGTTTGCTTTCGATATAGCTCTTTAGCTCCGCGATGGGCAGACGCACCTGCTCCATGGTGTCCCGATCCCGCACGGTGACGCAATGGTCGTTCTCGGAATCGAAGTCGTAGGTGATGCACATGGGCGTGCCGATCTCGTCCTCCCGGCGATAGCGCTTACCGATGGAGCCGGTCTCGTCGTAGTCCACGGCGAACCACTTGGAGAGCTCGGCATGGATGGCGGAGGCCTGTTCGCCCAGCTTTTTGCTCAGCGGCAGTACCGCCGCTTTGAAGGGGGCCAGGGCGGGATGGAGGTGGAGCACCACGCGCACGTCGCCCTTATCGAGCTCCTGTTCTTCGTAGGCGTTGCACATCACCGCCAGGAACGTGCGCTCCACGCCCAAAGAGGGCTCGATGACGTAGGGGATGAAGCGAGCGTTCTTCTCGGCGTCGAAGTAACTCAGATCTTTGCCGGAGGCGTTTTGGTGCTGGGTAAGGTCGTAGTCCGTCCGATCGGCCACGCCCCAGAGCTCGCCCCAGCCGAAGGGGAAGAGGAACTCGAAGTCCGTGGTGGCCTTGGAGTAGAACACCAGCTCCTCGGGGTCGTGGTCCCGGAGCCGCAGATTCTCGTCCTTGATGCCCAAGGACAGGAGGAAGTTGTGGCAGTAGGCCCGCCAGTAGTCGAACCACTTCAAATCGCTGCCCGGCTCGCAGAAAAACTCCAGCTCCATCTGCTCGAACTCCCGGACCCGGAATATGAAGTTGCCCGGAGTGATCTCGTTGCGGAAGGATTTACCGATCTGACCGATGCCGAAGGGCAGCTTTTTGCGGGTGGTCCGCTGGACGTTGGCGAAGTTCACGAAGATGCCCTGGGCAGTCTCGGGACGCAGGTAGACGGTGTTCTTGGCGTCCTCGGTGACACCCTGGAAGGTCTTGAACATCAGATTGAACTGCCGGATGTCCGTGAAGTTATGCTTGCCGCAGGAAGGGCAGGGGATGTTGTTCTTCTCGATGAAGTCCTTCATCTCCGCCTGAGAGAAGGCGTCCAGGGGCTTTTCGAGGGTCACGCCATGCTCGCTGGACCAATCCTCGATGAGCTTGTCGGCACGGAACCGTTCCTTGCACTCCCGGCAATCCATGAGGGGGTCGGCAAAGCCGCCCAGATGTCCGGAGGCCTGCCAGGTCTGAGGGTTCATCAAGATGGCCGCGTCCAATCCCACGTTGTAGGGGCTTTCCTGGACGAACTTCTTCCACCAGGCCTTCTTGATGTTGTTCTTCAGCTCAACGCCCAGAGGACCGTAGTCCCAGGTGTTGGCGAGGCCGCCGTAGATCTCGCTGCCCGCAAATATAAACCCTCTGCCTTTGCACAGGGAAACCAGTTTATCCATCGTCAATTCGCTCATGTTTGCCCTCCTTTTTCTGCCTGGGCACAGTATTCCTTTCCATTATATGCAGCGCTTTAGATTTGTCAAGGAAAAGCACGGACGCACAAAATGACGGGGGAGAACGTACTATGCTATATACGGGCGGATGGAAAGCCCGAAAAAAGGAGGAAAGAAACATGAACTTTGGCAGCAATAACATGATGTGGATCCTGGTGCTCCTGCTCATCCTGGGCGAGGGCAACAACGGCAACGGCTGCGCCAGCTGCGACACCCTGATCTGGCTGCTGCTCCTTTCCCGCTACTGCGGCGGCGGAGACAACACATATGGCTGCGGCTGCGGCGGCTCCAGCACCATCGGCCGGACCTGCGGCGTCTAAGCCCGGGCCGACGTAAGTCGGCGAATTGATTTTAACGCCTTCCTGTGATATACTGCCCGTATAGCACAGGAAGGTCGTTATTCGTATGGGGAATGAGAACTATCGCGTGATCTTGGGCATGTCGGGAGGCGTGGACAGCGCCGTGGCGGCCTTGCTCTTGAAGGAGCAGGGCTATGAGGTCACCGGCGTCTTCATGCGCAACTGGGAGGAGCAGGACGGCTCCTGCCCGGCGGAGCAGGACTACGAGGACGTGCGTCGGGTCAGCGAAGCGTTGGACATTCCGTATTACACGGTCAACTTCACCAAGGAATACCAGGAGCGGGTCTTCTCCTACTTCCTGTCGGAGTATACTGCCGGACGAACGCCCAACCCCGATATCCTCTGCAATACGGAGATTAAATTCAAAGCTTTCCTGGATTTCGCTCAAAAATCCGGCGCAGAGTATCTGGCAACGGGTCACTATGCGAGGCTGGCGAGGGACGTAAGCGGCGTACGCCTGTTGAAGGGCTTGGACGGGGGAAAGGACCAGACCTATTTTCTTGCGGGCCTCACCAACGACCAGCTTGCCCGCGCCATGTTCCCCATAGGCGCTTTGCAGAAGCGAGAGGTCCGGGACCTGGCAAGACTACATGCCCTGCCTGTGGCGGAGAAGAAGGATTCCACCGGCATCTGCTTCATCGGCGAACGCAACTTCAAGAGGTTCCTCATGAGCTACCTGCCCGCCTGTCCAGGGGATATGGTGGACGAGCATGGGAAAAAGATCGGACGTCACGACGGGCTCATGTACTACACCCTGGGTCAACGGCGAGGGCTGGGTATCGGCGGCCGCAGCGACGGCAGCGGTGAAAGCTGGTTCGTCATAGGCAAGGACCTGCAGCGAAACCTGCTGATCGTCCAGCAAGGGGAGCACGAGGAGCTGTTTTCTCTGTCGCTCACCATGGACAAGCTGAACGTGATCCCGCCGGAGGACCTGCCGAAAACCTTCACCTGTACAGCTAAGTTCCGCTATCGGCAGCCGGATCAGCCGGTGGAGGTGGAGCGTATGGACGGTGGCGCCTTGGTGCGCTTCAAAGAGCCTCAGCGGGCAGTGACCCCGGGCCAGTGGTGCGTCCTCTATCGGGGGGAGGAATGTTTGGGCGGCGGGCCAATTGAGACCACGGAGCCTATGAAGAGGATACGGATATGATCCGCCTGGATGCACGGCTTCGCTGCGCCTTCGACCTGTTGCAGGGGGCCGAGACGGTGGCGGATATCGGCTGCGACCACGGCAAGCTAACGGCAGCCCTGTTGCTGGAGGGAAGCTGTCGGCGGGTGATCGCCGGGGATATAAGCCACGATTGCCTGCAAAAGACCCGGGAAATCATCGATCGGTACAGCCTGCAGGATCGGGCGGAGATCCGGCTGGGCAGCGGGCTTTCCGTCCTTTCTCCTGGCGAATGCGACGCAGCGGCCATGCTGGGCATGGGCGGGGAGCTGATGATCGAGCTGTTGCAGGTCTGCCCCGACGTGGCGGAGAGCATGGAACGATTGGTCTTACAGCCCATGTCCGGCATCGAAGAACTTCGGCAGTGGCTGTATGAGCACAGCTACTGCGTGCAGGCGGACAGACTGATGGCCGTTGGCCCCCGCTGGTATCAGGTGCTTCGCGTCCAAAAGGCAGGCCAGCCCGACTCCTGGCCCCATGGGTTCCCCCATGACTGCTGGCTGGTAGGGTATAGGACCTTTGCGGACCGTGACACGCTCCTTGAGCCATATTGTCAGGAATTGCTGAGAAAACGACAGAACCAACTGCGTCAGGCAGCGGGCACGGCGGGAGAAGAAAAGCTGTCCCGAGAAGCTGAGCAATTGGAAACGATCCTACAGGAGGTGAAACGATGGATTTAAGTAAGTTTTGCGCGTGCATGGACCAGATCGCGCCTCGAACCCTGGCCTTGGACTTCGATAACGTGGGCCTGCTGGTGGAGCCGGACCATACCGAGATCAAAAAGGTGCTGCTGGCCTTGGACTGCACCACGATCACCGCTCAGGAGGCCGTCGACCTGGGCGTGGACCTCTTGGTGACCCATCATCCCCAGTTTTTCCATGGCGTCAAGAGCATCGGCTTTTCCTCGCCCATCACGGGAGCGGCCGCCCTGCTCCTGCGGCATGGCATCGGACACTTCGCCGCCCATACCAATCTGGACGCGGCGGAGGGCGGGGTGAACGACACCCTGGCCGATCTTCTGAACCTGTGTGACGTGGC
The DNA here is from genome assembly GCA_045224495.1 of Christensenellales bacterium. GTDB lineage: Bacteria > Bacillota > Clostridia > Christensenellales > CAG-138 > RUG472. The sequence goes on from JBGVAK010000135.1 coordinate 12,344, forward strand.
GCCCATTCCCCCGGAGAACATCGGCCGCGTAGGCGACCTGCCGGAACCCATGAAGCTGTCCAAGCTCGTTGAAACGTGCAACCGTCTGCTGCACAGCCGTGCCGCCTACACCGGTGATCCAGAACGGCTCGTGTCCCGGGTGGCGGTCCTGGGCGGCGCCGGCGGCGGAGATATCGAATATGCACAGGAGGCTGGAGCCGAGGCGTATATCACAGGAGAGGCCAAGCATAACCAGATCCTGGAGGCGTGGGAGCGGGATATAGCCTTGATCCTCTGCGGTCACTATGAAACGGAGCAGGTGGTCTTGAAATCTTTGCAGGACCGTTTACAAATCCTTGCGCCTGATGTACAATATACTATAACGCTTCGGGAGAAGGCGCCTTTGCTGTTCTCCTGAAAGGAGGAACCGATGACCAAATTAGAATACTTGCTCATGTACCAGAAGGCCGACCTCAAAAAGCAGCAGTTGGAAAACAACCTGCGCACCACAGAGAGTCGCCAGAAGCTGAACAAGATCACCAAGCTTCTCAGGGAGCAGCAGGCCACCATCCAAAAGCTCACCGAGGATGCGGATAATCAGCAGGCTGCCCTCACGAAGCTTCTTTCCCAACAGGAGGGCCTGTCCCATGAGCTGGAGCTGAACCACTCCGAGATGGAGACCTTGGAGGCGGACGATCAGGTGACCGCTGAGGAGCTGACGGAGTTTCGCCAGGACGTGGAGCGGCTGAATCGGGAGCTGTCCCGACTCGAAAAGGACGTAAAGGGGCTCCTGAACCAGCTGGAAAAGACCTCTGCAGACTTCCAGAAGGCCCGTTCGTTGGGCGGCCGGGCCAAGAAGGAATACGATCGGCTCAAGGCCGTCTGCGAGGTGGAGAAGAACGAGGGCGCCGCCGATATCGCTATCGCCACCAAGGAGATGGACACGGTGGAGCGGCAGGTGGACCCCACCTTCCTCGCGAAGTATAAACGGGCCCGGGTCCATCACAGCATGCCGGTGGTCCCCGTGGTCAACGACAAATGCAGCGGCTGCAACATGTCCATCCCCATGGCCGTCATCAAGAAGCTGACCAGCCAGGAGACGGTTTTGGAGTGTGAAAACTGCGGCCGTATACTGTATTACCAGAGGACCAATTAAGGTTTATAACGAGTAAGCAAGACGATCGCGGCCCCATACGGGGCTGAGGAAAGTCCGAGCACCATAGGGCAGAGTGCCGGGCAACACCCGGCGATGGCGACATCAGGGAAAGTGCAACAGAAAGAAACCGCCCACTTAGGGCAAGGATGGAAAGGCGAGGTAAGAGCTCACCGGCGATCCGGCGACGGATCGGCCATGTAAACCCCACTCGGTGCAAGATTGGAATGGGAGCATTCAACAGCGGCCCGCTGCGCTCCTGATAATCGCATGAGCCGTCTGGCGACCGACGGCCTCAGATAGATGATCGTCCGCGGGGCAACCTGCGACAGAACTCGGCTTACTGCTTGCTCGTTATATTTTTTTGTTTACTCCCATAGGACAGCATGAACGTTGGTATTTCCACAGCAAGCATATTCAACAAGGCCATGGTGGAGGATATCCCCGCCATGCTGTCGCCTATGGGCTGCCGGACCATAGAGGTGTTCTTGAACACCTTTTCCGAGTACCGGCCAGAGTTCGTACGCCTGCTCAGGCAGCGGATCGACGACGCAGGCCTCGCCGTCTACAGCGTCCATCCCATGAGCAGCCAGTTCGAATCCCAGCTCTTTTCCATCCATCCTCGGCAGAAATCGGACGCCTTTTCCGTCTATCGGGAGGCCCTGAACGCCGGTCGCATCCTGGGGGCCAGCCACTACGTCATGCACGGCTCGCCCCATCTTGGCGGCACGGCCAGGAACCTGGAATTGGAAAGGCTCGTGCCCATCTTTCGGGAGCTGCTGGACGTGGCGGCGGAATACGGCATCACCCTGTGCCTCGAAAACGTCAGCTGGTGCTTCTTTCACGCGCCTGCCTTCGGGGCGGAACTGAAGGCGCGGCTGGGAGACCATCGGTTGAAGTTCGTCCTGGATATCAAGCAGGCCGTCCGTTCCGGCGAGGACCCCTTTGCCTTCGTGGAGGCGGTGGGGGAGGACCTGGAGAACTGGCACCTGTGCGACTACGCCTTCGACGATGCTGGAAAGCTTTCCCTGAAGATGCCGGGACAGGGCCAATGCGATTTTGGAGCCCTGGGCGCGGCCATGGTGGGCAAGGGCTACCGGGGCCCGGCGTTCCTTGAGGTCTACAGCGATATGTACACCGGTCTCGACCAGCTAAAGGCATCCTTTGACTGCATGATGAGAACCCTTTCAACTTTGTAAAATCTATTTAGAGGCAAATGAACAAGGCCAGCAAGACCAAGCAAACGAAAGGCGTGGACATCGTCACCATCCTGTTGGTGACGGTGCTGCTCCTTTTTGGTCTTGTGGCTCTGCTCAACGTCATGTCGGACCCCTTCGACGGTACGGAGGTGGGCCTGGAAGGGTTTTTGAGCCGGCTGAACCTGGAATACTTCAACCGACAGCTGGTCAGCATCCTCATCTCCTTGGTCATTGCCGTGCCCATCGCATTCCTCGACTATGACAAGTACAAGCCCTTCGTCAAGATGGCGTATATCGTCACCTGCGGTCTGCTGGTGCTGCTGCTCATCGTCAAGGTGAATACCCGCGGCGTCTTCGGCTGGTACAAGATCGGCACCTCCCGGTCCTTCCAGCCCTCAGAGATCGGCAAGGTGGTGCTGCTGGTTTCCCTCTCCAAGTTCGTGTCCGAAGCCTACGATCGGAGAGGTCATTTCAACAACTTCTGGGACGTGCTGCAGGCATTGATCCTCTTCGCTATCCCCTTCGGTTTGGTCATGATGCAGCCGGATTTCGGTACCGCTATGGTCTTTGTGGCCATTTTCATCGGCGTAGTCTTCGCTGCCCGAATCAGCTGGCTCTATCTGATCGGAGGCGGTGCGGCAGCGGTCATCAGCCTGCCGCTCATCTACCGGTATCTGCTGACTAGAGACCAGAAAGCCCGCATCCGGGTGTTCCTGGATCCATCCTTGGACCTGGAGGGGGATGGCTACAACGTGCTCCGGTCCAAGGAACTGGTGGGTTCCGGCGGCATGTTCGGCAAGGGGTTCTTTACGCCCGGTACCCTGGCGCAGAAGAAGTACGTGCCGGAGCGGCAAACGGACTTCATCTTCTCCAGCATTGGCGAGGGATTGGGGTTCGTAGGGGCAGTCATCCTTATACTGCTGTTCTTCCTGCTGCTATTGCGGTTCCTGTTGATCGCCCGTCGCTCCAAGGATATGTTTGGCCGCTGCCTATGCGTGGGGAGCGTGGCTATGATCGGGTTCCATGTGTTCGAGAACATCGGCATGAACATGGGCCTTATGCCTGTGACCGGCATCCCGCTGCCCCTTATCAGCTACGGTGGCAGCAATATCCTGGCGACGCTGGTGACCATAGCCATGGTCCTTTCAGTCAACTATCGGGCCTATAATCGGGGGCAGATCACATGATCACGCGGCTGCTGACACAGGAAGATCGGGACCAGGCCAAAGCCCTCTGGCTAAGCACCTTCGACGACCCGCCCGCCTTCGTGGACTGGTTCTTCGAACATCGATACCTGCCCGAATGGTCCGTGGGCGTGTTCGATGAAGGCAAACTCATTTCCGTCATCCATGGCGCGCCCATGGCGTTGTCCGCAGGCACGACCTCCTTTCGCGCCCTGATGACCTCGGGTGTAGCCACAGTGCCCTCCGAGCGGGGAAAGGGCCATATGTACGCTGCCATGCGCTTTTTGCAAACGTATGCTGAGGAACGGGGCGTCAGCGCCTTGTTCAATCATCCCCAGCGTCCCGGCGCTTACGTCCATCTGGATTTTCGGCCAAGCACCTTCACCAAGTACTGGCAGGGCGAAGGAGACTTTTCGCCGGGAGAGATCGCGCCGTTCTCGGAAGACAAGGCGTATCAGGTATATTCGACCATTGCTGACCACTACACGGGCTTCGTGCTTCGGGACAGGGACGCGTTCCATTTGAAGATGGAGGACTATCGCTCCGACGACGCTCGGGGGTTTTTGATGCAAAAGACGGGGGAGACCGTCGGCTATTGCGTATACTTCGATAAAGAAGACGTGTATGGGGAGGAGGTATTGTCCCTCAAAGAGTACGGACCCATCCTCCATGAACTGCAGCGCCTCAGCCCTCATAAAAGCGTCAGCGCCAAGCTTCCGCCCGACGCCGACGGGGCAGGGGAGATACGTGCACAAAACGTGATGCTGGCCTCGGAGGATATCTGGAGAGCCATGGAAGGATCAAAACATCCTTGCTTCTGCGTGGATGAGTATTAAGAAAGCTAACAAAGTGGCATTTACCATGCGCTGCGGCGCAGGTCGTGGGTTCGGCTCTGAAGCCACACTGTGGCTTCATTCACTACTGACCCCGTTCAAATCCCACGTTTCCTTCTAAATAAGCAATAGAGAGGGCAAATGCCCTCTCTATTGCTTGGCGGAGAAAGTGGGATTTGAACCCACGCACCGGTCATCCCAGTCTACTCCCTTAGCAGGGGAGCCCCTTATAGCCACTTGGGTATTTCTCCATATTGGCGGAGATGGTAGGATTCGAACCCACGGGCACTTGCATGCCGACGGTTTTCAAGACCGCTTCCTTAGACCACTCGGACACATCTCCGTGTTTTCGATG
>JBGVAK010000136.1:0-39635 GCA_045224495.1 Christensenellales bacterium
GGGGATGGTACAATCGAAGCACAGCGAAGGAGGAAGGAACATGGCAAAGTACAAAGCACTTTTGATCGACGACAACACCCAGTTCACCGAGAGTGTGAAGGGGTACCTGCTCTCTCAGGACCGGTTTTCCGAGGTGGACACGGCCCAGGACGGCCGGGAGGCCCTGAAAAAGCTTAGGGAAAAGACCTACGACGTGATGACGCTGGATCTCATCATGCCCAACGCGGACGGACTGGCGGTCCTGGAGCAGCTGTCGCTCCAGCCCCTGGACCCGGCGCCGGCGGTGGTGGTGATCTCCGCTTTGAAGAACGAGGCCATGGTCCGCCGCTGCTGCGCTCTGGGCGCCCGATACTATATGGTGAAGCCCGTAGACCCCGATACCATCAGCAAACGTTTGTTGGAGACGCTGGAAGGAGAGCCGGTGAAAGGGGGCGTCATGCCCTACGCCCCCACGCACCGGTCCTTCGAGGAGAAGGTGACGGCCATCTTCCTGGTGGCGGGGATCCCGGCCCACATCAAGGGCTACCACTACCTCAGGGAGGGCATCCGCCTGGTCTACAACGACCCGGACCTCATCAACCGGATCACCAAGGAGCTGTACCCGGGCATCGCTAAGCACTTCGACACCTCCCCCAGCAAGGTGGAGCGGGCCATCCGCCACGCCATCGAGGTGGCCTGGACCCGGGGCAAGATCGAGAACCTGAACGCTCTCTTCGGCTATAACATCTACGGCAAGAACGACAAGCCCACCAATGGCGAATTCATCGCCCTCGTCGCGGACAAGCTCCTGATGGAGGAGCAGGGGAAAAAGGCAGGGTAAAGTCTGGGTTTTTTGAAGGGCTGAGCCTATGAACATTGGAAAATCCCGCTAAAAAAGCTGTTTTAAGCCTACTAACTTTTTAGCGCAAGCCTACTAACTTTGATAATCAGTTGGGTCTGAAATCTTCTTCAAAATGGGGTGATTTTATGACCAATATGAGTTTTGAGTGGCAGATAGATGAGTTTATGATTTACTGCCAAAGCAAACAACTTAGACCGAAAACGATGCAGAGCTACGAGCAAGCTCTGCGTCTTTTCGCACGCTGGTGTGAGGAGGAACGACACATAGAGGCGGTGGATAAGGTCAAGGAAGCAGACATAAGGCATTACTTAAAGGATGTTCAACAGCGAGGCAAATACACAGTCTATGTAAGCGACAAAAAGAAGCAAACCAACTGCCCTGAGAGGCGGAGAGATTTTCGTCAGGCAGTAAGCCCTGGAACCATAAACAACTACATCCGCAATCTCAAAGTGTTCTTTAATTGGCTGGATGAAAGCTTTGTTCTCCAAAAGAACCCTATGAAGAATGTGAAACAGTTTAAGAACAAACACAAGCCTAAGGAGTTTCTGTCTGATGAGAGCTTTCGGAAACTAATTACTTCTCTGGATAAATCTTATTTTTCGGAGCACAGGGATTTTGCTATGATTGTGTTGCTATTTGATACAGGGATGAGAGTAGGAGAGTGTAGTAGGCTTCTTACATCGGATTTGGACCTGTATGGTCATAAAATCTTTCTGAGAGAGGAGGAAACGAAGGGACGCAAAGACAGAGTGGTCTATTTCTCCCCCAAGACAGAAAGGGTGCTTCGGCGGTGGCTCCAATATAAAGACAGATACTTAGAAACTGAATATGTATTTCCTTCCCGAAGAGATGGGTCCCCTGTGGCGGTCACAGGCTTTGAAAGCAATTTTACAAGGTATCTCAATCGCTTCGGTATCAAAGAAAAGGTTTCACCCCATTGTTTGAGAAACAATTTCGCCAAGCGATGCCTAATGAATGGGATGGATATTTACACCCTTAGCAAGATACTGGGCCATTCCAGCGTGACAGTCACAGAGGAAGCCTATCTGGACTTGACTGATGAGGATTTCTGTATGCGGTATCAAAGCTTTTCTCCAATGGCGAAGATATAGTATTGCCGAGGCTTGTTTTCTACAACTTGAAACATCATAGAACATTTCGCCATCAAGTTAGAGCATAGTGCTACATCGTGGAACATCCCCCTTCAACTTGGAACAAATAGCACCTTGCGGATGTGGGCCACCCAACAAGTCACATTGAAAAAACATTTTCAAAAAAAGAATAATAAGTTTGAGCGCTCACCCACTAAATGGGAGAGCGTTTTTGCTATACTTAGGCCATAAGAAATGAGGAAAACAAAAACAAAAAACCTCACTTCTGAAACAAAAAATAATGGGTCGCGACCTACCGCGAGAAAGCGAGAAAAACTATGACTAAATCTCACATCACCATCAACTTCACCGACAACACCCTGTCCCTCACCAAGTCCTTCTACAAGAAAGCCTGTAAGGTTGGAAGCGACGAATACAAGGAGCTTCGCACCGCTATGGGCGAGAACCCCAACTATAAAATCGTGGTTGTTGGCAATACCAACAAGAAGACCTATGGCAACCTCACTTTTGAGCGTATGCGTGAATACATCGCGACGCAGGCCAATGCCGAAGAGAACCTGAGAGCGCTGGACCGCGTCATCAAGATTGCGAAATCCAAGGGAGCTATGTATCCCCTGACGAAGCAGTGGTTCCTTGCGACCTTCCCTGAATACAAGGAAGCTGTCTCCGCGAAGGAGATTGCCAACAAGGACGCCGATGGCGATAAGCACACCAAAATTATTCTGCTTGATAAAGCAGAGTAATAGAGAAAAAATCCACGAAGGGAGATATACCACTATGAAAAACAATTCTTGCGTCTTTGACCCCATCACTAACACCCTCACCATCACCAAGGCTTTTGCCGATGCGCTCTCCAACCCCAGCAGCGATGAGTATCAGCTCTATCGCCAAATCAAGGCGGACAATCCCACTGTCGCTGTGCGTAAGCGGACCCACAAGACCAGTAGTGGATATGTAAATCAGTATAAGAAGCTGACTTACGAGAATATGGAAGCCTTTATTGAGCTTCTGCCCAAAGCCGATGAGCTGATGAAGGTATATAACTACCTTCGGGCAAGCGCCAACCTGTGCGCCTCGCCTTACAAGGCGGTAAGGACCTGGTTTGTGGAACAGTTTCCGCTGTATAACCGCAACCCCCTGTTCTATTTGACCGCTGATGTAGTGGTCCTCTCTCCTGATGAGTATATCAAGGAGGTGAAGGACGCAGGATGAGGGGAAGGGAGCTTTCTTCCTTTCTTTCCTCCCTCCCCTAAGGGCTCTCCAATAGCAAAGAGTTTTTAGGGGAAGGAAGACGAAACAATCAGATATAATCCGCCACAAGTCCGCGCCGCGAAGAGCGCGGATTTGATTTTTTTATAATTTTTTGATATAATAATTATAGAGAAAAGGGAAAGATAAGAAAAATCTTGTCCTGATTATCTATAAAAAATGTGATAAAGGAGATTATGAAAATATGATTATACTAAATCGCAAGGCACATCTTAACAAAAAATAGAGCGTCATTTTTCTTGGTGCGTCTTTCCGCGCCTCGGAAAACAGCTTTGACTGTCTTAGGAAGTGAGGGATACCGCTATGCCATTGCCATACACTTCCCCAAATCAAAAAACTGTTCTCATCCATCGTTCGGACCTCGGAAGAAACTTTCTTGGCATCAATAATGATAGTTGGAGAACCGCTGCTCGCGTATTATCGCCCCCAGCATTTCTTCTCTATATCTACTTTGCGTCAAACAGAGACAGATACACTCTGGCGCTGTCCCCAAAGGCAGTCCAACAAGAAATCGGAATGGCTCGCTCCACCTTCTACGACCAAATAAATGTGCTGGAAAGCCTTGGCTACTTGGCTAAGAGTGAGGATAGAGCGAATGGATGGGACTTCTATGAACGCCCTCTTGGTGTTCCTGATGCCATCTATAAGCGCCGAGAAGAAGAGGGCGATTACTTGAACGATTTGCCTGCGTCTCGTTCAAATGATGCGTCAGCTTGCGGACAAAACCATCCGCAGGAGAATATACAAATATATAATAAATGTCCTCCCTTGGAGGACGAATATATATTACCAGTAGCAGAAGAAGAGAGTAATCTCAACACAGAGGAAAGACCTCAAAGAACTTTCAAAGGATTTGACTTCTAAAAGCGGCCCCGCACGCCTCGCGGATTTTTCCGCAGAAACGATGAGCGACGCGCGGAACACACTACAACTATAAAAAGATAAAAACATAAGGAGAATTATTATGTATAATACTGATGAAATTGAAAACTATAATTATATTGAACAAGATGATGAAGTGTTGAATTACCACTATGAGGGTGTCTATGGCTGGGTCCCTAATGACTATGCTAACTCTCAGGACATAGACGCTTATCTTGAAGATGAAGTGTTTGATGAAGCGATTATTGATTGTTTCCAAAGGATGGGCTTTGGACCAGAGTATGATTATCACTATATGCTTAATGAGGGAGACAGGTATCCGATAGAAAAGGTGAGGAGCTTACTGGAACAATTAGAAGAGATTGATTCCTTTCTCAGCTATGCTGGTTATGGAGAAGAAGACCTAAGAGGGCTGATTGCCGAAATACGCAAATACCTTGATGCTATTCTTCTGCCGATGAGGGTCAAAACTTGGCTGAGAGAAGAGGTAGCTTAACTTGACATAGCATAATTTTTTGTCAAACTTGGTTAAGCGATTTACCGCTTTTCTCAAACATAGATGAGAGGGGGGACCAGAAAAGGTCCTCCCTTTTGAGTTTCTGAAAAAGGAGGTATCCCGATGGATACTATACCCAACCTCCCACAAGAATAGTGGAGACCGATACAAGGCTACAAGGGAAAATATCTTGTCAGCAACTTGGGGCGTATCAAGAGCCTGAAACACCTGAAAGCAAGGATACTCCATACCTTCATCAATAACAAAGGGTATGAGCGTGTGTGCCTCTCAAAGGATGGCGAAGCACATCACTTCCTTGTCAGTCGCTTGGTGGCGGAGGCGTTTTGCCCCAACCCAGACCCAGACAACGCTACGACAGTGGACCACATAGACCACGACACCAGAAATAACCGCGCCGATAATCTGCGCTGGCTGTCGCTACACGACAATACAACAGATAACAAAAAAAGGAGAATAAAAGATAATGATAAATCAAACTGTATTTGAAAAAATGAGGAACAAACATATTCCTGACTACTACCCCACGATGTATCAAGATGGCTGGAAGCCTTATGAGATACTGGAAGCAGCCCACAACTCCATCATCAAGCAGTATATGGAGAGGCAGGAGGCCGACACGCCCACAGATGAACCTATGAATGTGCGTTTTCAAGTGGAGGTGAAGCATAAGTGAGTAGCCAAGAGGATAGAAAAAAGAAGGGAAAGAAGGACAAGAGCTGGCTGGAAGCATAGATAATGGCGATATTGTAGAAGAGCTTGCGGGCAGCGCTGGATGAGGCTATGAATGACCTACTGAAAGACTGGAAATGAACCGAGGGACGAAGCTGGATGCTTCGCCCCTCTTTTTTGTTTGTCCGCCGTCAAGCGCCGTCTGCCGAAACAAGATTTGGTTTCGGGATTTTAGAGGCCACGCCAAATCAGGATAGGGGCAGCCGCTTTTGCGCTTCCCATAATCACGCCCCTATGCCGCCAATGGGTTTCCTCTGACACCCGCCACAGGGTCTATTGTCTGCCTCTTGGAACAGCGGGGAAAGGGAACGAAATGGAACCCCCTACAATTTGTATGCCCTTGGGGATACAGAGTGTATGCTCTTTTCTCAAACAGGCCGCTATTCTTGGGAAGGGCGGTATTCCATCAACTCACCAGGTTGGCAGTCTAACGCCTCACAAATCTTATCCAGAGCATCCACAGGCAGATGCTTTATCGTTCCCAAGCAGATAGCCGAAATCGTTGGTGGTCTAATCCCTGTCTTTTCAGCCAGCTCCTTCTGGGTCATCTCGCGCATTGCCAACATCACCTTGACCTTGAACTTAATCATTAGGCACCTCCTTTTCCACCGCTATCATTATACTACTAATGGCGTAGTATGTCAATACGCAACGCGAAAATAATTTTACGAAAATAGTAAAATAATTACGAAAAAGGTATTGACATAATACGAATTGCGTAGTATAATTAAGACAATCCAAGAGGGCAACACCTCAAATAAATCATCAAAGGAGATACGAAAATGAGTAAGAACGAAATGGTAGCCAAGATTGAGGCCCTGAACGAGTGGGAAGCCATCATCGCCGACGCACAGGCTGAGGCCGAAGCCCTCCGCGACGAAATCAAGGCTGAGATGCTGGACCGCGAAACTGAGGAGCTGGTGGCTGGGGCCTACATCGTCCGCTGGACCTCTGTCCTCTCCAATCGCTTTGACACCACTTCCTTCAAGAAGGTGTATGGCGACCTCTACAAAGCCTTCACCAAGCAGGTCAGCAGCAAGCGCTTCTCCATCAGCGCATAAGAAAAGCCCCTTGCCTGACAACCGACCAAAGCGACAGGCAAGAAGCTTCCACCCCAACCCAACAGGAGAGGGCAAGACACAGTATAGCTTGCCCTCTCACAGAAATCAAGAGAGGAGCCAATAGACAATGAAGGAACTGACAAGCTACAACCGCGTGGCGGGATACCTCAACAAAATCTTTGACCTGCTGAACGCCACCTTTTTTGAAAACACACTTTCAAGGCCCACCATCACCATCCAATCCACGCCCCGCGCCTATGGGCATTTCTCCTTGCGGGAGGATACTTGGATAAGCAAGCTGGGCGGGACCCACGAAATCAACGTAGGCGCTGGAACGCTTGCGCGGCCCATAGAGGAAGTGGTAGCCACACTCCTTCACGAAATGGTCCATTACTACAACTATGAGCGTGGCGTCCAAGATTGTAGCAGAGGCGGGACCTACCACAATCGCAAGTTTAAGGCTGAGGCAGAGGCAAGGGGCCTTGTGGTGGAGCACAGTGACCGCAATGGTTGGAACCGCACTTCACCCAGCGAAGCGCTCTTGGATTTCGTCATCAACAACGGCTTGACCGATATTCTCATCAATCGCAATGAGGAAAGCGGCTTCCAAATCACAGGGACAGGGACCCACAATGGCTTCCCCATCAGTCTTCCCAAGAAGTCCAGCACCCGCAAATACATTTGCCCCTGCTGTGGTATGAGCGTCAGGGCGACCAGAGAGGTAAATATCGCCTGTATGGACTGTGATGAAGCAATGGTGCTTGCGAGCTGAGGAGGTTAGCTGTCGGGGTTCGTAAAACTGGAATTATACGAACCCCGAAACCCAGACTTTGCGGGCTTTTCATCCGCACCGCCCGCAGATACGAACTAATGAAGCTTCTTTTACGAACTATTGGAGGAAAAACGCTATGAATAAGAAGACCACCGCCCTCACCACAGAGCAATACACCGCCATCATAGAAACGATGAAACAGGGCTTCACAGGCTTCTACCCCAATGAGCGCATAGCCACCGCCCTTGTGGTGGAGGGGAACTTGGGCTTGCGTATCAGCGACATCTTGCGCTTGCGCTTGTGTGACATCGTGCGGGACGGCGACAGATACCGCCTTGCCATCGTGGAGCAGAAAACAGGGAAAGAAAGGGTTTTCACAGTCCCCTTGGTTATCCAACAGTATTTGGAGAACTACGCTTTGCGTAATGGCATCGGGCGCACCGAAGCCCTGTTCCCCATTACAGAGAGAGCGGTCCAGAAACAGCTTGCCCTTGTGTGCGACTATCTGGGCTATGAGGGTATCAGCACCCACAGTTTCCGCAAGTGGTATGCGACCAGCATATACACCAGCAGCGGCTATGACATTGCGCTGGTCCAAAGGCTCTTACAACACAGCTCGGCCGCCACAACCCAGCGATACATAGGCATTGAACCGCAACGCATAGAGAGAGCCATAGAGAGCCACGCGAAGCTCATATGAAAGGGGAGAAGGGAAGTGCTAATCGTTCGATTTGTTAGAAATGATGGGAAGCCCAGCGAAGAATACTACTATCAGCACCTGAATGATGCGCTGTATCACATCCACTTATTCAAAGAGGACGATTCTGGCCTTTATGACAGGATTGAGCTGATTGTCAGCAATATCGAACAAGGATTTGAAGAAATGGTGTTTATGAAGAAGATGTAGAACAGGGGAGGCGCCAAGCCTCCCCTTGAACTATCGAGAAAAGAGTTTTATTGACTATATCTACCACGAGGCTGGATTCTTGATTTTTTTTCAATCTCTTCAAGTGGCATTGTTGAAGAAATATCCATCAACACTTGCTTTAATCTTGGATTGATTGTTAGCTTTCGTTCCTTTGTCCTTCGAATTATGCCATAGCAACCAACAGGAGATAAGAAAATAGTTTCATCATCACATGGTTCAATAATATCTGTTATATCAGAAGGAATCACTTCGCTTGGGACTGTTGAACAGTTTATTCCCTTGTATTTTTCGGGATTACTACTGTGTTTCCCAAGATTATAGAACTCACTTCCATCACCCAATATTTCTTTTGCTACACTAATCGACTCAGTCCATTGTTGGCTGTGAATGATGGAATCACCGCCGAATAAGCGAACGCCAATCCAGTGAATAACTGGCACAGCCCATGAATTACCAATAGCTTGATAACGATTGGTTTTTTTTGCATCTTTGATTAACGTATAATTGTCAGGAAAGCCCATCAATCTCTCACATTCTATCGGGGATAACCTTCGAATCCTGCCATCCTGAACAACAAATAAAGACCCATTGTAAGCTGCCGCATTTCCATTCCATTTTGTGCCATAGGAAGAATACACACAGTCAGTATATTCGCGAAACACTTCGAATGAATGGCCCTTTTTTTCAAAAGTCATTGTAGATGTGGTCTGCGGTTGAAGGATGCTTTCTTGCCCTTCTTCAAAAAGAACATTCTCGGGGAAAAAAGTCTTGTCCCCCGCAAGCAGATATACCCTGCGCCTTTTCTGGGGCAAACCAAAGTATCTTGCATCCATGACACGCCAAGCAACATTTCTTGTAATGCCATGAATTATCCCTGCGTTTGGCCACTTCTGCATTTGTAAAACTGATTCAAACCCCGCAAGTGAGGATACTAAACAACCAAACGCATTCGTTTTATCGAGTAAAACACCTTCAACATTTTCCCAAAAAACAATGCTGCCTGGTAGATTGTTCTGTTTTCGTATAGAGTCATTCGCAGAAACAATATCTACAAATCTCAATGTTAAATTGCCTCGCTGGTCTTCTAAACCATTCTGCCAACCAGCCAAAGAAAAAGCCTGACAAGGAGTCCCGCCACAAATCAAGTCTGGTGAAGGTATGCTTCCATCTAACAGCCTATCGGGAATTGTGGTCATGTCCCCAAGATTAGGGATGGTTGGATAATGGTGTTTCAAAACCGCAGAAGGGAACTCAGCGATTTCAGAAAACCATTTAATATCGACACCCAAAGGAAGCCAAGCGACAGAAGCGGCTTCAATACCAGAACAAACACTCCCGATAGTAGCTTTCATTACACAGGTCCCATCCTCTATACATCTTCGTTATTTCGACGAAGATAGGTGTTAAACTCTTCTCTCCACCGATTAAGGTCATACCAGCAACAACCAATACAACCATTCTCATCGGCTTTTGAGCTACCACGCCACTGAGAATCACCTTGATAATACCACTTTATACCAAAAAAATCTCCGCGAATACCATTAATAACACATCTTTTACAATATCGTTCCTTTTGGAGGTTTGTCTTATTTGTTAGCAATTGGAACTTTTTTCGTATTTCTTCATCTGTCATGGATATTTCATTAACAGTTTCGCCATTCACCCAACGAGAAGAAGGAAACTTGTGGTCGATAATCAATTCTGATGCTTTCTGTTCGGAATCAAAACAAGCATCACGAAGCGGCAGAACCCTTTTGATTCGATTCTGTAAGCTTACCGATATTGTATAACGACGCTCGTTATCCGCAGCATTACGCGGAAGTCTAATCAAAATGTCAAAGAACTGTTTTCTACCACAGGTAGGGCAATCCCTTTTTGCTGTGGCAATAAAGTATCCCTGCTGTTTCAGTGCTTTAATTCTTGCTGCTGGTTGTGGATTGCTACTTGGGACTGGCCCACATTTTCTACATTGCCATCGAGTTAATGGTTCAGTGCCATTGAGCGCTTCAAATACAGCTTGCGTATCATACGAATTATGAGACTCCCAATAGATACGTTGCTGGTTATTCCAAGCTTGCGCACGACCAGGGTCGAGCTCCTGATAGCATCTAAGGACCCAATCCCCAATATCTTCTTTTGTTAATGGTATGTTAATGCCTTGATATTTTGATATGATGGGGACACAGCCATTCCAAACTCTTGCCAGATACCGAAAAGTCGTCATCAGATAATAGTCAGTCATTCCACGTATTTGAAACAGTTCCCCTGTCTGCACATTAGAATTAATACGCCAGTTTTCAAACGAGTGGGCCATGGAATCACCTCCTAAATTAAATATATTATAACATACGAACTTTCTTTCGAAAATAAGTATTTGTGATTTTTCTTCATCTCTTGGCCTATCTGTGGTACAATATTTCTACCATTCAGGAGGTGCCGCCGATGGATAAAATGACGATGGAGGATATTGGCTATTTCCTCTATATGGAGGAGATGGAGCGCCAGCAACAGCAAGAGCAACAAGCTCAGGACGGTGGCGAACAGGAAGAACAGCAGGAAGCTTAATAGCCGCCACCCCCCAAACCTTTTCCCCATAAAAAAGATAAAATGTGGAAAACCCTTGGGGGATAGAGGAACAGGGCTTTGTCTTGACCGATAGTAGGAGCTTGTATCATGGGTGAAGATGCTGACAAGAAAAAAGGGAACAGTCCCCAGCGTATCGCGGAGAGGATAGTGCTTCTTCGTGAATATCTGTATGCCAACGCAAGCAGGACCCACGCTGTGCGTATTAAGGATATGAAGCAATACCTGAATGATAAAGGGGACTATTGCGGTATCAAGCCCATTTACAGGGCGTTGGCTATCCTGACAAGCGATTTTGATATGAAGCTTGAATACAGCGAGAAAGCAAAGCCGAAAGGATGGCTGCTGAAAAATCCGCCCTTAGAGCTTCAAGAAATAAGGCTTGTTGTGGATAGCATCCAAGCTTCCAAGTTTATCACCCAAGAGAAAGCAAAACAGCTTACAAGCAAGATTTGTAAGTTGGCAGGGGCAGAGGGGAAGGAGAGCTTGAACCGCCCAGCCTATGTGTATGAGCGTATCAAAAGTATGAATGACGCTGTGGTGAAGGATGTGGATAGGATATATCAGGCCATCCTGACAGACCAGCAAATCAGCTTCAAGTATTTCCATAGGATGCCCGACAGCAGAAAGCCCAAGGAATACACGAACAGCGGGAAGCCCATTGTTGTCAGCCCTTATGCTCTCTGTTGGAGCAACGGCAATTTGTATCTGTATGCGTTCAATGGTAAGGGGTTTGCCTATTATCGGATAGACAGGATGGATGCCATCTCAAAGCCCTTGCCTTTTCCAAGAGAAGGGGGAGAGCAGTATAGCGAGAAGGACATCACCTCAAAGAAGACCAAGGTCTTCAATATGTATCCTGGCACTGAGGAAGAAGTGAAAATACGCTTTCAAAATAGAGCCGCCGATGTTGTGGTGGATGAGTTTGGGGAGCAAGTCAATATGATGTATGTGGATGCCTCCCATTTTGCCATAAGAGCAAGGATTTCCCTCAGCCCCACCTTCTATGCCTGGGTTGCCTCTCTTGGTAAGCGAGCAAAGATAGTGGAGCCGCCACAAGCGGTAGAAGGTATGAAAGAATTCCTCAAAAAAGCTTCCAAGATGTATGAGGATGAAGGGGAGAAGTAAAAAGAAGTCTGATAATGTATGGAGTTGTTCCAGGATGTGCGAAGATGAAAGCCGCCAACAGGAAACAATAAGACGAAGATGTATTTTTAGCGAAAAAAGACTATTTTTCAGAGTTAGTAGGCTTAGCTATTGACTGAGCTTTTTGGATTTGTTAGTATTCCAACAGACCGATAAACAACGAAAGTTTAAGGCTATGAAGGAGGCAATAAATCGCTTGGAGCGCGAAGCGGTCCAAGCATCGAGAACCTCAACGCCCTCTTCGGCTACAACATCTACGGCAAGAACGACAAGCCCACCAACGGCGAGTTCATCGCCCTTGTGGCTGACAAGCTCCTGATGGAGGAGCAGGGGAAGAAAGCGGGATAAGAAAGGTATTTATTGGAAGTTCGATCCTTTTTCTTGAAAGAAAAAGGACCAAAAAGAACTTCAACTAATCTAAGTGGTTCGTCCGCTATTGCCATTACCCCAGTTGAGTTTCTCTTTTTCCGCCGCATTTTCTCTTTGTCTAAAGAGAAAAAGCGGCACATAAAAAAGCTTCCCCAAGCTTGCAGGACGGCCCCCTCTGTCCTGCAACGTGCCCCAACCTCATGATCCGCGGAAGGCTGCCGGGACGGTCCAGTGCCCATGGGACCGACGGCGGCCTTTCGCATGCCTTATCCACAGCCAAAAAGGCCGGAAAAACCGTGCTTGGTGGATAAGACAGTGGACAATGTGGATAATTTTGCGAGTCCGGCTGTGGATAAATGGGGTCCAGGGGGGCTCTGCAGCGAAATCGCGACAGATAGGCATTTTTGGTCAGGGTCCGCGCTTCGCGTTGACAGGGCCCCATCTGTGGGGTACAATGGCGGCAATGGACAAGCATGCAGGACGCGAAGGGAGGGACGGCAAAATGAAATTCGACTACGACTATTTCGGCATCATGGGCGCCCTTTTCCTGTTCCTGCTGGCCCTGTTTTGCCTGGATCGGGCATGCTGCCGGCGGGCGAAACCGGAGCGGCTCTGGCCCAAGCGGGAGGGCACGGTGGGCCTTGTGCTGTTCCTGGGGAGCTTCCTCGTCCTGTTCCTGTTGAACGATCATAAGTTCGTCTTTTACAACAATTACAGCTATCTTGCCGACGCCCTGCTCCACGGCCGCCTGTACGTGGACGGCATGCCGGCGTACCTGGAGAGCGTGGAGTTCGGCGGCCACGTGTACATGCACTTTGCCCCGGGCCCGGCCATTCTGTGCCTGCCCTTCGTGGCGATCTTCGGCATCAACGGGTTCAACATCGCCTGGCTGTCATTGATCCTGGGCGCGGCCAACACGGCCCTTGCCTACCACGTGTTCCGGCAGATGGGCATCGGCCGGGACAGGCGGGAGCGGCTCTGGTGCGCAGCGCTCATGACCTTCGGCACGGTCCATTGCTTCCTGGCGGCCCTGGGCCACGGCTGGTTTTTAGGGCATGTGTCCAGCTGGTTCTTCCTGCTGGTGGGCATGGTCTTTTTGACGGTGCCCGAGGAGAAGCGAACGAACGTACATCTGTTTTTCGCGGGCCTGTTCTACGGCTGCGCGGTCACCTGCCGGATGCCGAATCTGCTGGGGGCCCTGTTCTTCGGGGGATATATCCTGACCCGGTATCCGAAGGAAAAATGGCTTGCTTCCCTCCTGTTCTTCTGCCTGGGGGCGGCGGTGCCCGGGGGACTGTACATGGCCTACAACTACGCCCGCTTCGGCACCATCATGGACAAGGGCTACAACCTGACCCACCTGAAGGACCTGTTTCGGAGCCGGTACAACGAGATGCAATCGCTGCCCAAGGAGGAGCAGCTGGCCTACCTCAAGGCGGCGGAGCAGGAGGTGGGCGGGCCCCTGCAGCTTAGATACGTGAAGGTCAACCTCTACTCCATCTTCCTCCTGGGGCCGGAATTCACCAAAGAATACCCCTACGTGATCCCCACCCTGGCGGGGGTTTCCCTCACCCACCTGTCCCCGGCTCTCTACGCCGCGGGCTGGGTGGACTATCGGCGGGACAGGCTGACCTGGTTTCTGCTGGCCACGGCGGTGGTCTGCGCCGTGCCCTTCCTCATGAACTACGGCAACGGCTTCGCCCAGTTCGGCATGCGCTACGCCATGGACTTCCTGCCCTACGTGGGGATATTGGCCGCCATGGGCATGACCAGAAAGCCCCTGGGGGGCTGGAAGGTGGCTCTGATCCTCCTCTGCATGCTGCTCAATATGTGGGGGCCTGTTTACTGGAACATATTTTATAAATAGAGGTATAGAATATAATTTGCCCCCTTTCTTTTAAGAAAGGGGGCAACCCATTGGGCGACTGTTTCTTTTCAGCCTGAAAAGAAAGAGTCGCAAAAGAGAAAGAGTCACTCCGAATACTGCTCGATAGCCTTGAGCGCCACGTCCAAGGCCCGGCCCTTGTGCTGGGCGGAGATGCGCAGGAGGTCCTCGTCGGTCACGTCCTGGTCCATGCCCGTGGCGTAGCGGGCGATGATGCCGATGGACGCGTACTTGATGCACACCTCCCGGCACAGGGGCGCCTCCGGCACCAGGGTGATGCCCACCACCTGAGCGTCCAGAGCCCGCATCATCCGCGCCTCGGCGGCGGTCTCGTACCGGGGTCCGTCTACGCAGGCGTAGTTGACCCGGCCCTCGTAGGGGATCTTCTCCTCCAGGATGATCTTTTCCAGCAGGTCGGTCATGCGCCCGTCGAACACGTCGTCCATGCCCGCGTGCCGCACCAGCCGGTGCTCCATGCGGAAGGAGCTCTCCCTGAGCTTGGTAAAGTCGAGGAAGTCGGAGATCAGGCAGAAGCTCCCCAGCCGGAAGGAGTAGTCGCAGGTACCCATGACGGAGATGCTGATGATATGGGTCACGCCGCACAGGTACAGGGCGAAGATGTTGGCCCTGAAGTTGGTCTCGTAGGCGTCCTCCTGGAGGCTGATGCTGTGCCGGGTCAGGAAATCCACCTCCTTGCCGTTGGGGAACGTGGCGTGGATGACCCGGGCGTTGCCGTAGGGAGTGGTGACCACCTCGGTGTGGTGGGGGAAGGTGATGGCGTCCTCGGAGTTGCAGCCGATGATGGCGAATTTCATGGTTTGACCTCCTCTTTCTGTTCAAAGGTATTTAAAACGGCCAGGAGCAGAGCGTCCCGGTCCCGGTAGATCCCCTGCTTGATGTTCCCGTCCACGCTGGCGAAGGCGGCCACCGCCCGACGAAGGCCCGCTGTGGTCCGCTTCTGGGCGTTCTTCACGGCGATCTGGGCGGCATAGGGGCTGCCCGGCAGCTGCCGCGCGGCGCTGCGAGGGTCCAGCCCTCTGTCGAGATGCTCCCGGGCGGTCAGGATCAGCTTCAGCCGCCCCTCCAAAAAACCCGCCAGGCCCATGGGCGTCTCCCCTCGGTCCAGGGCGTTGAGGAGCATGGCATACCCCTTCTTCCGCTTCCCGTCCAGGAGCGCGTCCAGCATTTCAAAGGCGTCGTATTCCGGGGACGGGGTGACGGTCTCATTGAGCACCTGTACGGTCACCGTGCCGCCCTGGCCCGCATAGTCCGCAGCCTTGGAGAACTCGTTTTTCAGCCGGTAGGCGTCGAAGCCCACCCGGTCCACCAGGGTCTGGGCCACGGCCTTGCTGAGGCTTACGTTCTGCAGGGCCGACTCCCGAAGGAGCATGTTCACCGCCCGCTCCATGGTCAGCCTCTCGAAGGCCACCACCCGGTTCTCCGGGGCCAGGGCCTTGAAGAGCCGGTTGGTCTTGGGGCACTCCCCCCGCTGGACGAAGAGGACGACGGTGGTATCGCCCAGGTTCAAAAGCCGACGCCGCTGCTCCAGGGTTTCCACCAGGGCGCTGTCCCAGCTGTCCACCAGCACCAGCCGCAGCGCGTCGAAGAAGGGCAGCTGGTCCGCGGCGGACAGGAGGGTGTCCGCATCGGGGCTGTGGAGGCTCTGGCAGTTCAGGGCCAGCACCCCGGGATCCAGCAGCTTTTTCACCCGGGCGACGGCCTCCGCCTTGGTCAGCTCCTCCTCGCCGTGCAACAGATATGGGCCCTTGAGGGCGCGGCTTTGGGTGGCCTTGTAGAATTCGGATTCGTTCACCCCAACATGATACCACGCCATTTGAAAAGAAACAACCTATATATTCCGCAACAAAAAGGAAGGACGTTCCTCATCCTTCCTTATGTTGCATCCGTGGGTCATCCGATCTTCACGTATCGATTGTAGATGAAGGCGCTGCCGCCGTCGTAGTCCACCTGCACCCAGTTGCCGGATATGCCCCGGACGGTGTAGGTCGTGCCCCGCCAGGCTTGGCCCAGCTTTCGGCTGGAGCCGTTGGCTTTGGCGCGGATGTTCACGAAGTTGACGCAGTTGACGATGGTGGCGGTCTTGCCGATCACGTCCGCGTCCGGCTTCTTGACGGATACGTACCGGCTGTACACAAAGGCGCTGCCGCCGACAAAGTCGATGCGGGTCCAGTTGCCGCTGGTGCCCGTGACCGTGACCTCGGCCCCCGGGACCAGGGTCCCCAGCTTGACGCTGTTACTGGTGGGGGCCTTGCGAACGTTCACATGGGTCCTGACGTTGACGATGTACGCCTTTTTCGGAGGGGTAGGCTCGATGGGGGGATCGGGCTTGGGCGGCACGGGGCCGTCCGAGAGCTTCACGTAGTGGTCGTAGATATAGGCGACGCCCCCGTCATACCATACCTTCACCCAGCGGCCTGTGACGCCCAGGACCTGGAAGACGTCGCCATTATGGGCCTTGCCCAGGCTTCGACTGGAGCTGCTGGCCTTGGCGCGGATGTTTACGCCGCTCCACACGTTCACGATGGTGCCCTTGGTGCCGGTCGGCCCGACGGGTGCGGGTGCCGGGTCGGGGCCGGGCGCCGGTGCGGGCCCCTTGCCCACCAAACCATAGGTGTGGAACACATAGCCCGCCCGGTCGGCAGTGTACTGGATCTTATACCAGTTGCCCTCAACGGCCAGGAGCTTATAGACCTTTCCTCTTTTGGCCTGGCCCAGCTTGGCGCTGGAGCTGCTGGCCCGGGAGCGCACGTTGACGGCGACCTTGCAGTTGACGATGGTCAGATTGCTGTCCGGGGCCGGGGCCGGAGCCGGGGCCACAGCCGGCGTGACTTCCAGCGTGGTCTTCACGTCGGGCAGGGGGTCGCTTCCGTCCTTTTTGGTGGCCCGGACCGTCACGGTGAGCTTGCCTACTTCGATCAGCTTCGGCGCAGTCTTGGTCCAGCTCTCTCCGTCGTCCACGGAAAAGTATACGTTGTTTTTGTATTCGTCACCGTTCTCCAGGGTATAGGTGACGGCGTGGACCTTTCCGTCGTAGGGGAAGGCGCCGCCGTGGACGTGCAGCTTGGCCGTCGATGCGGGCGTCTCGGTAGGCGCGGGCGTCTCGGTGGGCACCGGCGTCTCGGTAGGCGCGGGCGTCTCGGTGGGCACCGGCGTATCGGTAGGTACGGGCGTATCGGTGGGCGCAGGCGTATCGGTAGGCGCAGGCGTATCGGTGGGCGCAGGCGTATCGACGGGCGCCGGAGGATCGGCAGGGGGATCGGCGGGCGCCGGAGGATCCGCAGGGGGGTCGGCGGGCGCCGGAGGATCGGCAGGCGGGTCGGCAGGCGCCGGAGGATCCGCAGGGGGATCGGCGGGTGCGGGCGGATCTGCAGGGGGATCGGCAGGCGCCGGAGGATCCGCAGGCGGAGGATCGGCAGCAGGCGGCGAGGGAGCCTCTCCCTCGGCCAGGGCGGCGGGCAGCAACGCCAACAGCAGCAAGGCCGCCAACAGGAAGCACAGACATTTCTTCAGCATACTTTATCTCCTCTTCCGGGAAGCGCGTCTGCCCCAAAGCGCTCCCTCTCGTCTTTTTTTATCATGATACCACAGATCGTCGGCTTTTTGTGCAACAGAATTGCGGATTTTTTATGTTCGTTTTTGCGAGCGTCGGGTCTTCCGTTCGGATTGACAGCCGCCGGCGCCGATGGTATAGTCATAGTAAGGAAGGCCTGCCCCCTATGGCAGGCGGGAAAGGAGAAAAAGTGATGTCGGTTCGTGAGGTCGTCGACGGCTAATGTGAATATGGGCGCGGACCGGACGGGGGAGGCCCCTGTTTCCCTGCGCCGCTGACAAGCTACTTTCGTTGTATGCAATGACCGCAGGATGCAGCCAGGAACGGAAGCTGCTCGTGCGGTCTTATTATGCCCATATCCCGTTTGTCGAAGGTACAACAACAAACAGATCTGGGAGGAAAAGCATTGGATATACGCGAATACGGCCAAGTGCCGGACACAAAAGGGCTTCCGGGCATCCCGGCTCGGGTGACGGCCCAGCATCGGGACCGATACGAGATCGTCTCCGAGCACGGGCATGGCTACGCCCGGCTGAAAACCAGGGAGTACTACGAGGACGGAGCCTCCTTCCCCACGGCGGGGGACTTCGTCATGGTGAACTATGTGGAGAACGGCGACAGCCAGATCGTGGCCACCCTGCCCCGGCGGACCTGGTTCTCCCGCCGGGAGCCGGGGATGCCGCCCCGGGAGCAGGCCGTGGCGGCCAACTTCGACTGGGTGTTCCTGCTCCAGTCCCTGAACCAGGACTTCAACCCCAAGCGGCTGGAGCGGTATCTGACCGTGGCCTGGAACTCCGGGTCCGTGCCGGTCATATTGCTGACCAAGGGGGACCTGGTGGAGGATTACGGGCCCTACCTATACGAGGCGGCTCGGGTGGCCCCGGGGGTGGACGTGCACGTGGTCAGCGCCCGCACGGGGGCTGGGTTGAACAAGCTGAACAAATACCTGCAGCCGGGGCAGACCGTGGTGTTCCTGGGCTCCTCCGGCGTGGGGAAATCGAGCCTGGTCAACGCCCTGGCCGGCGAGGAGATCATGACCGTCAACGGCATCCGGGCGGACGACGACAAGGGCCGCCACACCACCACCCACCGGCAGCTCATCCGCCTTACCGGCGGGGCCATGATCATCGACACCCCGGGCATGCGGGAGCTGGGCCTGTGGGACGCGGCGGAGGGGTTGGAGGACGCCTTCGCCGACGTGGAGCGGTACGTGAGTCGGTGCCGGTTTTCCGACTGCCGCCACGAAAAGGAGCCGGGCTGCGCCGTCCGGGCGGCCATAGCCGCGGGAGAGCTGGACCCGGCCCGCTTCGAGAGCTATAAAAAGCTGCGGGCGGAAAGTATGAGCAAGGCAGAGCTGCTGCGCCGCAAGAAGGATTGGAGCCGCAGCATAGCCAAGGCCAACAAGCAGCGGAAGAAGGAGGACTGGTGAGGGCTCAGCGCTCGAACCACTTCAATAGGGCCTGCTTCTTCCTGCCCGCCGCCCCGGAATAGGGGTGCTCCCGGAGGGGCAGGTTGAAGCAGGTGCTGCCCATGAGGACCGTCTGGGGGTGGGTGAACTCCCGAAAGCCCCATTCGCCGTGGTAGGCGCCCATGCCCGAGTGGCCGGTGCCGTTGAAGGGGACGCCCTTGACCATCATGTGGATGCAGACCTCGTTGATGCAGCCGCCCCCGAACTGTTGGGTGGCCATGACCTGCTTGGCCCAGCGTTTGTCGGCGGTGAAGATGTACATGGAGAGGGGATGCTCCCGGTCCGCGATCACGTCCAGAAGGGCGTCCACCTCGCTGTCCTTAAAGGGCACCACCGGCAGCAGGGGGCAGAAGAGCTCGTGCTGCACGATGTCCTCGTCCCTGTCCACGGGGTAGATGATCGTGGGTGAAAAGCGCACGGCCGCCCTATCCCCGGTGCCGCCGAAGACGACACGATCCTTGTATTGCTCCGTGAGCCGGATGCACTTATCGTAGACCGCCGGGGTGATGAGCTTGGGATAGTCCGGGTTCTCCTCCGGGTGCTCCCCGATCTGGCGGACGAACTCCTTCTTAAGCTCGATGAGGAATGGCTCCGCCACCTCCTCCGCCACGGCGATCTGGTTGATGTTGATGCAGATCTGCCCCGCGTTGCAGAGCTTGAAGAAGGCGATCTTCCGGGCGGCGTCCCTGAGGTCCGCGTCCTTGCGGACGATGCACCAGTTGCCGGTCTCGCCCCCCAGCTCCAACGCTACGGAGGTAAGGTGATGGGACGCCTTTTCGAGGACGTGCTTGGCTACGGCGGGGGAGCCGGTGTAGAAGATCTTGTCGAATCGCTCCTCGAGGCACATGTCCGCCACGTCGTGGCCTCCGTCGATCACGGTCACGAACTCCTCCGGGAAGGTGGCGGAGATCATCTCCTTCAGGGCCCGGGTGCTGGCGGCGGACTTGGAGCTGGTCTTGAGCACCGCCGTATTGCCGCCCGAGATGCTGGCGGCCAGGACGCCCAGTGTCAGCAGAATGGGGAAATTGAAGGGGGAGATGATCAGCGACACCCCGTAGGGCATCTTGTAGACCCGGGTGAAGAGGCTGGGGAAGCACATGAGGCCGCTGAAATGGAGCTCCGGCCGGGCCCAGCGGCGTAGACCGCGCAGTATCTCGTTGACCTCCACGATCACGGGCCCGAGGTCGCAGAGGTACGCCTCCGTGGGGCTTTTGCCCAGGTCCTCATAAAGAGCCTTCTCCAGCATATCCCGATGGTCCATGACGGCCTGTTTGAGCTTTTTGAGCTGCTCTATGCGCCAATTCACGTCCAGGGTGACACCGGTGCGGAAGAACTGCCGCTGCTTCTCTACGACGGCGTGTACGATCTCTTGTGTGTAGATCATTTCGCTTCCTCCTTGTCGTTCTTCTTGCGCTCCAGGAACCGAAGGAGCATGTGGTGCTGGGCCTAAAGGCTCCTCACCGGAGGCAGCAGGTTCATGAGGAACCGGCTGGGCAGGTACACGGGGCAGGGATAGACCTGCTTCCTGCCTCGCTCCACGCCCCGGATCGTGGCCTTGGCCACGGCTTCGGCGGTCTGTACGGGGAAGGGCTGCTCCACCTTGTGGCCGGCGCCGCCCACCTCGAAGAAGTTGGTCTTGGTGGACACGGGGTAGACGCAGGTGATCTTCAGATTCTCAGGCGATTCCACGCGGATAGCCTGTTGGAACCCTTTCATGGCGAACTTGGTGGAGGCATAGAGGGCGTAGCCGGGCAGCGCCATCTCGCCCATAGCGGAGATGGTGTACACCAGATGCCCCTCCCGCCCGTTCAAGTGGTTCAGGTATTTGGAATAGCTGTACATGGGGGAGAAGGTGTTGAGCCGGAAGATCCGTTCGATCCGCTCCCAATCCTCATAATCGTAGCGCTCGTAGTAGGGCGCGCCGGCGTTGCAGATGAGGATGTCGATCTTGTCGAACAGCGCCGCGGCCTTTTCAAACAAGGCGTCCACCCCCGCCGGCGCGCTGAGATCGCAGGGGAAGAGGGTCACGTTCTCTCCGAAACCCGTGAGCTTGCCGATGCTCCGGCTGGCGGCGACGATGCGGTTGCCGTTCGCCGGATCGGCCAACATCTCCAGGATGGCCTTGCCGATGCCGCTGCTGGCGCCGGTGATGACGATGGTTTTCTGTTGGATCATGCCTGTTTTCCTCCATATGACAGCGTTTGTACCAGTTCGTAGGCCTGCTTGATGACGGTCTTCAGGCTCCCCACCTTGTCGCAGTCGCCCACGAAGAAGACCTTGGGCTGTCCCTTCGACGCAGAAAACTGGGTGTCCGGCGTGTAGCCCACGGATAGGATCACCGAGTCCGCCGGGACGGTCTTTTGTCCATCGGGTGCGTCGATGAGGACGCCGTCGTCGGTGATGGCCTTCACCGTGGCGCCAAGGTACGCAGGCACCTGGTGGAACCTAAGGAGCTCCCGCAGCATGGAGGAATTGGCCATGCAGATGCCCCGGGCCCCTACCAGGTTCTCCGTCATCTCCACGATGGCCGGGTGCTTGCCCTGGAGAGCCAGCTCGTAGGCGATCTCGCAGCCCGTGAGGCCGCCGCCCACGATGACCACCTTGTCTCCCACGGCTGCTTCGCCGTTCAAAAAGGCGGTGGCGGTGACGGCCCGCTCCGCCCCGGGGATGGGCAAGGTCCGGGGCGCTGCGCCGGTGGCGATGACGATCACGTCCGCGTCCAGCGTTCCAAGGTCGTCGATCTGGGTATTCAGATGCACCGCGGCGCCGCTGCTCTGCAGCTGCCGCTGGTACCATTGGAGCAGTTCCTTGTCCTTCTCCTTGAAGGACATGGCCGCCGCCGCATTGAACACGCCGCCCAGCCGGTCCGACTTTTCGTACAGGTCCACGGTATGGCCTCGAAACGCTGCCTGGATGGCCACCTCCATGCCGCCGATGCCGCCGCCGATGACGGCGATGCGCCGGGGATTCTTGGCAGGGGCTTTCGAGTATTTCTTCTCGTTGTTGGTCCAGGGGTTCAGCACGCACCGGCCCATCTCCACGTGCATGGGGTCGATGTCCGTGCCCTTGCCGTTGAGGCCGTTGAAGGGCAGGCAGGCCCCGTGGCAGGCGATGCAGGGGAGGATGTCCTCGAGGCGCCCCTCCCTGATCTTGGTCACGTACGCCGGGTCGCACAGGAGCTGCCGCCCGATGCCCATGGCGTCGATCCGTCCCGCGGCGATGGCTTCGGCTGCCGCGTCCGGCTGCATGCGGCCCGCGCAGACCACGGGCTTGGTGGTGAACTGTTTGATGTGGGCTACGTACTCGAGGTTCATGTTCAGCGGCGCGTACACCGGCGGATGGGCCCAGTACCAGGCGTCGTAGGTGCCGTTGTCGCAGTTGAACATGTCGTACCCAGCCTTCTCCAAAATCTGGATGGCCTTTTCCGATTCCTCCATGGTCCGGCCAACCTCGGTGAATTCTTCCCCCGGTACCGCGCCCTGGTTGAAGCCCCGGGTCATGGAGCAGACGGAGTACCGGAGGGACACGGGGAAGTCCGCCCCGCAGACCCGCTTGATCTCCTGGACGATCTCACAGGCGAACCGGAGCCGGTTCTCCAGGCTCCCGCCGTAAGCGTCCTGCCGGTGGTTGGTGTAGGGCATGGCGAACTGGTCCAGAAGATACCCCTCGTGGACCGCGTGGATTTCCACCCCGTCCACCCCCGCCTCCTGGCAGCGTTTGGCGGTTTGGCCAAAGGCGTGGACGAATCGGTGGATCATGTCCTCGGTGAAATGGTCCATCTTCACCTCCGGGTCCCATACGTTGGGCTCGTCGTCGTCCGGGGCGGACCACCACCACTTGGTCATGAGGAAGGGGGCGGAGAGGGTCTTCAGCGCCCCCTTCTTCACGAAGGGTCGAAGGAGCGGCGGCAGCAGCATGGACCGGCCGGAGCCGGCGCTCAGCTGGAAGAATATTTTTGCGCCGCTGCGGTGGATCTCCTCCACGATGGGTTTCACGGGCTCGAAGACCTCGGGATGCTCGTAGACCCACTTTCGCCCCACGATGCTGACGAGGGGGATGAGGCCCGGGATGAACAGGCCCACGTCCTGGTCCTTCCTGTCCCGGTACAGTTCCTCGATGCCCTTCACGAAGCCGGTCTTCGCCTCCCACTGGATCATGTTGGTCCCCTCCATGGGCAGCATGACCACACGGTTTTTGATCTCTACGTTCCCGATCCGCCACGGCTGGAACAGCGGTCCATACTTCGGCTCCATATGCCCTCCTGCAAAAGCTTTGATTTACTTTCAGTATAGCAGATGTGTCGGAAAAAACAAAGAGGGCTTTGCAGCGACGCGGACGCGAAAAAATACAGGGAAAAGTAGATATTTCATTGGACATACAAGACAAGCTCTGGTATGATTATTCTGGTTAAGGATATCTATTGGCGCACCCTGGCGGGCGAATACCCGTGAGTCGAGCAAACCAAGAGAAGAAAGGATCCTGCAGGTCCTGCCTCAAAGCGCGGCAGGGGCGACAGGACGCATATGGCATCATAACGACTTTTCCAAGGAAACGGACCCTATGGCAGGCAGCAACACAGCGTTCGACGAATTCATCGCCAGCGAAGTCAAAAAGTATAAGGGCGTGTACGTGCCGGTGAAGGCCGGGATACTGCAGCGGGCGCTCATCCGTTGGGCCCCCTGCGCCAGCCTCCATCCCAACCCGGACGACGAGTTCTGTTCTCCTAAGGTGGGCCCGAACTATCAGATCATCTCGGAGTACATGTACAGCTTCCGCCTGGAGCGTCAAAGCTCCAAACAGTACTGCGAAGAACCGTTGATCGTGGAAAAGATCCGGCCCGACGGATACATGATCCTGAACGGACACCATCGGTGGGCTGCGGCTCTGCAGCTGGGGTTCCGCAGGATCCCCATCGAGATCGTGGATCTGACCCAGGAGATGGACATCCGGAACATCCTCCGTTACTCCAAGCACGACAGGCGAGTGACGCTGGATCTGGACGAGGTGGTGTTCCGCCCGGCGGGGGACGATCCGGCGGAAAAGCCCTTGCCCTTTCCCCTGCGCAACATCTACAAGCAGCGGCTGCGGCTGGGTATCCCGGCCCTGTTCCACTATCTGAACAAGAAGGGATACGACATCTGGGTCTATTCCGCCGGATACTACTCCGCCGACTATATCCAGCGCCTGTTCCGCAAGTACGGCGTCCACGTCACCGGCGCCGTCACGGGCACCGGGCGCAAGACGGGGGAGAACAAGGAACTCAGGCGGGAGCTGGAGGCGCTGATCACCGCCAAGTATCCCGAGACCGTCCATATCGACGACGCGGCGGTGCTCCGCATCTTCAGTCAGACGAAGCAGGTGGAGGAGTATGGCCTGGGGGACGGGGCGGAGGCCTGGTCCAAGCGGGTCATCGACGTGATGGAGACCTTCAAACACCATGGATAGGAACGATGCCGCGCCCATGATGCGCGTTTCCTTCGATTTGGACGAGGTGCTCTTCGTGTCGCCCCGGACCCATCAAACGGAGCCGCCCCTGCCGTTCCCCTGGAACAGGATCTTTCCGGAACGGCTGCGCCTCGGCACGCCGGACTTGATACGCTCCCTGCAGGCGGCAGGTTACCAGGTGTGGATCTATACCTCCTCCGAGCGTTCGGAAAAGTATATCCGGCGGCTGTTCCGCCGCTATGGGGTGAGGCTGGACGGGATCGTCAACGCCCAGCGGCACCAGCGGGAGGTCCAGCAAAACCGGCGGGAGAGGCTGCCCCAAAAGCTGCCCAGCCGATATCGGATCTCCCTGCACGTGGACGACGAAGCGGTCATCGCTTCATGGGGCCGGGAGTACGGGTTTCACACCTATCTGCTGAACGCTCAGGACGACGACTGGAAGGAGAAGATCGTCGCCTACGCCGAACGGATCCGGCACATGGAGCACCCGGAATATACCGAGGGCCAAGAAGGAGACGGATAGGCAAACCCCTTGTGAAATGGGACAACTTTTGATATACTAAAGCATTATAGATGAAGACCGGTCCTCGAGACGGACCGACGGCAGATGAGAAAGAAAGGAAGGGATATCCATGAAAACGGATGTGATCACGATCAGCCCCACGGGCGAAGGCATGGCGGAGGCGCTGCACGAGACCGAGATGGCGGCGTTCTATCGGGGCTTGAGCCCCAAGGAGAGCCTTAGGCTCCGGCTCCTGAGCGAGGAGATGATGGGGATGCTGCGGACCATCGTGGGCGACGGCCGCGCCAGCTTCTGGGTGGAGGCGGAAGGGAAGGCCTTCAGTCTGCATCTGACCGCCGGGGTCCGGATGGACGCGGACATGCGGGAGGAGCTGCTGAAGACGGCCACCTCCGGCAAGAACGACGCCGTGAAGGGGTTCATGAGCCGGATCCGGGATATCTTCACCCAGCTCTGTGAGCCGGACGGCGTCAGCATCGACCCCAGGGACTATGGCTTCTCCTACGTGGATGTGGCGAGCTTCGACGCCTCTATGGGCGTCACCACCCACGGTCTGCTGTATGGCTGGTCCATGAAGGAATACAAGTCCGGCCTGGAGGAGCACCGGGCGGAGGAGCCCGAGAAGTGGGACGAGCTGGAGAAGTCCATCACCGCCCGCCTGGCTGACGAGATCAAGATATTCATCCGCGGGAAGACCGTGGAGATGGTCATAGAAAAAGCGTTTTGAAAGGAGCATCCGCATGAAATCTGACGTTATCAGCATCGACAACGGAGGCAAGGGATTCGAAGCGGCATTTTCCAGGCGGAAGCTGCGGCGAAGTATCGCGGATTGAACCAAAAGGAGGCGCTGCACCTGCGGATCATCACGGAGGAACTGATGAGCATGGTGCGCAGCATCACGGGAGAAACGTCCGGTATCTTTTGGATCGACAGCGAGGACAAAGTGTTCACCCTGCATCTGTCCACGAAAACGGCGATGGACGCCAGCAAACGGTATCAGTTCATCTCCGTTTCCACCTCCAAGAAAAACGAGGCGGCCAAGAGCTTCATCGGCTTTTTACGGGACAAGTTTGAGAGCGCCATGCTGGCTGGTGACGACGGCATCTACTACGATTCCAACGGAAATCCCATGGACGAGGCGCCAAATGACGAGGAATGGGATCGGTACGAACGTTCCATCCTGCGCAAGTTGGCTGATGAGATCAAGATCGGTGTCCGTGGCGGTACGGTAGAAATGGATGTCGTCAAGCGCTTTTAACGCATACGAACAGCACAAATAACAGAAAAAAGGAGAATATAAGCATGATCATCAATCAGAACAAGAACGGAAACGCCCTGACGCTGGCCCTGGAGGGCCGTTTGGACACCATGACCGCGCCCCAGCTGGAGGCGGCGCTGAAGGAAGCCCTGCCCGGCGTGGCAGCGCTGACCTTCGACCTGGAGAAGCTGGAGTACATCTCCTCCGCGGGCCTCAGGGTGCTGCTGGGTGCTCAGAAGACCATGAACAAGCAGGGGACCATGAAGGTGACCCATGCCAACGATATGATCCTGGAGATCTTCGAGGTCACCGGCTTCGCCGATATTTTGACCATCGAGTAAGCAGAAGGAGACCCGCTTCTCAAGGGGAAGTACGCT
The DNA here is from genome assembly GCA_045224495.1 of Christensenellales bacterium. Classification (GTDB taxonomy): domain Bacteria; phylum Bacillota; class Clostridia; order Christensenellales; family CAG-138; genus RUG472. The sequence goes on from JBGVAK010000136.1 coordinate 26,734, forward strand.
TCCCTTTGAGAGGCTTACCCGGGAAGAGAGAGGCGATCTCATGAAACGGCTGCGTCAACACGTGACCTTCAAGAGCATATCCGGCATGGTGCTGCTGTTGGTGCTGTTCTCCGGCATCGTCAGCGTCATCGGCTATCGGACCTTTACCAATGCGCTGCTGAACCAGTATGCGGAAGGCGCTTTTCTGACGGCGCAGACGGCTGCCGAGCTCGTCGATGCCGACAGGATGGATGAATACGCCCAAAGCGGCGGCGTCACCTCTGAATACAGGGCCGTATTGGATCGGATGGACCACCTCTGCAACTCCTCCGGGTCCACCTTCATCTATGTGATCGAACCGGATCGCACCGACTACGGGCACATCACCTTCCTCTTCTCCACCATCGATCATGACAGCTCCTACACCAAGTACGACTTCGGCTTCGTGCGGGAGACCACCAACGACGAGTATCGGGAGAAGTATCGGGCTCTCTATGAGCAGGAAGCGGATCGGGAGCTGGTGATCCGGGACAAGGGCAACATCGAGACCGACTCCCACATCACCGCCATGATCGGCCTCAAAGGATCCGACGGCCAGGTGAAGGGGATCCTCTGCGTCCAGCGGCAGATGGACGTGCTGGCCGCGGAGCGCAACACCTTCCTCAATAAGGTCGCCCTGGCGCTCATCGGCCTTCTGCTCCTGGTGATCGTGGGCCAGGCGATCTATCTCCATCGGGTGCTGCTTAGGCCCCTCAACCTGATCACGGAGGAGGCAGCTCGCTTTTCCGCGGAAAACACGGCCGCCGAGCACAAGCTACAGGAGTCCATCCGCAACCGGGACGAGATCGGGCAGCTGGCCGCTTCCATCGATCAGATGGAGGAGCAGATAGAGACCTATATCACCGACATCACCCAGATCACCGCCGAGCGGGAGCGCATCAGCACGGAGCTTTCCCTGGCCACCCGCATCCAGGCGGCCTTCATACCCCATATTTTCCCGCCCTTCCCGGATCGGTCCGAATTCGACATCTACGCCGTCATGGACCCGGCCAAAGCGGTGGGGGGCGACTTCTACGACTTCTTCTTCATTGACGAGGATCATCTGGGCCTGGTCATGGCCGACGTGTCCGGCAAGGGCGTGCCTGCGGCCCTGTTCATGATGGTGTCCAAGATCATCCTGCAGAGCTGCGCCATGCTGGGCCGAGGCCCCGCGGAGATCCTGACCAAGACCAACGAGGCCATCTGCTCCAACAACCAGGAGGGCATGTTCGTCACCGTGTGGATGGGGATATTGGAGATCTCCACTGGCAAGCTCCGGGCAGCCAACGCCGGCCACGAATACCCGGCGGTCAAGCTGGGGGACGGCGGCTTTGCCCTGCTGAAGGACAAGCACGGCTTCGTCATCGGCGGCATGGGCGGCGTGCGGTATCGGGAGTATGAGCTGCAGCTGACGTCGGGGGACAAGCTGTTTCTGTATACGGACGGCGTGCCCGAGGCCACCAACGCGAAGGAGGAGCTCTTCGGCAGCGAACGGATGATCGCCGCCTTGAACGAGGAACCGGACGCCGGACCGAAGGACATTTTGAAGAACGTTCGCCGAGCCGTGGACGACTTCGTCCAGGAGGCGGAGCAGTTCGACGATTTGACCATGCTGTGCCTGGAGTACAGGGGACCGAAGGAGGAGCCGCCCGCCAAGGAGCTGACCGTGGAGGCCAGGGTGGAGAATATCCCTGCGGTGACCGACTTCGTGGAAGCGGAGCTGGACGCCGTGGACTGCCCCTTGAGGGCCAGGACGCAGCTCAACGTGGCCATCGACGAGATCATGGCCAACATCGCTCAATATGCATACGAGCCCGGCACCGGCCCCGTCACCGTGCGCTTCGCCTTTGAGGCGGAGACCAGGACCGTCACGCTGACCTTCCTGGACAACGGCCTGCCCTACAACCCCCTCCAGAAGGAGGACCCCGACGTAGCTTTGTCCGCCGAGGAGCGGCCTATCGGCGGGTTGGGCATCTTCCTGGTGAAGAAGACCATGGACAAGATGGACTATGCGTACAAATTCGGACAGAACGTCCTGACCATACAAAAGAAATTGTAAAGGAGATCCCGCTATGAAGAAACTTATGCCCATTTTACTGGCTGTCCTGTTGATCCTGGGCGGCTTTGCCGGAGCCCGGGCCGTTGCGGCCGAAGAAACGGAATGGAAGATCATGGGGGACGTTTGGGACTACGAATCGCCCGGATACGGCTGCGAAGGGAATCAGTACGTCCGGCTTTTCCAGGCGGACGGCGTCTACTATCGGGCCGACACCACGCTGACGGACGAGCAGTTCCAACAGTTCATGGATATCGACATCTTCGATCCGGAGGCGGGTCAGAAGGAGAAGGCTCTGGTGGCGGAGCTGCCCATCGAGCATCTCTACGACTTGTCCGAGGTCCTGCTGCCCCAGGAGGCGCTGGATTCCCTGGCAGGCATGACCGGCCAGGAGCTGCTGGATCTGGGATTCGTGCCCCAGGGCAGCTACGGCTTCAGCGAGGAGAAAAAGCTCTCCTGGGCCAGTTTGGATAAGGGCCCCTTCGGCTATCAGGTGGAGTTCGTGGAATACGTGGACGTGGGCGACGATCCAAACGTGGCGGAGGTCATCCGGCCCCTGACCGTGAAGAGCGCCGCCTGGGAGGGGAACCTGTCCGAGTACGCCATGGCCTTGGACTTCGACATCAACGGCACTGCGTCCCTGGAGGATTACGAGGCCATGTTCGCCGAGGCGGAGCCCGTCTTCTATTCCATCCCTGAGATCCCCCTGGAGGACAGCCCCTACAAGACCCTGGCCGACGTTTTCGCCGTTTTCAAGAAGACGAACGACCAAGGCGACACGCCGCGCTACAGCTCCAGTATCGTGGAGACCATGTACGCCGTCGCTTTTGAGGACGGCGGCGCCTGTTACCGGGTCGAGGCGGCCATCCCCGCGGACGTCTTTGAAAAGCTGGATGCCATCGACTTCTTCGACGAGCAGCGGGAGGAGAAGCAGGAAGCCCTGCTGGGCCCCCTGCCCGTCACCCGTGTGGGGGACCTGTCCGCTGTCCTTCCCGCCCAGGAGGAGCTGGACGCTCTCGTCGGCATGACCGGCGAGGAGCTGCTGGACATGGGCTTCGAGTACGGCATGGGCTACAGCTTCTGGGAGACCACGGACTTCTACCTGACCCGCGGTCTCGTGGACTACGTGGTGACCTTCAACGAGAAGGTGCCGGAGATGGATGATTACGACGACGTGCTGGACGAGCTCATCCGGCCTATGACCGTACAGAAGGTCCAGATCGACGGGCTGTCTGCCATCTGCTCGGATCCCGATCTGCTTTGGTGAGCCGAAGGCGGCCCAAAGGGCGGGACGGGACGAGACGTGCGTGAACCTGAGAGAGGAAAGCAGTGAAGAACAGAAAGGGAATAGCAACGCTGATCCTGGCCGTGGCTTTGGTGACGGCCACGGGCATCAGCGCACAGGGGGAGGCTTTGGAAGGGACGGCTGTATCAGCCGTTCCTTCCTCTGCGCTATCCGGACGGTCTGGGAGGTATGGCGCATGAAGGATAGGAGATCGACGGCCCTCAAGCTGACCCAGAGCGCAGCCATCGCGGCCCTGTACGTGGTGCTGACGGTGATCTTCGCCCCCATCTCCTTCGGGGAGATGCAGGTACGGATCTCGGAGGCCTTGACCATCCTGCCCCTGTTCACTCCGGCGGCCATCCCGGGCCTGTTCGTAGGGTGCCTGTTGGGGAACCTGCTGGGCGGGGCCATCCCCCTGGACGTGATCTTCGGGAGCGTGGCCACCTTGATTGGTGCGGTGGGCGGGTATCTGCTCAGAAAGAACCGGTGGCTGGTGCCGCTGCCCACGGTCCTGGCGAACGCCGTCATCGTGCCCTTCGTGCTGCGGTACGGCTACGGGGTGGAGCTGCCTGTCCTCCTCATGGCGGCCTACGTGGCCGTGGGGGAGATCGTCAGCTGCTACGGGCTGGGGGAGCTCCTCGGCACCGTTCTGCTTCGGCATCAGCATATCTTCGGGAAACGGGCGGAACAGAAATAAATCTTTTACCCATTGGATAAGGAGACAGGGATCATGGCAGAGGAAAAACGATTCACCAAGGCGACCTGGCAGATCATGGAGGCCCTTTTGGAGGTGGACAGTCTCGACGACGCCCTCTCCGGGAGCCTGGAGATCATCGTCAACACGCTGAACAGCGAAGCCGGGGCCATCTGGCTTTTGGACCCCAAGACGGATCGGCTGAGCCCCCTGTTCCACATAGGCCCCGCGGACCTGTCCAACATCACCGTGGAGAACGGCCTCGGTATCGAGGGGTTGGTCACCAAGACGGGCAAGTCCGTCATGGTCACGGACGCCGCTGCCGACACGCGCTTCGACGGCACCGTCTTCGACGACAACGGGTTGACCACCAAAACCATGATCTGCGTCCCCCTCAACAACCTCCACGACGTCATCGGCTGCGTCCAGATCGTCAACAAGCGGGACGGGAGCCTGTACGACGAGGAGGAGCTGCAGCTCTGCGAGCGCATGGCCGCTCTGGCCGCCATCACCATCGACGAGAAGGGGCTCGCCGTAGACTTGGGCGAAGAGAAGGAAGTCCTGGCGGTCTTGAAGAACGTCACCAGGGAGTTCCCCTCCGGCGACGGCGTATTGAAAGTTTTAAAGGGTATCAACTTAGAGATCTATAAGAACGAGTTCGTGGTGATCCTGGGCGAGTCCGGCTGCGGCAAGTCCACCATGATGAACATCGTGGGCGGCATGGACTTTTTGACCGACGGCACCCTGACCATCGAGGGGAAGGACTTCTCCCACCCCACGGACGCGGAGCTGACGAAATACCGCCGGGAGTACATCGGCTTCATCTTCCAGGCCTACAACCTGATGCCCAATCTGACGGCCCTGGAGAACGTGCAGTTCATCGCGGAACTGGTGCAGGACCCCATGGACGCCGCGGAGGCCATCGACAAGGTGGGCCTAAGCGCCCGGGCCAACAACTACCCCGGCCAGATGTCCGGCGGCCAGCAGCAGCGGGTGTCCATCGCCCGGGCTATCGTGAAGAAGCCCAAGCTCATCCTGGCCGACGAGCCCACGGCGGCCCTCGATTACACCACCAGCATCGAGGTGTTGAGCGTCATCGAGGACATCGTGAAGAACCAGGGCGCCACGGTCATGATGGTCACGCACAACGTAGAGATCGCCAAGATGGCCGACCGGGTGGTGAAGGTGAGGAACGGCCGCATCGCCAGCATCAAGAAGAATCTGCACCCGGTCCACGCCCAAGAGCTGGTTTGGTGACGGACCATGAAACCCACACAGCGAAAAGACGCCTTGCGGAACATAGGGAGGCAGAAGGTCTCCTACCTGTCCATCGTGATCATCGCTCTCATGGGCGTGACCATGTTCCTGGGCATGAATTACAGTGCGGCGGCCATCGATACAAACGGCACGACCTTCTACAACGACGTGGATTTCCGCGATATCGAGATCGTTTCCACCCGTTTGCTGTCCCAGGAGGATATGGATATCCTGCGGGGGATCGAAGGCGTCAGGGACGCGGAAGGCATCGTCATGACCCAGGTCAGGGTGGCCAGCGGGACCGCTCGCAAGAGCGTGAACGCCACCACCTTCTCCCAGCGTATCAACCGTCCGCTCCTGGTGGAAGGCCAGTTGCCTGCGGATGCCGGTTCGTGCGCTGTGGAGCAGAACCTGGCGCAGCAGATGGGCTGGCAGGTGGGGGACAGGATCGAGCTTACCGATGCGGAAGGCAAACAGGCCCTGTTTTTGACGGGGCGTGAATTTACCGTCACGGGCATCGTCGACCATCCGGACCACATCTGCGACAGCGTGCCCGACACCCTGTACGTCCTGCTGGCGCCGGAGGCCTTCGATCTGGACATCTTCACAGGCAGTTACATGAAAGCTGAGCTGCTGGTGGACGCGCCCCGGGAGGGCAGCCGGTTCGACGACGCCTACCGCAGCGCCGTGGCGGCCGTCAAAAACAGGATCGACGCCATCAGCGAGGCGCGAGCTGACATCCGCCAGAAAGAGGTGGACCGCCAGATCGAGGATGCCGCCCGAGAGAACCTGACAGTCGGCTGGGAGCAGATAGAGGAAGCGAAGGAAGGGGTCCGCAGGATCATCCGGGACAAGCTCACCGAGACGTTGGGCCAGCCATGGGCGGATGCCATCCTCTGGTCTTCCAAGCGCGTGGTGGATCTGGACGATCCCGACATGCAGGCTGTGACCTTCCGGCTGACGGACAGGATCAGCGCCAATCTCAGGCTGTCCCTGCGGGAGAACGTGGAGAATTTCCTCGCGTCGCTGCAGCTGCAGGACGAGATCCTCAAGGGCGCTTTCATTCTTCTCGAGGGTGAGGGCGACTATTCCCCGGAGGCGGCCGTGGACCTTCTGGCGGACAAGATCATGGACGCGCTTTCGGATTACGATGAAAAATATGTGGAGCTGGCCAGCTCCTGTGTGGCATGGGACGAGACCCATCAAAGCTATCTGGACGGGACCCTTTGGGAGAAGATAGGTCTTCCCGGCATCTGCCGGTGGATCGTGACCGATACCAGCGGCAACATGAGCTTCGTGCAGCTGGATTCCTCCCGGGACAGCATCGCCCGGCTGGAGATGACCTTCTCGCTCCTGTTCGTGGTGGTGGGCGCCCTGGTGATCTACGCCACGGTCAGCAAGATGATCGACGAGCAGCGCTCCTTGGTGGGCGCCACCAAAGCCCTGGGGTTCTATCCCCGGGAGGTGTTCGCAAAATACCTGCTCTTCGGCCTGTCCGGCACCCTTTTAGGTACCCTGCTGGGGATCCTGATCGCCCGCTTCGGGGTGGAGCCCTTCATCCTGCGGGGCTACCAGATGTACTATCGGGCGGACATCACCCGCTCAGCGCTGACGGTGGGTCCCACGCTGATCGTCATGGTCGTGGGCGCACTGCTGTCGGTATGCGCCGTATGGGTCGCCTGTCGGCGGCTGCTGAGGACCCCGGCGGTGGCTCTCCTGCAGGCTCCCGCGCCCAAGGGCCGCCACAGAGGGGCCTCCGGACGGAAGCAGCGGCTGTCCCTGTATCTCCGGCTGATCCTTCGGAACATCCGTTCGGATCTTCGGCGGGTGACCGTCACCGTCGTCAGCGTAGCCGGCTGCTGCGCGTTGGTGGTGGTGGGCTTCACCCTGCGCCATGCGGTGAACGGGGCTGTAGAGCATCAGTTCACCGACGTGGTCCGATACGATGGCGTCTTCCGATTCAATTCGTCCATCAACTTGACCATCGAACCCATGATGGACGATGCCCTCCAGAAGGCCGGGGCCAAGACCTGCCCCGTCGCCGCCATGTACGCCACCGTCCAGGTCAGGAACCTGGACGTGGAGGAACTGTACTGCGGGGACCTGGATCGGATCGGTGAGATGTTCCGGCTCGTTGACGCCGAGACAGGCGCGGTCATGACGCCTTCCGGGGAGGGCATCTATATCCCCAAACGCTTCTCCGAATACTTCGGTGTCCGGGTGGGCGATCCCCTGAATATCACGGTCAACGCCACGGAGTCCGTCACCGTGCCTGTGGCGGGGGTGTTCAACAACTACATGAACCGGGTCATGTTCATGAGCCGGGCGTGCTATGAATCCCTGTTCTCCCGGGAGATGGAGCCGAACGCCTTTTTAGTGCAGCTCAACGGCGCCGACGGCGACGCCCTGCACCGTCAGTTCACCGGTATGAACGGCTATGAGGGGTATACGGCTGCCGACACCTTCCGCCAGCTCTTTGAGACGGCTACGTCCGTCATGAACGCGGTGGTGGCCCTGTTCATCTTCATGGCGGCGGTCATGGCCGGAGTGGTGCTCATGAATCTGACCAACATCTACATCCTGCAGAAAAAGCGGGAGCTGACCATCATGCGGGTGAACGGCTTCACCACCCGGGAGACCATCGACTACGTCTTGCGGGAGACGGTGGCCACCACGGCTCTGGGCATCCTGCTGGGCATCGGCCTGGGCGCCGTTTTGGGCTACGCCATCGTGCGCACCCTGGAGCAGCCCTTCATCCAGTTCGACCGAAGCCCCAGCGTGACTTCCTGGCTCATCGGCATGGGGTTGACCGTGCTCTTCACGGTGATCGTCAACGTCGTCGCCCTGCGGAAGGTAAAGCACCTGAAGCTGACGGACGTGGCCTGACACCAGACTTTTTACGGGAGGAACGACTATGCTCTTTGAAAGGGCCATCCAGCGCAAGGACATGATACGTTGCGTCATCTGCCACGACGCCCCCTGTACCGCTGCCTGCGGGCAGCTGGATGTGGCGGCGCTGCTCCGCAGCGTCTGGTTCGACGACGAGAAGGTGGCCGCGGCCAGACTGCCGGCGGGGAACCCCTGCCGGCTGTGCCACGCCCCCTGCGAGGACGCCTGTGTCCGGCCCCATGAGGTCCCCATCCGGCATCTGATCGGGCGGCTGTACGACGAGGTCAGGCCGGAGTTGGAGATACCCTTGCCGGAAAACGAGGACATCCTGCGGACGGATCTGTGCGGCGTGCCTCTCGAGAACCCCTTCCTCCTGTCCTCCTCCGTGGTAGCCAGCACCTACGACATGTGCGCCAGGGCCTTCGAGGCGGGCTGGGCCGGAGCCTGTTTTAAGACCATCTGCTCCTTCGATATCCACGAGGCGTCCCCCCGCTTCTCCGCCATCACCGGAGACAACGGGACCATCGTGGGCTTCAAGAACGTGGAGCAGCTCTCCGACCACAGCGTGGCCGAGAACATGGAGATCTTCCGGCGGCTCAAGCAGAATTATCCCACCAAGTTCATTCTGGCCTCCATCATGGGTCAGAACGAGGCGGAGTGGGAGGAGTTGAGCCGCCTTTGCGAGGCTAACGGGGCTGACGCTATCGAGCTCAATTTTTCCTGCCCCAATATGATGGACGAGGGATTGGGGTCCGACATCGGCCAGGTGCCGGAGTTGGTGGAGCGGTTCACCGCTGCTGCCCGGCGGGGGGCGAGGATACCGATCCTCGCCAAGCTCACCCCCAACGTGGCCGCCATGGCCCCGGCGGCGGAGGCAGCCAAGCGGGGCGGGGCCGACGGCATCGCTGCCATCAACACCATCAAGAGCATTCTCGGCGTGAATCCCCACACCTACGTGTCCGCCCCCGCGGTCCGGGGCATGTCTGCCGTGGGCGGCTACAGCGGCAACGCCGTGAAACCCATCGCCCTGCGGTTCATCGCGGAGTTGGGTCAAAATCCGAACTTGCAGGGGGTGCACATCAGCGCCATGGGCGGCATCGAGACCTGGCGGGACGCCCTGGAGTTCCTCCTCCTGGGCGGCGGCAGCATCCAGATTACCACTGCCGTCATGCAATACGGCTACCGGATCATCGACGATCTCAAGGCTGGCTTGAATTACTACCTGGCGGAGAAGGGCTTTTCCAGCGTGAACGAGGTCCGGGGCCTGGCCCTATCCTCTGTCAGCGACACCACGGACGTGCTGGAGCGGGACACGGTCATCTTTCCCAAGTTCCATCGGGAAAGGTGCATAGGCTGCGGCCGTTGCGTAGTCTCCTGCGCCGACGGAGGCCACCAGGCCATCCGCCTGGACGAGGCCCGACGGCCTCTGCTCAACGGACAAAAATGCGTAGGCTGTCACCTGTGCGTGCTGGTCTGCCCCCAGGGGGCCATCACCTCCAGCCGCAAACGCATCCAAAGAAAGTGAGGCATATATGGAAGAACTGACCGTCAACAATCGATTTAAGCTTAGCTGCCCCGAGGGCTTTCGGGAGATGACCGAGAAGGAGCAAAAGAAGCTCAATATGTTGGGCGGCGGCGAAGCCCTGTTCCTGACCAGCGAGGAGGGCCACATGGTGGTGTCCATCGGCTGGAAGGAAGTGAACGCCTTCGCCGGTCTTCTCCTGCACATGATCCGCCCCGTCGCCAGCGTGGAGGCCAACGTCAGCCGGGCCATGGCTCCTTATGAGTATCGCAAGGAGACCGCCCTGACGAGAAAGATCGGCGGCCAGGCGGCGGAGGGTTTTCGCTATACCTACACCGCCGGGGACATGCCCATGGCGGGTGAATCCTACGTGCTCCGGCAGGGCAGGATGCTGACCTTTTTCCACGTGTACCTGCGGGACGCCCTGCGGGAGGAGAGCCTCCGGCAGTGGAACGCCCTGCTGGACGCGGTGGAGCCGCTGTGACGGGATATCGAACGGAAAGGAAGGTGCGCCATGGGTAGAAACGCCTTGCCCTCGGACGCCGGCGGCTTCGTGCTGCTCAGCGACTACGTGCCCCACGTGGTCCAGGAGATACGCTACTACTCCACCTACAACTTCATCGGCGAGCGCATCGACGGCTACGAGGAGCCCGTGGCATTGCTGACCCGGGAGGCGGCTCGGGCCTTGAAGGCCGTCAGCAACGAGATGATCGTCCAGGGCTACCGGCTGAAGGTCTTCGACGCCTACCGGCCGGTGGCGGCTGTGAAGCAGTTCATCCTCTGGGGCATCGAGGACACGGACATCCGCATGAAGCCCTACTTCTATCCGGATCTGGTGAAGCAGGAGCTGTTTTCCCGGGGCTACATCGCCAAGCGTTCCAGCCACAGCCGGGGCAGCGCCGTGGATCTGACCCTCCTCGATATGTCCACCGGCAAGGAGGTGGACATGGGCAGCCCCTTCGACCTCTTCAGCCCCCTTAGCCACCCGGACTGCCGGGCCGTGACCGAGGAGCAGTACGAGAACCGCATGCGCCTGCAGCGGGCCATGGTCCGCAACGGCTTTTCGCCCATCGACTGCGAATGGTGGCACTTTGCTCTGGGGGACGAGCCCTATCCCGACACCTATTTCGAGTTCCCGGTCTCTGCCGGGATGCTGAGAAGGTAGAACCTTAACTCTGTTTCAAGGCAGGTAGACCCTATGATACGCAAGATATTCCGGCAGATGCTGGTGACGCAGATCCTCTCCGCCATGACGGTCATGCTCTGCATGCTGGTGGACAGCATGATGATCGGCCGCTTCCTGGGGGTGGATTCCATGACTGCCTACGGCCTCGCCAACCCCGTGCTCCTCATTTTCGCCGCCTATGGCGCCATGCTCTCCGCGGGCATCCAGGTCATGTGCGGCAAGACCATGGGAGTGGGCGATCGGGAGGGGACCAACGCCTGCTTCTCCGCTTCCGCGGTGCTGGCCCTCAGCGTGTCTTTGGTGGGAACAGTGCTGATCCTGCTGCTGGTGAACCCTGTCTGCACCCTCCTGGGCGCAGGCCGGCCCGGACCGGACAATCCGGTTTTCGGCCTCACGCGGGACTACCTTCGCGGCTTCATCGTGGGCGCTCCGGCCTTCATCGTGGCCCAGATCATGGTACCGTTTCTTCAAATATCGGGCAATCGCATCCGGCTCGCTCTGGCCGTGTTGCTCATGACCGTATCGGACGTGGCCTTCGACCTGTTGAACGTCTTCGTCTTCCACGGCGGCACATTGGGCATGGGTCTTGCCTCCAGCTTCAGCTACTATTTCGCCCTGATCGTGGGCCTCGCCTACTTCTTCAAAAAGGATTGCATGTTCAAGCTGCGGCTGAAGGCGGTGACGAAAAAGGTCTGTAAAGAGCTTTTTTCCTACGGTATCCCCACCGTCATCAACTCCCTGGCCATGGTGGTGCTGGTGTTCACGCTCAACAAGATCCTGCTGTCCGCCGGCGGGAACATGGCCGTGGCCGCCTACTCCGTGATCTCCACCGTGGGCAACATCTGCTACTGCTTCGGTTCCGGCGTGGCCCAGGTATCGCTCCTCCTCGCTGCCATCTTCTACAGCGATGAGGATCGGACCGCCATCTACACCCTGGTCAGGACCCAGACCTTCTACGCCACGGTCCTGGACGTGGGCCTTATCGTGGTGGTGTTCCTCCTGGCGCCGGTGCTGGTGAGCCTGTTCCTCGCCGATCCGGCGGCCAAGGCCATGACCGTCTGGGGCATGCGGCTATTCTCCTTCTCGCTGTTGCCCTGCTCGCTGAACACCACCTTCAAGAACTACTACCAGGGCGTGGACCGGGTCCGGTTCACGGAGCTCATTTCCCTGCTGCAGAACGTGACCTTCCCGGTGCTGGCGGCCTTCGTCCTAAGCCGGTTTTGGGGCACCACGGGCGTGTGGCTGTCCTTCCTGGGCGGGGAGATATTGACCATGGCCGTCATCTGCATCGTGGTCTGGAAGAAGAGCTATAAGCCCGCCCTGAACGCGGAGACCTTCGCCCTGCTGCCGCGGCTCTTCGGCGTGAAGGACGAGGACAAGATCGAGATGACCGTCCGCAGCCGAGAGGAAGCGGCGGAAGCCTCTCTGAAAGCGGCGGAGTTCTGCAAGGCCCACGGCGAGAGCGCCAGGAACAGCATGCTCATCTCCCTGTGCGTGGAGGAGATGGTCAACAACATCGTGGAGCATGGCTTCAGTCAGGAGCGAAAGGACCAGAGCGTGGACGTGCGCATCCTCTTCAAGGGCAGCAGCTGCATCATCCGCATCCGGGACAACTGCGTGAATTTCGACCCGGTGGAGTATCTGAAGCTCCATGAATCCGACGACCCGGCGGCCCACATCGGCATCCGCATGGTCATGAAGATGGTCAGGAGCGCCAACTACGTCAACTCCCTGGGCCTCAACAACCTGACGCTGGTGCTGTAAGCCCCGAAACGATCCCAAAAACAACGGTCCCCCGCATGAGCGGAGGACCGTTTTTCGTTGTCGCCTGTATTATTGGTAATACCGCACCGCGGCCTCGAACATGCGGCTGTCGTAGTTGCCGGGGACGTTCTGGTAGAGGCCGGCGCCGATGCGCTCGCTGTGGCCCATCTTGCCGAAGACGCGGCCGTCGGGGGAGGTGATGCCCTCGATGGCGTACAGGGAGCCGTTGGG
>JBGVAK010000137.1:0-3140 GCA_045224495.1 Christensenellales bacterium
ATTCACCTTCATTTCACATTGTGAGCCGGTCATTTGCTTGACATTGGGTAATAATGGTGGTACATTCTGTACAGTGATTAGCACTCAAAGGAATGGAGTGCTAAAGAAAGGAGGAAACGGTATGGACCTGAATCCCAGAAAGCTGCGGATCCTCCGGGCCATCGTGGATGAATACATCCTTTCCGGCGCCCCCGTGGGCAGCAAGGTCCTGAGCCAGAACCCCTCCTTTAAGCTCTCCTCAGCCACTATCCGCAACGAGATGGCGGATCTGGAGGACCTGGGGTATCTGGAGCAGCCTCACACCTCTGCGGGCCGGGTGCCCTCCGACAAGGCGTACCGCCTCTACGTCAACAACATGATGCAGCGGTCCAACCTGACGGAGGACGAGGTCAAGGTCATGTCGGCCTATTGCCAGAACAAGGTGAAGGGATTGGACGCCGTCATGCGGGAGACCGCCAGCGTGCTCTCCAACATCACCCACTACACCGCCCTGGTCATGATGCCTGAAAGCAGCACCAACCGGCTAAGACACTTGCAGCTTGTGCCTCTCGCGGAGGGCTACGCTCTGGTGGTGGTCGTTACCGACGCCGGCGTCGCGAGAGACTCCGTTATCCGGGTACCTGCCGAGATGGGCGCGGACGAGCTCGATCGCGTCTCCCGCATGATCTCCCAGCGGTACTTCAACTGCCGCATGACGGAGGTGGGGGAGAGGATGACCCGGGAGCTGGGCATGGAGCTGCAGGATCGCGGCACCTTCCTCACAGACCTGGTGGATACCATGGAAACGGCGCCGGGGGTCAACGCCCACCGCATCGCCCTCTCCGGTACCAACAACATGCTGGACTATCCCGCCTATTCCGACATCGAACGGGCGCGGCAGCTGCTGGCGGCGGTGGAGAAGAAGGACTCCATGTATAGGCTCCTGAAGAACGCCGGCCCCTTCGAGATCAGCGTGAAGATCGGCAGCGAACTCGGCCAGGACATCTTCAGCGACTGCAGCTTGGTCACCGCCACCTATCGCATCGGCTCCCTGCCGGTGGGGACCATGGGTGTCATCGGGCCCACCCGGATGCCCTACGGGAAGGTGGTGTCCGTGCTGGATTACATGAGTAAGAGCTTAGGCAGTATCTTAACGAATCTTTTGGAGGAAGACTGATGTCGAGGAACAAGCGGAAGAACGAGGAAAAGGCCAAGGAGATCCCCGTGGAGACCCCGGAAGAGCAGCCGGCGGAGAACGAGGAAGTGAAGAAGCTCCAGGCGGAGCTGGAGAAGAAGCAGCAGGAGCTGGACGACACCGTGCGGCTGCTGCAGCGGAACCAGGCGGACTTCGAGAACTATCGCCGCCGGAACAACAGCGTCCGGGCCGAGAGCTACGAGAACGGCAAGCGGGACGCGGTCGCGGAGCTGCTCCCCTCTTTGGACGATTTTGATCGGATCGTGTCGAACGCCGACAAGGCGGATGAAGCCTGGGTGGAGGGCGTGAAGCTGGTCTACCGCAAGTTCACCGACGAGCTCAAGAAGCTGGGCCTGACGGAGATCGAGGCGGAGGGCAAGTTCGATCCCAACCTTCACAACGCCGTCCTTTCCGAGGCGGCCGAGGGCGTGGAGAGCGAAACCATCCTGGCGGTGCTCCAGAAGGGGTACAAGATGGGCGACAAGATCCTGCGGCACAGCATGGTCAAGGTGTCCGAGTAAGGAAAAAACAGCCGAGCCTGCCAAGACAAGGCAAGGCTGAAAAAGCATAGACTATACAAGTATCAGGAGGAAAAGAAAACTATGGGTAAGATCATCGGTATCGATTTAGGCACGACCAATTCCTGCGTCTCCGTCCTGGAGGGCGGCGAGCCGGTCGTTATCCCCAACAGCGAAGGCGCGCGCACCACGCCTTCCGTGGTGGCGTTCAAGGACGGTGAGCGTCTCGTGGGCACCATTGCCAAGCGCCAGGCCATCACCAACCCCACCCGCACCGTGGCTTCCATCAAGCGGGATATGGGCAGCAACCGCAAGGTCCACATCGACGGCAAGGACTACACGCCCCAGGAGATCTCCGCCATGATCCTGCAGAAGCTGAAGCAGGACGCGGAGTCCTATCTGGGTGAGAAGGTGACCCAGGCGGTCATCACCGTGCCCGCCTACTTCACGGACTCCCAGCGGCAGGCCACCAAGGACGCGGGCCGCATCGCGGGCCTCGAAGTGTTGCGTATCATCAACGAGCCCACGGCCGCTTCTCTGGCCTACGGTCTCGATAAAGAGAACAACCAGAAGATCCTGGTCTACGACCTGGGCGGCGGCACCTTCGATGTGTCCATCCTGGAGATCGGCGACGGCGTCTTCGAGGTGCTGGCCACCGCGGGCAACAACCGTCTGGGCGGCGACGACTTCGATCAAAGGATCATGGAGTACGTAGCCTCCGACTTCAAGCGCAACACGGGCATCGACCTGCTGCAGGATCGGACCGCCACCCAGCGTTTGAAGGAGGCCGCCGAGAAGGCAAAGATCGAGCTTTCCGGCGTGACCACCACCAACATCAACCTGCCCTACATCGCCATGGACGCCTCCGGTGCCAAGAACATCGACATGACCATCACCCGGGCCAAGTTCAACGAGCTCATCTCCGATCTCGTCGACAAGACCAAGGCCTGCGTGCAGAAGGCCATGCAGGATGCCGGCCTCAACAACTCTCAGATCGATAAGGTCATCCTGGTGGGCGGCTCCAGCCGTATCCCCTGCGTCCAGGAGATGGTCCGGACCATCACCGGCAAGGAGCCCTTCAAGGGCATCAACCCCGACGAGTGCGTGGCCATCGGCGCGGCCATCCAGGGCGGCGTCCTGGGCGGCGAGGTCAAGGACGTGCTGCTGCTGGACGTGACGCCCCTGTCCCTGGGCATCGAGACCGTGGGCGGCGTGTTCACCCGCTTGATCGAGCGCAACACCACCATACCCACCAAGAAGAGCCAGATCTTCTCCACCGCCGCTGACGGCCAGACCTCCGTGGAGGTCCACGTGCTCCAGGGCGAGCGGGAGATGGCTCAGTACAACAAGACCCTGGGCCGGTTCCAGCTCTCCGGCATCGCGCCCGCGCCCCGTGGCGTGCCGCAGATCGAGGTCACCTTCGACATCGACGCCAACGGCATCGTCCA